>JBCDBL010000001.1:0-121530 GCA_039183635.1 Pseudomonadota bacterium
AACACAAAAGAAATAATAAACTCTCTGCGCGATGCAGGGCTATTTATATTTTCTCTTAATCCGGAAAGTGGTTGGTTTCGCTATCACCACCTGTTTTCTAATTTTCTAAGGGGCGTTTTACAATTTCGCTTTCCGGAATATGAAAGCCGCCTTCATATTCAGGCGAGTGATTGGTTTTGGAATAAAGGCTTTATTCAAGAAGCTTTTACACACGCCTTGAAAGGTAATGATGAATCTCGCGCTGCTAAAATTCTTGATACGCATTGCGCACAAATATTAAACGAAGGTCGCCCAGCGCAACTTCTAAAAATGTCAGAACACCTGACCAATAATGCAATTCAAGATTTCCCAAACCTCGCTCTTACGAAAGCCTGGGCGCTCATTGTTCACTGGCGTTTCGAACAAGCTCAGCTGTTCATAAATATTGCAGAAGACGCCATCAGCCGCCAGCGCAAACAGCATGAAGGGGCTGACGGTTACTTTTCGAAGCTTTATTGGAAACTCCTGCACGTAAAGATGCTTTATGCGCGTTTTCGCGATCAGCTTGATGAAGTTCGTTCGCACTGCAATCAACTGTTATCAGAACATAATATTGATGAACCCGACGTTTTAGGGGTCGCCTATGACACGCTCATTCATGTTGAGACAGATCAATTCGATTTTTCACGCATAAATTATCTCGAACGAAAAACCTTGCACCTCCTGGAGGAACGAGATCGCACGTATATTATGATTTGGCACAAAGCGACCATTGGACGCGCGAGGTTATTGGAAGGCGACAGCCAGGCTGCTATTGCCGCATGCGAACAAGGGATCGCTTCAGCGCAAGCTTTGGGCGCAGAACTTAGCCACTTTGCCTCCATCCCTGGATTGGTTCTGGCGGAAACCCATTATCTGCGAAACGAAATTGAAGACGCACGTACATTATGCGATCGGTACTGGTCGAACTTCAGTCAAATCGGGTTCCCTGAACAGGTTATCTCAGCCATTTTGGTTCGCTCACGGATATTAAGGATTGACAATAAGGTTGACGAAGCGAACGCCCTTGTAATGGAAGGTATGCGGCAAGGAGATGCGCAACGGTTCGGTCGCTTGCAAAGGTACATGGCGTATGAGCTAATCGGCGACGCCCTCAGCAACGGAAAATTGCGCACCGCACGCGATATCTTCGACAAACATGTTTCATCCAACTCCAATACATTTTCTCCAGGAAAAAACGCCAACGGATCAAGCGATCGTAAGGCACTGGCCTGGACTCGCCTCGCTCTGGCTGAAGGGGAGTACGCTGCGGCGCGAAAAACAGCCATGCGCTGGCGAGACTTCACGTTTCAGGCGGGCGCCTGTTTGTCCATGACGCGGTGGAACATCTTGCTGTCCGTCATCGCACTTAGGGATGGCGACGAACGCGCAGCCTTACGACACCTGCGCGACGCCGTGCGCGCTGCCCGGCCGGGGCGGTACATACAACCTTTCCTTAAAGAAGGTCAGCCAATCCAGGAGCTATTGACGCACCTACACGCTGCTTCGGCCACATCATCGGCCGCTGAACGAGAGTTCACGGCAAATGTCCTCAACGCGTTCCCAGGTCAAGGAGCGCCACACGCCAACAAAGATGAAACGCCTCAACCGGCGCAAAGCATCGAAGGACATGTCTATGGCGCAATAGCAGACCGTGAACTGGAAATTCTGAACTGTCTCGCCTCCGGTCTTTCCAACCGGGAGATTGGCGACATCCTGGGAATGACCGAAGGCACTGTAAAATGGCACCTACAGCAGATTTATAATAAGCTTGGCGTGCGGCGGCGCCAGCTTGCCCTCAATAAAGCCATGCGGCTTGGCCTAATTAACTAAGTCGAATGGAAAAAGAGCTGCGGTTGGCCTGGTCAGAGAAAAACCGCCACCTTAATTCGCTGCTGACAGCAACAGAAGACACTCTCTTGAGCAATTCAAAATCTTTAAATTTTCAAAGCACTCATATGAGCAAAACCTTTTTCTAAGACGATGTTATCTTTCGATAGGTGAAACCTGCAAAGACGCATCTAAGCTCATATGCAAAATACGGGTTTTGTGTGCAAAATAATCTATCGCTTGCAAAGCTTACTGTCACAGCAGGCAAAAATAATGGCTGGCTCAGGAATAGTTCTAATCACAGTCGTCGCGTACCTAATTGCGATGATCGTCATCGGCATCGCGGCGCGCCCGCGCGAAGCGTCGAAGAAGGAATATTATCTCGCCGGACGGCGGCTGCCTTATTGGGTGGCTGCTTTTTCCATGAATGCTACAGGAGAAAGCGCCTGGCTGCTCTTAGGCCTCTCTGGCCTCGCCTATGCCGTGGGAGTGAGCGCCATCTGGGTTGTGATTGGCGAAACTCTTGGCATCTGGCTGAGCTGGCGCCTTGTCGCCAAACGTCTGAACAAGGCGGCAATCGAAACCGATGCAGTCACGCTGCCCGACATCCTCGCGGAAAAACTCGGCGACCCGCTAAGATTGCTCCGCACCGGCGCTGTTTTAATTATCCTCGCTATGGTGCTGGTCTACGTGGCGGCGCAAATGCTCGCCACGGGCAAGGCGTTTGACAGTTTCTTAGACTGGCCGTACGCAACAGGGGTTCTGGCCGGCGGTTTCGTAACCGTGCTTTACACAAGTTTCGGCGGCTTTCGTGGCGTGGCGTATACGGACATGGTCCAAGCGCTGCTCATGGTCTTCGCCGTTGTCGCAGTCCCTCTCGCAGGGCTCATGGCGCTCGGCGGGCTTGGTCCGGCGGCTAACGCCCTCAGCGCCATTGACGCATCGCTTCTGGCGCCCGTCGATCTTTCCTCTGGAACGCTGCTCATCGGCCTCATCGCGTTGGCGAGCGCCCTTGCCGTCGGTCTGCCGTTTATCGGCGTACCGCAATTGCTAGTGCGCTATATGGCCGTCTCGGGTGAAGAAGAAATCCGCAAGGCGAGCGGCATCTCAGTCTCCGTCATCTTTCTGCTCGGGTCGGGCGCCGTCGCCACCGGCCTTGTCGGCCGCGCCCTGGTTCCGGACTTAAGCGATGCAGAAACGATCATGCCGGTCTTAAGCGAGGATTTGTTCCCACCTCTTGTTACAGGACTGCTTGTCGCCGCCGTCCTGTCCGCCGTGATGTCGACGGTCAGCTCCCTGATGAACCTTGCCTCCTCCGCTTTAGTGGGAGACCTTTATCACCAGGTGTTTCGCCCTGACGCGGATACGAAAACCCTTGGCCGACTGGGCATATGGGTGACGGCGGCCGTCGGGGTCGCCGGGGTTCTCGTCGCCCTTAACCAGAACAGCACCATCTTCGCCTTCGTCCTGTTCGCCTGGGCCGGTCTCGGCGCCGCCTTCGGCCCGACGGTCCTTTGCGTTTTGTGGTGGGGGCGCACAACCTGGCAGGGCGCGCTCGCCGGTATGCTGAGCGGGTTCGGAACGACAGTCATCTGGATCACGTCTTTCAAAGCGCAATTTTACGATCTTTACGAAATGATCCCCGGCTTTATCGCCGGTCTTGTTTTCACTATCGTCGTCAGCCTTTTAACATCCAGGCAAAATACATCCGTGCACGAAAAAGGGAAACTTTCCGCATGACCTTCAAAACAACGCTTATCGCCGCCGCGACCTTCGGCCTTGTATGCGCCGCGCCGTTCGCCGCCGCCGCGAAAGACCGCGCACGTGATCTGGGCGTTCCGTTTCAGGGTGAAACTGGCCCCTTGAACGCCATAACCGACGTTGCTGGCGTCGAAGTTGGCCATTCTACAATCATCAAGGGCAAGGGCAAGCTCGTGCGCGGCAAAGGTCCTGTACGCACGGGCGTGACAGCCATTCACCCCCGCGGCAAAGACTCCCTAAGTCCGGTCTTCGGCGCCTGGTTCACGTTGAACGCCTCAGGCGAAATGACGGGCACCACATGGCTGGAAGAACGCGGCCTCATCGACGGTCCGATCCTCATCACCAACACCCATTCCGTCGGCGTCGTCCGGGACGCCGCCGTCGAATGGATGGTCGACAAAGGCTGGCCCGCCTCCTGGCACGCGCCAATCGCAGCGGAGACCTATGACGGCGGCCTCAACGACATTAACGGGTTCCATGTCAAAACTCGCCACGCCATGGAAGCCATGCGCACCGCCTCCTCCGGCCCCGTCGAAGAAGGCGCCGTCGGCGGCGGCACAGGCATGCTGTGCAACCGCTTTAAAGGCGGTATCGGCACATCTTCTCGTGTGATCGCCCATGGAGAAGAAACATATACGGTGGGCGTGCTTGTCCAGTGTAATTATGGGGCGCGGTCCGACCTTAAACAAATCGCTAGCGTCCCGGTTAGCGAACTTCAGGATGCGCCCATACCCTGTTATGAAAACGCCGCCCTCCGCCCTGAGGGTGCCTGGTCGCCAGTCTGCACGGAAGGTGGCGCGATTGATGAAGCAAACGCCCCGGACGGATCCATCATCATTGTCGTTGCGACGGACGCGCCGCTTTTGCCCAATCAGCTGAAACGCCTCATCAAACGACCATCGCTTGCGCTGGGCTGGCTCGGCGCCGTCAGCAATGACGGCTCCGGCGATATCTTCATCGCATTTTCGACGGCCAGCGCCGGCGAACTCAACGAAGATGAGATGTCGACAGGAATTTCGATGTTCCCAAACAATGAACTCAGTACTTTGTTCAATGCAACAATCCATGCGACCGAAGAGGCCATCGTCAACGCCATGGTCGCTGCTGACACGATGGTCGGCGCAAATACGCTGAAGGTCTTCGAACTGCCTGAAGACAAATTGCGGGAAATTATGGCGACGCAAGCGCGCTCAATAGAAGCAGCGCTCTGAAAATGGAAGGTAAAGATCGATGCGTGTGAGTTTTTTTAGAAATTGGATTCGGTCTTCGCGAATTTTTACTGCACACGTTAACCTCGCACTCATCTGCCTTACATTCTCCATCGTATCCGCAAAAGCACACGGGCCCGAACAGAACGTCTCTTTCCGGGCCACGCCCCTTAACCTGACCGCACCAAATGCGTACCGCACTGCATCTGGCGCTCCAGGCGCCGACTATTGGCAACAACAGGTCAACTATAAAATCGATGTCGTTTTAGACGAAAGCCAACGGCGTCTAGAGGGAAAGGCGGCCATCACATACATTAACAATTCTCCTGATACGCTGGCCTTTCTATGGTTTCATTTAGAACACAACAGGCATCGCGAACATTCCGTCAACCGTCGAGCTTTGAACGCAGAGCTGATGACCGAGGTCGAACAAACTAAAGACCGATTGCCTATCGAAACGCTCACGAAACTCAACCTTCTAGAGACCAAGGACTTCGGCTTTAACATCGCCAGGGTTGCAACCCGCGCTGGCGCATCGCTTGACTACCGCGTTGAAGACACGTTGATGAAAGTTGACTTGCAAACGCCGCTCGCTCCAGGCAAACGGGCAGAACTGATAATCGAATGGGGGCTAAACTTGGTCGATTCCCGCCTCGACGCACGCGGCGGCTATGAGTATTTTGCCAATAATGATACGTACACTTACGCTGTCGCCCATTGGCTGCCCCGGGCGGCAAGCTATACGGATTACGGCGGGTGGAACGTAAAGCCCTTTATGGGGCAAAACCTTACCAGTTGGTTAGCCGGCGAATTCACCCTTGAGTTCGGCTCCTATGACGTGTCGATTACAGTTCCTGCGGATCATATCGTCGCAGCGACCGGAGAACTCGCCAACCCGCGCGAGGTCTTAACCAAGGACCAGCAAGCCCGCCTCGCTGAAGCACGCAAGGCCGACAAGCCGGTTTTTATCGTAACGCCCGAGGAAGCCGCCGAAAACGAAAAGACCAAAGACAGTGCGTCGAAAACCTGGCGTTTCACCGCCGGCAATGTTCGCGACTTCGCCTGGACAAGCTCCCGCAAATATATCTGGGACGGGATGCGTTTGCGCCAAACTCCCCAAAACGGCGAACCCGCCAATGTTCTTGTAATGTCCGTATACCCGAACGAAGCGCTGCCGTTATGGCCGAAATATTCCACGGAGACAGTCGCCCATACGCTGCAAGTTTATTCCCGTTTTATGTTTCCATACCCCTACCCCGTGGCCATATCCGCGAACGCTTACGACATAAGCGGCATGGAATATCCCATGCTGAGCTTCAACCGCGGACGACCGGCGGACGACAGCCCAATAGAAGAGCGTATTTTTACGAAAGACGAGCGAAACAACCTTGTCGCACTGATCATTCATGAGGCTGGCCATAACTATATCCCCATGGTCGTAAATACGGACGAACGCCAATGGGCCTGGATGGACGAAGGCGTCAACACGTTTCTTCAATATCTGACAGAGGCGGAATGGGGCGATGATTTCGTCGCCTGGAGTTCGGGAAACGACCCGAGCATTGTCGATTTCATTAGCGAGCATATGACCAGCGGCGAGAGCATGCCGATCATGTCGGAGTTGAGCACGTTCAAGTCGCCATATCGAGATGTCTATACGAAACCGGCGGCGGCGCTTGTGGTGTTGCGCGAAGTCGTTCTCGGGCGAGAAGCCTTCGACGATGCGTTCCGCACCTTTGCGCAGCGCTGGCGGTTCAAGCGGCCGACGCCGGCCGATTTCTTCCGCACTATGGAAGACGCCAGCGGCCAGGACCTCGGCTGGTTCTGGCGGGGCTGGTTCTTCTCCGATGAATATTTGGATTTTGGCATTACGCGCGTCAGTGAATATACAGCGTCCACATTTAATCCAGACATAGAACGGAATTTAAAACAGCAAGCGTACAAAAAACCTCTTGTCCAAAAACGTAACGAAGCGGACGGCGTCAAAACGCTCGTCGAGCGCCGGCCCCATATCGCCGAAGAAGATCCACGGTTCGGCTTATTCGGTGTATCGGAAAAAGATCGTGCAGACTATCAAGAACTGTTGGAGAGCCTCAGCGACGAAGAACGCGCAACATTTGAGTCGGAGATCGAGCGCGGACGCTATATATACTTCATCGAGCTTGAAAATGTCGGCGGCCTGCTGGCGCCCATTCCGATGCTGCTCACATTTGACGATCAGTCGACGAAAACAATGACGGTTTCAGAGTTCATTTGGCGCAAAGGCAAACCAAAAATTCGCGTGATCGTCCCAAGCGACCGCAAAATAGCATCAGTCACGCTGGACCCTGAACACGGACTACCTGACGCAAACCGTTACGACAACAGCTATCCGACAGTAATCAGTTCAGGCCGCATTTCTATTGAGAAAGCAGACGATGACTAAGAATGCTCACGTAGCAATATAGAGGCCATATGACATACACAACCTCGGCGAAGGGCAAAAATGCAGCTTTCCGCCAACCGTCGCGCTTCCACTGGGTCGGGTCGGTCGGCTCCGCCGGCAACGACGGCTTCGGCGACATCTTCATCGCCTTCTGCGCAGCCAGCGCCGGAGAGTTCAAGTAAGATGAGATGTGGATAGGAATCGCAATGCTCCCGAACCAACAAACCATCAACCGGCAGTATAGCTATGACTATGAGAAGTTCTTAATTTCAAGGAGTCCATACGATGAACGTTATAACTACAGTTCGACTGAGCCTAGCAGCGGCGTTTGGCGCCGCCATTTTGGCGGCGCATGCACCCGTTCATGCAAAAGGCGCTTTAGACAAAGCGCTCATCGAAGATATCGACTCCGTCTTCAACGATGCAAGACTCGACGTAAAAGCGCCCGGCCTTATCTACAGCATTATTGTTGATGGTAAAGTTGCGCATACTAAAAGCATCGGCGTTCGCGAGACCGAAACCGATTCCGCGATCAAGAAGGATACGGTTTTTCGAATTGCCTCAATGACAAAACTAATGACGGCGCTCCTGATTTTGGATCTTCATGATCAAGGCAAGCTTTCGTTGGACCGACCCGCCGAGACATACGTGCCGGAACTAAAATTTTTAAAATATCCAACTTCGGATTCCCGCAGGGTTACGACCCGTGACATGCTAAATCACACCGCCGGTTTCATCTGGGATGATCCTTGGGCGGATCGGCAAATGGCGCGCACCAACGAAGAGTTTAACGCTTTCCTACAAAGAGCAGAACCATTTTCACATGCGCCGGGCTCAACCTATGAATATTCGAACCTTGGCTACGCCATCTTGGGGCGCATAATTGAGAACGTATCGGGACAGTCTTTCACGGAACGCCTGCAAACACGAATCTTTGCCCCCTTAGGAATGAAAAATTCAGGCTTGGAGGTTGCAGATATCGCCGACGAAAAACGCGCATATGGATACAACTGGATCAACAACACATTTACTGACGAACCGATCCTCGCGTCAGGGTCGTTTGACCCGATAGGCGGAGTTTGGACGACTGCAGATGATTACGCAAAATTTGTGACCTGGGTTTTATCTGCATGGCCCGCCCGCGACGACGCGGATAACGGGCCGATTCCAAGGCGGGTTGTCAGGTCTGTCACAGATGGAAGTTATATCCTCGACCCGGGCCGCCGTCCTGGACTTCAAAGTACGGATGACTGCGTTATGTCCAGTGGTTACGGCATGGGGTTGCACATTAGTCGCCATTGCAAAGCAGGGGCCGTGCTAAGGCACGGCGGCGGCTTTCCAGGCTTCGGGTCCTATGTCATCATGCTGCCTGAACGGGGCGTGGGCGTTTTCGCTTTCGCAAACCGAACATATGCACAGATGTATGTGCCCGTTTGGGACACCATCGCAAAGCTTGTTGAAGCCGGCGTCGGAGAAGAACTCGGCATCCTTCCACCTGACCCGCGCCTTCTTTCTGCCTATGAGGGCATCGGGAAGGCGTATGGCGCCGCTCGTATCACCGGTGGCGGCGTTCAGTTTTCAGATAATTTTTTCCTGGATCGCTCCGAAGAACGTTGGAATACACAGCTGCCCGCCATTCGCGAAACAGTCGGAGATTGTAATGTGTCTGAACCAATAAAGCACGACGGACGTTTATCGGGGTCGTTTACCTGGAACTGCGAAAAGGGACGCGTAGCCGGCTATATGACGCTCTCTCCGGTGAACCCGAACCTCATTCAAATGCTTCGTTTACGCCCTATAATGCGCAACTCAAGCGGACGCGATATGACCGTTGACTTTAACTGGCACTAAATTTTTTAACAAGTATGATTGCAATACGAAGTAATAAATTAGCCTTCAACGTCCCTCCTCCCGGAGGGATGTTTACAGCCGCCATACTCACCAACAAATATTTCGTAAACCCGAACAACCCAAGTTATGGGGATAAGTAGTTGAGCTGAATACTATTTTTCAATCATACAATCAATGAGCACATCACTTGCGCCTGTCCACATTTTAGGAAAACCAAGATCGAGTGTTGTATGAAAGCCTGGAGCAGCTGCGAGCAAACGGGGGATTGTATTCACGGCGACGGCAGCCGTCCCCACACCCCCTTTTGATGAAACCTCTCGTCTAACCTGGATATCGACATTTGGATCGCCGTGTATTCGCGCATGATCACCAAGCTGAAATCCATCTTCATCGGCATTTGGATCAAGAACACCGTTCATCTTAAAATTCAATACGACGTCGCCATCGCGATACCCAGAAACATATTGTCGGAAGCCGCAAACGCGCCCAGGCTGCACTTCTAAAAAAGATGTCTTACGCACAGTCTTCGCCAAAAGCGCCTCCTTAGTTTGAACGAGCCGATCAACCTTTAACCCAGCGCCCTGTGCAACGAACGCAGCCGTTTCGACCAACCCGATATGGCCGATATACCCGGCCGCTGCGCCTTCTGCGAATTCTTTAGCCGTCAGACCTGCGCCAATATGGACCATTTCATCTGGGCCGTACGGAGAGAAGTCAACATTACGCTCAACTTCAATGCGCGCGATTTTCGCACAAGGCGTCGTACAAACAAGCGGCAGCAGGTCCATAATAAAACCTGGATTAATACCAACAGCGGCGACACTCCGTCCAGCCGCACGCGCAGCTTTATCTACACGCCTGGCCACATTACAAACAGGTCCCACTGGGAAGAATAACTCTTGAACGATACCGAGGACAGACAGACCTCGCCCCAAACACGAAGATATCAAAGGTTCAGCCTCTTGGGCGAAGGCGGTAGTGGATAAAAGTGCAATATCAGCGTCGCTATCAGAAAGGACAGCTTCTGCATCTCTAGAGACGACAACATCGGCGCCTTGATCATCAATCCGTATAAGATCCTTTAAATTTTTCCCGATTTTTGCATCATCGGTATCAATAGCGCCGACAATCAAAGCATCAGATCGGCTGTAGAGAATCCGCGCCATCTCGCACGCCATCGCCCCAACCCCGTATAGAACAATTCGAATAGGCCTCGTCATTGGATACTCCTCATCTAACTAGAGCCATCGATTTCTATTTGGTGTTCTCGAACCGGTTCGCTGTTAGATTTTTCGACAGGCTCCATTATCTCAATAACCCAGCTAGCAAATTTGGCGACCCCCACCCCTGGAATCACCATCTGCTCCTTATTCAGATGATAGTAAGTCATCGCATCCCTCGCGGTCTTTGCGGCGAAAACCGAGGAAAGATGGCGCATGCCTAAAAATAGGTAAAATACTATTTTTGTGGAATAATAATATTTTTTTTGTATAAATTGGGAATGATCGTTAACCGCTTAAAGTACTTCATCGCCGTCGCAGAGCATCTGAGCTTCAGCAAAGCGGCTGACCATTTGCACATGTCCCAACCGCCTTTGAGCCAGCAAATTCAGAAGCTGGAGACGGAGGTAGGCGCAGAGTTATTTCGCAGAACTAAACGCTCTGTCGTGCTAACCGCGGCGGGAGAAGAGTTGCTCAAAGGAGCGCGCCTAGCCCTCGCTCAGGTTGAAAGGGCGGCCTCAACAGCGCGGGCGGCCGACTGCGGAGAGATTGGCTCCATTGCTTGCGGTTTCACCGATGATAATGTACGCGGACTCGTAATTGATGTAATGATGGAATTTCACCACGAATTCCCCAGTGCACGTATTTTAAGTCAAGTAGGCGACAGTCGGATGTTAACAGCATTAGTTGAAAGGGGTCACCTTGATCTCGCCGTCGTTTCGCAAGCCGCGCCCTCCCAAGCAGGAGCGGCGTCATTGAAAACCCAATCTCTCCCAAAGCTGGAATTTGTCGCCATCGTTCCTTTGAGTTATAGATCAACTGATATAACGCATATTGACCTTCAGGACTTACGTGATGAGCCTTTTATATTTATCCCAAGCACAGGTTGGACAGGTTTTTATGCCCAAACAAGCCGTATGTTCGATGAAGCTGGTTTTACGCCAAGAATTATTCATGAAACATTCTCTACAGATACCATTATTAGTCTTGTTACAGCTGGCGCCGGCGTGTCTCTTGTAACACGTGACATTGCACAAATGTTCGAAAAATCCGTTAAGATACTTTCCTTGAGACAGCCGTCTTATTTAAGCAGAACCGCAGTTTGGCGACAGGATAATAAATCACCTCTTCTGAATAACTTTTTGAGAATACTGAAAGCGTTCGAAGACATGTAAGTATTTCTAGAATACGTTGCTCTCCCAGAGCTCGACAACGCAGTACATAGCGGTACAAATGCATTGCCCCAGTACAGGCGCACTCTTAGAGGCTCGCATGAATTGATCAACCAGGCGGCGCGCCTCTCGGACAATCGCGCATCTTTGCAAAAGTTATACTTACCTATGCATGTAGCACGCATTTAGCCTGGCACTTTATCCATATCGGCACAGCCGATAGTTGGGAATGGCTTGCAACGAGTTCTAACTTGAACCTGGTTTTTTCAATGCGCAGATCCATTTGCCCATTCCAATGAGACCAAAGCGCATCTTTCAAAAATCGTGCGAAACAGATATCGAACGCTTTTGCGCTTCAGTTCCCGCTCACAGACCCGGCGCCAGGCGGCGCTTTAATGCAGGTCGAAAACACCCCCAAAAGACAAGGGGCAGCGCAGCATGTAGCCGCACTGCCCCCGCCCTTTTTTAATGTAAGCTTACTCGCCAAACGACACTGTAAGCCGGGCGCCGTAATAAGACGGGCGAACGGCGAAGATATTGCCGGCAAAACTACTGGCGAGACCGTTGGCGCCAACCCCGACAGCCTGGCCGTCATTTGTAATGTTTTCACCAAACACTACAAATCTATACCGATCATTCTCGACACCAACCCTGAGATTCACGGTTTCGTAGCCCTCAATTAGGCTGAAGTTTGGGTCTTGAGGATCAGATACATTCAATTCGTTTGTAAAGAATTCATCAGTCCACCCGACTTCACCACGTACAAAGCCTTCTAAGTCTGTAGATATCTGCTGTGTATACTGCACAGCCAGGTTGGCTGTAATCGCCGACATATTCGGTAGCTCGTTGTCCAGAATACCAACAGGGTTCCCAAGGCTATCAGTGGTGCAAACCCCGAGAGATGGGGCCGCAGGACAATCCCCGCCAGTGAAACCGCCATCGAGATAGCCAAAGCCGCCATTAATGCGCAACCCATCGGTGAGCCGTGCTGCAAAATCAAGCTCAATGCCGTATGCCTCTGCTTCACCAGCATTCTGCGTCACCAGTGCAGGACTCGCCCCGCCAGAGCGCAAGAAAAGGGAATCAAACTGAATATCAGTCCAATCGGAGTAGAAACCGGCGATATTGAAAAGCACATCGCCGCCTAAGAATACGCCCTTCACGCCAGCTTCATAATTCCACAGCACTTCACTTTCATACGTACTGGGAATAGTTGGGTCTGTGGCGGCTTCAAGGTTGAAGCCGCCCGGCTTGGTTCCGCGCGCAACTTGAACGTAAGTATTCACGTTGTCGCTAATTGCATAGGTGGCAGACGCCTTGGCGGAGATGGAATTAAACGTCTCAGAACCGCTGACGGGGTCTGGGTCGGCCAGAAAAGGCTGTGGGCCACCGAAAAATAAAAACGAAATGAGACCGCCTGGAATATCAAGCAGAGGCCCCGTGTTGAACGATTCAGAAACTTCGTCAATCGCATAGCGCAAACCACCCTCCAGCGTGAGACGGTCGTCAGCCGTTGTCCACGATAAATCACCAAACAGGGCGAATGATTCGATTTCAACAAGGTCCTCCTGGACGCTAATAACATCCGGCCGCATCGCCAAACCAGTCGGCGCGACGAAAAACACCTCAGTGAAGTAGTCATCCTGCACGAAGCGGTACCGCTCGCCGGTTGACTCATCTTGCGCATACAGAAGACCTGCCGACCAGTACAGCCCTTGGGATTCATTCGATTGAATACGCGCCTCTATACTGTAAGAGTCAATCTCCTCTTCAACATCATCGGACCAATAATCGCCAGGCAAGTAGTCCAGATCGCCCGATTGCGTCACTTCCTGCTGAATTAGCCCGCCGTTCAAGATGCCTAGAACAGGGCCAAAGTCATACTCAACGCGAGCAGTGGCGACAAGTAAATCACGGGTGAATTCAGCCTCCCCGTTGGTGTTAATAGTATCAGTGTTGCTAGGTGAAAACCCTATGTCGCCATAGTCACCGCGCGGATCAGGTGAAACCCCCGCCAAGTCCGTTAGAATAAAGTCCAAAAACTGATCGAACTGACCGTTCGGCACAGCTTCCGGGTAGCCTTGCTCAAAATCGGAATATGCGATTGACAGGTCAGCCGTTAAACGGTCGTTCGGTTGATACCGGAACGCAGCGCGCCCGCCATAATTTTTGATGGAACTGTCGCCTCCGGGCCCTATATTATCGATAGCACCGTCAGAACCTTCGTAGAAAGCCGTTCCTCGAAAGAAGAGGTTTTCTGTAAGGGGAACATTCATAGCACCCCGGATTTCGTGGTTGTTAAACCGCCCATATTCGGCCGCAAGAAAACCTGTTGTCTCATCATTGGGCTTGACTGTTGTAATACTGACGGCGCCGCCCGTTACATTCCGTCCGAAATGCGTACTTTGCGGACCGCGCAAAATCTCGATCCGTTCGATATCGTAAAGGCTGCTGTCGTAGGCGTCTGTGTTGGATGTCGGCGAAAGATTAATACCGTCGACATAAACGCCAACTGAGTTCACCGCCCCGCCAATATTACGGACGCCACGAATGACAAGATTGAGCTGCAGCGGCGACCCGAGGGTAGATGAACCAACATTCGGCGCCAGGGCCACATAATCCGAAAGTTCATCAATCTGATAGCTCTGAATCTCCTGTTGACCCAATACGGTCATGCTCACCGGAACGTCAATGACGTTCTGCTCACGACGCTGCGCCGTGACGACAAGGACATCGATAGACCCATCGTCTATTCCATCCTGCGCGAGTGCTGCTGGCGTCGCCGCGATCATGAACAGTGCGGACGCGCACCCTGTCAGCAGACTATTTCGAATTCTATTGGTTTTCATTTCCGTTTCCCCTTCCTTTTAAATCGCTGATTCGTTGTTAGCGTTTATTTTTTTGATTGTGCAACCGCCTGCAGGCAGGTACGGCGCAGTCATTCAGTGTAGAGACTTTTTTATAGAACACTTTTACAACAGATAAATACATTTACCTCCTTTAAAAGAACACCTCATATATTTTAGACGACTCGCTCAGCATCAGGTCTGTGCTGATGTAAATTCTCGCCTTCAAAAACCGCCCCTCCGCCCTTCACCGGCAAATCTTGAGAAAGATGTGAATGCGAACGCCCCACCACAGCGGGTCGTAAAAGAAGCAGGCTTAGGCACCCCAAAAAAAATGCTCCGCATCCTGTATAAAAAAGCGCCGTATCAAGCTTCATTCCGTCAGCAGAAAGTCGGTCGGACAAAACCGCGACAATTGTCGGTCCAAGTCCCAAACCAAAGAGATTTGTGAACAGCAACCAAATCGCAGCCGCCTGCGCTTTAAAGTGGGCAGGCGCAATGAGCTGCAGCCCAACCTGAGGCACGGTCATTGATGCAACGCCAAAAACGGCGAAGAGTCCGAAAGCTACAATGGCGAATTCAGGCGTAGACAGGGTCGGCACGAGAAGCGCCGGGACAACCGCCACCAGGTTTAGAGCAAGCAACGCGTTCGCTGCGCCCACGGCTTTGTTATCGCCGCCTAACTTGTTTACGCAGAAAGACGCCAGAACGGGAGCGATAAACCCTGCTACAAGAAAAACAGCGCCAAGCACTGCACCTGTTTGCTGGGGCGGCCAGGCATGCGATCGCTCCATCATCGCCGGGATCCAAGATAGCAGGCCGAATGTGTAACAAAGGATTATGGATGGCCCGAGAATGAAAGCCATATACGGCGCCGCCCGGGGCAAACCCCGTTTGCAGGACACAATAACCCGCGTAACACTTTCTTTGTCTAGACTGAAAGTCAGCGGATCTTTTTCCTCCGCCTTCCGATCACGCTGCGGCTCCTCAATGAACAGCATAATAACAGCCGCCAGAAAAGCAGGAATGGCAATTAGAATAAACATAACTCGCCATGCGGCGAATTCACCTTCCAGGCCAGCAGATATCTGCTCAGCGAATGGGAAAAACACACCGCCAACTGCGTAGGCGATAGAAACACCGAGAATGCTTCCCGACGTAAAAACACTGACCGGAAGCGCGCGTTCGTCAGGGGAAAAACGACTCGAAATTAAGGACATTGCCGCTGGAACAAGCGCTGCTTCGCCCAGCCCCACCCCCATCCGGGCAATCAATAACAACTCAAAATTAGACGCAAACGCGCTGAGCGCCGTCATAAGCCCCCAAACGACAATCCCTCCGATAATAAGCTTCTTACGGTTGTAACGATCAGCAAGTCGCGCCAGAGGCAATCCGCACAGCGCGTAAAACAGCGCAAAAGCAAACCCTATCAACAACCCGATTTGTGCATCAGACAGACCCAAATCGCTCCGCATATCGCCAACGATAAAAGTAATCGCCAAGCGATCAACGTATGCAACGATGTAAGCGAAGAGGAGCGCAGACACCATGTGCCAACGACGAAAGTTATTCCGAGAGCTAATCACCGAGATATACCATCGTCTTTAATATTCATCTGTAAGCATATCAATATGGCGTATGATTTTAACATTTTCTAACAGGCTTTTTCTCTTTCTAACCTTGCAACCGGCCCAACCGCAGGAATTACGATTTTAACTTTTTTACGCCACACCTTTTGACGAAGATGCCTAGTCGTCATAAACGCGCCCTTAACCATCAAATCGCGTCTTACTGTGATATCATCAGTTCAACAGCATACCGCCGCCGCCATCTAACGATAGGATGATTGAGCTTAACCCCTAGGATAATTCAGCACTGATGGTTTAGGGCGACCGATCCCGAAAGATCTCCCCATAATCCTGCCGCCTGCCTGCTTCAGAAAAGATTTCAAAACTTCCCGAAGCGTAACAATCGCCATAATTAGGTGCAGAATCACGGCGATCCAGCATGTAGCAGACAAGCACCAATTGTCAGCTTGTTTATAAGACACCCCATGCGCTTTTTGGGATCGATATCCAAGAAACAAGCACGAAGTATTGATCTCTTTTCACCAAGAAACGCTATCGCAGGCTTATCTCACGAAAAAGCAGAGGTGATTTTTAACGACCTGCCGGCATCCCGCAGAGATCTGTAACATCAGTATGGATTGTCCGCCTGCCTAATACAACTTATTCATCCTTACCCCGTGAAGGCGCATGCCAAGCCAGAATCCAGCCGATAACTGTTAAAGACGCAAACCAACAGAGGAAAGCCGATACATCTCCCACGCCGATTAGAATCGGGCCTGGTATAAACGCTGCAGACCAAAGCCAGACCGTACGCCCCTTAACGCGTTGATGTCGCCGCTTAAGCACACGACGCCGCTTTGGGTCGTTATACCGTAAAAGGAGCAGTACGGTCAGCGATGTAAGTACTGCGAGCACCGTCAAAACCAGCGTCATCATTCTGCGGGCGATACAGCCGGACCGGCAAAATGAGGCGCCAACCCCCGCCGTCGAGTTATCTCCGAGGCAAGCATCCACAGAGCAGCAATAATACAAAGAAGATCCATCATTACGACAATAGGGTCGATCCCGAAACGGCCGAAGCCGCCTCCCGTCCCTATGCGCGCCAGCGGTACGACGATGAGAAGCAAAGCCAGACCGTAATGCAAAGCAGCCCGGCGCGATTTGCGTGTTTGCATACCGCAGCCAGCCGCAATTGACATCGATGCGCCAAGGACAAATCCCGCCGGAGTCCAAAAGAGCGTCATTCCAAATGGCAAGCTTAGGAAGAACCCAAGCACTGCACACGCCAGGGCAATGTTGACCCCATAGCCCGTAATCGTGGTCGCTATTTCAAATCGTCGCCACAAAACAGAATTGGTTCTACGCTGGATCCAAAGATCCAACCCTGTAATGTTCACATAGGCAAGAGCGATACCGAGAGAAACCCAGATAAATTTGGATATGAGACCAGAAAAATCGCCAAAGTGCAAAGCACGCATCAGGATCAATGCGGTATTGCTTGCAGAAGGCGCCTGGCCGATTGGAACCTGTTCCTCGCGAAACTCTCCTTGCGCCAAGCTATATGCATGCTTTTGAAATATCAACTCACCTTCAGGATTCGGATGGAAAACATCTATGCTCGCATCAGCACGCCCCCAGTGCGTAATGTTGAAAGCATACGCGTCGGACCCGGCGCGCTTGGCGGAGTCGGCGAGGATCGTATCGATATTCGCAGCCGTCGTCGGCGTCTCGTTCACGATCGCCGGTTTTCCCGCAAGGGCTTCGAACATGGCGATTTGATCTCCTCCGAAAGCTGATTTGGCCACCATCGGAAATCCAAGCGACAACGCAAAGCTCAGAAAAGCACCGGTAAATGCAAGCACAAAGGAAAATGGAAGCGCCCAGCTCCCGGCAAGAATATGACGGTCACGTTTGTTCAGCAGCGCGCTGGAATAGCGCGGTGGAACAAAGATATCCTTGAGCAGATGCTTGTGGATCAGGAGACCAGAACCCGCCGCAACGAACATCAGGAAGCCCAGTATTCCCGTTGCATAAAGGCCCCATGGGTCCGGGATATGAAGGCTGACATGCAGCGCTACAATAAACTCGTCCAAAGCGCCTAGAGGATCATGACCGAACAAGTCGGACCCAAAGCCTTCGCGATGAGAGATGACTTCCTTTGAAACCGGATGAAATTCTATAAGGGCGCCAATATCATCTGGATCGCCTGAATCATTAAGGCCATGGGTGTGAAAGAACGCCACAACATGGCCCGCAGAGTTCTCGAATACGTTGATGGCTTCAAGATAAGATGGATCTACGTTCTGCGAGAGCGACACAATCTGATCATGAACGCCAAGGTTTACGCCGCCTTTCGCAACCTTGCCGCCTACGGACCACTGGCCGATTTCATGGGCGAAAACCGCTACCGATCCAGACACGACGACAACGTAAAGAAATAACCCCAGTATTACGCCTGACCATCCGTGAATAGCGAGAAGGCGTTTGGTTTTTTCAGTATTCAACCCCATCCTGTTTCGAGTCCTGTTTGAATATCGCGACTACCAGCCGCCTGAACTCGCCGCGAAGCCAAGACCAACGACGCTAACTATGCAAAAAACGCCGTATACACGCCATAAATGATCGGATAGAACCGCATAGAAAAAAGCGGCGCCCCAAATGGCTGGAAAAAACACCACCGGCAGATAGACATGGTCTACCCCTCCGGGTCCGGGCGGCATCCAAACCGGCGCGCCGGCGAGAAAGAACAGTGCAACGATCAATGATCCTGGACCGGCAAGCATCCAATAACCGAAGGACTTCGACCTCAGCCAGGCAAACACGGCCCGGCGCGGCCTCAGATGCCGACTCCGCATCTCCCGATCCGCCTTTTCCACTAGTACGACATTCGCAGTTCAACACCCCAAAGGCGGGGTTCGTTCACATCGAATAACTGCAACCCGTTTGGAGCGACGACGCCGGTTGACGTGCTGACCCGGAACAGATTTTGGAGATTGGCGAATCGTTCGTCGAAGAGGTTATCCGCAAACAGTGAAACTTCCCAGAGATCTGTCCGGTACCCGATACGGCCGTTGACAAGGGTATAGGCGTCCACCTCATCCTGGGCCAAGTTCTCAACATCGGAGAAACGGCTGCCTGCATAGCTTGCATCGCCGCTCGCGAAGAAGCCGCTAGGGTGATTGTAGACAACCCCTAAAGCCGCCGTGATGTTAGGCGCATTGTCGAATTCATTGCCAGCGAGATTAGCAAATTGCGGATCGCTGGGATTCACAGGATCCCCGTTTGCGTCTACAGCGAATGGGAAATCATTGTACTGTGTCTGTAAAAGACCAAGCAATCCGTACACGTTTAATGTATCTGAAACCGTAGCTTCCAAAGAGAATTCAGCGCCGTAAATCTCCGATGACCCCGCATTCAAAATCAACGAATCGGCGTTTATCCCAAGCGCTCCGGGAACCGTGACCTGCTGATCCGTCCAATCGGAGTAAAAAACATTCGCGTTTGCAACCAGGCCGAAATCAGGCCATTCGGAACGGAAGGCGATCTCATAGTTCGTAAGAAACTCAGGATCAAATGTGCGCAGTTCGGTAATCTCGCCTGGAACACTTCGCAGGTATACACCGCCGCGGCGATATCCCCGCGCGACATTGAAAGACACGGACCGCAGCTCGTCGAAATTATATATAATTGAGCCCCGGGGCAAAAACGCCTCGTAGTCAACCTCGTCTCCAGGATTGTCCGTAACAGCAATCAACGAAGAACACGGCGCGCCGCCGCCATCTTCCACAGGCAAGGACGGGTCGATGACGCAGTTAGCTGGATTTGAGGTTACGCTTCCCCTGAACCCGCCCTGAATAAGCTCTTCCCAATCATATCGCGCCCCCAGATTGACCGTCCAGCGATCATTCAGATCGAATGTGACATCGGCGAAAATGGCGTAATTTTTTACATCATCCGAATTTATAGTGTTTTGAAAAAGGGTGGTATCAGCGGGGATCGTGACCACTGGAAAATTCGAAGTCGGAACGTTTACTGAGATGGTGCGGCCGGTGCTGTCATCGAAGTAATACGCGCCAATCCAACCGCGGACAGTTTCGGTGTCGAATGCAGCGCGAAGCTCAGCGGTATAGGTTTCGCTGAAATTGTCCGACGGACCGATGCTTAAATCTTGAAACCTCTCCGCGTCTGCATAGGAACCAATCGCGATCAGAGTCCACACATCGTTTACGTTATAGCTGATATCCGCAACATACTTGGTAATGTCCGTACTCTCCGCCCAGTTAAAGCGGCTGAAGCTGACATTTCCAAACGGATCGAAATCAGAAAATGCAGGGTCCGTAACAGGAACGGGCGCAAAAACTCCAAGAATGTCGCCAAAATCCGTCTCAAGGTATTCCGCAATCAACTCTACCCGAAGACCAGGAATTGCATCTGGTTCTGCGAGCAGTTTGCCCCGAAGGGTCAGTGTTTCTTCAAAAAAGACGCTTTCGCCATTATTATCGTATCGCACGCCAAAATCAGCCTCGCGATAATCGGCGGCGATCCTGAGGGCCAGTTGATCTGCGATGATAGGACCTGTGACCATCCCGGAATATTGGCGGCTGTCATTGTTTCCAACGAGAGCACGGGCTTTGGCGCCGAAATCGTATTCGGGATCAGCCATGTTAATCACGATTGCGCCGGCAAGCGCGTTGCGGCCTTGGACCGTTGACTGAGGCCCACGCAGCACCTCCACCTGCGCTACATCCCACAGGTTTAATGTTCCGCGATTGGCGTTGAAAGATTTCGGTGCGTTATCGACATAAATATTCGACGTCGCACCCCCGCCAGTATTTCCAACACCAAGTACGGAAACGCCGCGGATGGAGAATGCATTTAAGTCATTGGTCTCCCCGCCCGCCACATTCGGCGTTCTAAGGAGAATATCTTGCATATTGAAAAGAGCTTGTTCCTCAACATCCGCAGCCGTGACGACGGATACTGAAGTCTGCGTATCCTGAAGCGATAGATCTTGCTTGGTGCCGGTAACAATAATTGTGTCAGCAGGCGTAGCGCGATCATTGGACTGCGCTCCACGACCGTCCAGGCCTTGAACATCAGCCGTTGAAACCGCCAGAACGTAGTTGCCGTTGCCGGCAGATCGCGCCTCAAGGCCCGTTCCTTTCAGTAATTGGCCAAGCGCATCGCTTGCGCTTAATGCTCCGCTCACGGCGTTGGCGCGCTTGCCGCGCATTAGCTCATCGGGAGCCAAGACAGGGGTTCCGTAAGCTTCGGAGAAGGTCAGGATCCCATCAACCAGAGGCCCGGCTGTAACACGGAAAGTATGTACCTGCGATTCTCTATCGCTCATCTGTGCAACCGCCGCCGGTACAATGGCAAGGATCGCCAAACCTGATACAGCCGCTGTCAACGCCGCTCGGTTGAAATATTTGTTTTTCCGGTTCCCCATAGCATCTAACCCCTGATATGTGTTGTTTTTGCGAACGCACATCATTCGCACATACCTAAGAGAGATGCTTTACGGCGCAGATTTCACCCCCCCTTCGCATTAACTTTTTATATTTTCTTGAAAAACTAACCTGCAGCGTCAGGCGCAGCGCTGATGACGACACGGGCGGGATCGCTTTCATCGATGCTCACATCGAAACCAAGCGACATCATGGACAGCATACCGGGGACATCGTCGGCCCGAAAGGAGCCCGAAATCTGGCGGTTCGATAAATTGCCGTCTGACGCCGACAGCACGATTTCGCGTTCGGAGAAACGGTTGGCGTCGGCAATCATTTCGCCCAGGGTCGCCCCGTCATACAGCAGAATTGATTCACGCCAGGCGCCGACCTGTCTCACGGCAATAGACGCCTTCCTCCTCAATCCGGTTTCATTGGTCGCCGCCACCTGTTCGCCCGCTTCCAACAGCTGACGCGTCCGCAATGATGTTTGACCGTCATCAAGGATGTAGGGAAACGAAACTTCAACAGAGCCCTCCGCGACAGCCACGCGATAAACGCCGCCATTGCTCCGCACATCAAACTCGGTCCCTTTCGCTGTCGCTTTCAAATCGCCTGCAAAAACCGAAAAAGGCCGAGTTGCGTCGGGCGTGATGTCGAAATGAGCGGCGCCCCCGGACAGCGTGACCTTACGCGCAGTATCGGTCATAGCAGTCGTTATTGTTGTCGACGCATCGAGTGTCACGACAGTTCCGTCGCTCAGAGTAATCGTGTTCAGCTGCGTTTTATCCGTTGAATGCTCAGCCACAACGATTTGGGTCGGATCTGAAGTCTCGCTCGATATCGCCAAGAAGAGCGCAGGCCCGACGATGAGAGCAAGAGCGGCCGCGGCTGCGCTGATCCTGAACAAAGACGTGGAAAAGGCCGATTTGATCTGATTGAGAAAATAGGAGAATTGTTCGACTGGCAGCGGCTCTAAATGTTTTGGATCCAGGTCATCCGCCTTCAGATTGTCAAAGGCGGCGACATAAGTCTTCGCGCGTTCAAACGCCTCTTCGTGACGATAATCACGCGCCAGCCACAACTGAAAGTCTCGCCGAACAGCACTTGCCGGGGCGTCCGTTTCAAGACGTTCCCGCCAGTCGAACGCCTCATGCAATAAGCGTTCATCATCGATCGATCTACGCATCATCGCCGGCTGTCCCGCTTCTGATTGATTAGGGCGACGGCGATGTCTCGCATCGCTTTGGCAATATGCTTCTGCGCAGGATTTCGAGCGATTTTTAAACGGCGCGCGACCTCCGATACCGTCAATCCGTCAATCTTGTGAAGGACGAACGCACGGCGGCGTCTGGGCGGCATCTGTTCAAGCACTTGATTGATGATCTTGAGTTCCTCTCTTGTACTCAAGATGCTTTCAGGGGTTGAATTGTCCCCCCCTAAAGGAAAAAAAAGATGTTCGATCTCGAAATCATACTTCGAATGCACTACTGCTTTACGTTTTTCTTGCAGCGTCAGGTTTCGCGCCGTGCGCCACAAAAACGCGCGCACATCCTTAATATCCGATCGGTCCTTGCGTTCCAGAAGATTTTGAAAAGCCTGTTGAATAACGTCTTCAGGGTCAGGCGGTCCCGAACCAAAACTCTTGAGCAACGCCGCCTTCAATTTCGGAAAATAACGCGCATAGGCCGAACCAAGTTGAGACGGTGCGCTTTGATCATCAGATACGTCGTGAGGATGGCTATCCTCAGAGAGGCTTTCAGCATGGTCATCAGCACTATATTGCGAGACCCATTCAGACATTGCAGCGACCATTGGGTCGGATGCGGCCTGCAATTGTGCTGACGAAAACGGCTTTCTTTAAAGTCTTTGCGTAAATATATATGCAAGCCATGGCGCACCGAGCCAGTGACACCATGGGTCACCCCTGAAAAACTACTCTTACCAGCATATTTCACATGGTTGTTTTTACAAGAAGAATAGTGTGTGACGCCATCCCTAACACAGCAATTTACGGCATGCTTTGGGCGGGTGACGTCATGCTCACCCCAGCAGCAGACTGCCTCCCAATGCTGCACCAACCATACCGCACCAGCAACCAATTAGTCTGCTCACCTTAGACCACTCAAGCATAACATCTGCTTTAAAGCGTTTCCGTCTCAATTGACTCCATACCCTGCCGCTTTGAGATAGTTTTTGCATTCGTCTGGCGTGTAGAGGTCGAGGATTTCGGCGAGGGCGTCATTGAGGGTTTCTACGGTTCTGGCTCCGATGCGTCTGAGGTGGGCTTTCAGTTTTGAAAACGCCATCTCTATTGGGTTGAGATCTGGCGAGTAGGCCGGCAGAAACAGGAACCAGCATCCGACGGCTTTGAGCGCCTCGGCCGCCTTGGCGCTTTTGTGCGATGACAGATTATCCAGGATCACCACATCGCCGGGGCGGAGGACGGGGGCGAGTTGGGTCTGGGTATACGTTTCAAAAGCCGCCTTGTTCATCGGCCCGTCGATCACCCAAGGGGCGATCATCTCGCTTTGGCGCAGGCCGGCGATGAACGTCTGTGTTAACCAGCCGCCAAACGGCGCCGTGTCATGCAGGCGCTCGCCTTTCAGGCTGCGACCGCGCAGCCGGTAGAGTTTTGTGTTGATGTAAGTTTCATCGAGAAAGACGAGGCGGCCCAGATGGTCCGCCATGAAGGGCTGGCGCTGATTGATCCAATGCGCCCGCTTGGCCTTATGCTTTGCGCGCGTAGCCTCGTTGGCCAGCAGCGATTTTTTTATATGTGTACCCGGACTTGCGGAGCATGTCGGACAACCCCGACGTGGACGCTGTGACACCATGCGCCTCCATCAGCCGTTCGGCCATCTCATGGAGCGTGATGTCCGGTCGGCCTTCAATCCAACCAATGATCTCATCGCGAAAATCGACCAGCTTCGTATGTCGCGCCCCGCCACGCGGGCGGGGGCTAAGTTCGCCTGTCTCCCGATAGCGCCGCATCAGGTTGATGACAAAACTACGGCTTGTTCCAAAGAGGCGGGCCGTGTGCGAACAGCTGAACCCTTTGCCCACATGGGCCGCGACAGCCCGGCGGAAATCCATAGAATAGCAAGCTGACATCGGCGATCCTCCTCAAAGAGCAAGGAATCAGAGTTCGCGGAAAAAAGGAATCCCAAGCGATTCCTATTGAGGCGGAAACGCTTTAGAAGGCCGCCGCCCTATAATCCGGATCGACCAAAAATTGATCAGAGAAAGGCGTCTAGCGACCAGGTTACCGTTTATAATTCCAATCCTTGTTTTTAAATGTGAAATTTTACATTTCTGATTCTGAAAGCCCCTAAATCAAAGACGATATCGAAATAGTGTCGCTTTAAACTTTCGTACATTCATACAGATCATTGTGATGCAGCACATAGGACGGCAATGTCACGGCTTTGTCTCTTGAATTCGTCAGTTTCATTCTGCCCCCAACATATTATTAAACGAGAAAAACCTGTTAGATCCGTAAACTGCGGCTTCAATTCAACCGCGCTTTGCTTGTCTAAATCCAAAGGCTCAACCGACGAAACTTGCGTGTTCACCTAATTTCTAAGATAGCCACTCAACTTAAGAAACTTGACGGCTCTGGCCTTTCCAGTAGGGCTCTCGCACCTCACGCTTTAGCACCTTACCCATATGATTACGAGGAAGGTCGTTGCGAAACTCCACATGTTTCGGAACCTTGTATCCGGCCAAACGCTCGCGCGTATAAGCACGAATATCATCCGCATTAAGATTGCTGTCAGCTGATCGTATAATAACGGCAAGCACTGCTTCGCCCCACTTTTCATCCGGCACGCCGACGACTGCGACATCTGCAACGCCCGGACAGGTCATTAAAACACGTTCAAGTTCCGCCGGATACACGTTTTCTCCGCCAGTGATGATCATGTCTTTTAGGCGATCCCGCAGGAATACATATCCGTCTTCATCTAAAAACCCAATATCGCCTGTATGGAACCAGCCATCCTTAATAACAGCCGCCGTTTCCTCAGGTTTTTTCCAGTATCCTGACATTAATGTTGGCGAGCGAATGATAATCTCACCAGACTGTTCTGTCGCACAGACCTCGCCGGATGGATCGACAACCCGAACTTCAACGCCTGCACCGGCAAAACCGGCTGATTTTAAACGGTTACCCGCTTGAGGCGAATGGTCCTCGGGAGGCAAGACCGTCACCAACCCGCCTGCTTCAGTTAATCCATACGCCTGAAACAATGAGCAGGACAAAACAGACGGTACAGCTTTCAATAACTCTTCTGAAATCGGAGACGTTCCGTAAAACAGAGCGCGCAAACTAGACAGATCTGCGTTAGACTGCTGCGCGGTCTGGATAATCATTGCTATTATGGTTGGTACAAATACCGTATGTGTGACTTTGTGCTCGTCGATTAGCTTACAGGCGGAAACCGGATCAAAATCCCGTTGAATGACGGCCTGAGCCCCCCGGAAAAGCCCTTGGAGCATGTATGCAGCGCCCACCACATGAAAGCCTGGAAGACAAACAAAAAGCACATCATCAGGTGTTATCCTTCCAACAAGCGGAAGGTTATTGAACAATTCAAACTGAGCCAGAAGCCCGCTATGGCTCAGCTGTACGCCCTTGGGAACGCCCGTCGTGCCGCTTGTATACAATTGAAGCACGGCGGCATCTTCATCGGTCTTAACGATGTCAAACTCTTCGCTGCTATTTGCAATGGAACTCTCATAACCGGCCCCCCCTTCGCGAACGCCGCCACCTGTTAAAAACAGGGTTGCCCCCTTAACATCAGAGGCCAACAAGCTATCCGCTATCTCCAGAAAGTCCGGTTCGATAACAATAACGTCAACCTCGGCATCCCGAATAATATCAACAGCTTCCATCGGCGCCAATCGCCAGTTTACGGGAACAAAAACACCGCCTGTTATAAGGGCGGTTAATAAAAGCTCATAATACTCAGAAGAGACTTTCCCGAAATAAGCAATCCGAGGGCGCGCCTTAATCTGATCGGCGCTGTTTAACACATTCGCAAAGCGACGGGCCCGCAACGCCAGGCTTCGATACGAATGCGATACACCTGCGCAAAGAACCGCAGGAGTATCATCTCGTTCTGCGCATTGCTGAACAATGCGATCTACAAGAAAACTTTGTTTCGACATATCAGCAAACCTCGTTTCAATAAATAGTTGATAGCCCGTACATGCACCAATGCTCTGGCGTTAAATGACCGGCAAAAGCATATTGGTATCTGTAGAAACCTGACAGAGCCCTTAGCTATACTTTATACGTATCGCAACTCACACCTATGGCGCTTCATAGAAGCTCTTGCTCTCGTCCGACATATCTGTAAGTAGTTTTGGCGGACTGAACCGCGCCCCATCTGGAACTGCTTCCGAAAGCTCGACACCCCGACGGACCGCAACGTCCGCACCTAACATATCCAGGTATGATAAAGGGCCGCCGGTCCATGGAGCAAAACCCCACCCAAGCAAAGCCCCAACATCTGTATCTGGATAATCGGTAATAACACCTTCTTCAATACACCGCACAGCTTCAAAAGCTTGAACAATGAGAAATCTATCAATCAACTCGTCCGTAAGGGGCTGAACATCTGCCGATACGAACTTGCTGGCCAGACCAGGCCATAATAGCAACCGCTTCCCATTATCCGGATCATAATCATAAAACCCTTTTCCACTTTTGCGACCAAAGCGACCTTGCTCAACCATCCAGAATGCAACTTCCTCCCCAGGCGAAATCTCATACTTCTCCCCGAGAAGCTTACGCTCCTGGCTTATCGCGTGACAAACAAGTTCAATTGAGACTTCGTCCAGAAGAGCCAATGGCGGCATCGGCATGCCAGACATCCGCGCCGCCTGTTCAATGATAGCCGGCGCGACGCCCTCTTCCAACATGGCAAGCGCCTCCAGATTGTATTTTCCAAACACACGACTTGTATAAAATCCACTGGAATCATTAACGATGATCGGCGTCATTTGGGTGACGCGCACAAAGTCCATAGCCTTTGACAGTGTCGCCTCGGAAGTTTTCTCACCTAGAATAACTTCGACCAAGGGCATTCTTTCAACAGGCGAGAAATAATGCATACCGATAAACCGGCCTGGATGCACTGAATATTCCGAAAGCTTTGTAATCGGCAAACGGGATGTATTGGACGCAATAATAGCATTCTCCGGGATTACGGTTTCAGCCTGCTCAATAACCGCTTTCTTGATTGATCTGTCTTCAAATACGGCTTCTATAACAAGATCGACATCCGCTAAGTCGTTGTACGAATCCGAGGGGTGAATCCGTGACAAAATATTCTGTGCATCATGTTCCGAAACTTTGCCGCGTGAAACTGATTTATCCAGAATTCTCCGTGAATATGCCTTGCCTTTTTCCGCGGTCGCCAAGTCTAAATCGAGCAGTGCAATATCTATCCCTGCCATGGCGGCGCGATACGCAACCCCCGCCCCCATCATACCAGCGCCTATCACGCCAACTTTCTTGAATGAGTTGATCGGATAACCTTCCGGCCGCCGCGCCAGTTTATTGGCGCGGCCAACATTCAAAAAACCAGTTCGAATGAGGTTGCGAGCAATTTTTTTTCCGCCGGTGACAAGATGAACGAAATACTGCGCTTCTATCTCAAGCCCTGTGTCTATATCGACAATCAGCCCTTCGTATACGCATGATAATATATGCCCCAGAGCAGGCATGGTTTCATGAACCTTTGATCGGGCCATGGCGACACTGCCGCCCATCACCATCATATTTCGCGGCGTAACAGGACCGCCGCCTGGAATTTTGTAACCTTTCCTATCCCATGGCTGTTCCGCTTTACCCGTTTCCCTTAACCATTCTTTAGCTGTTTCGAGCAAAATGGCGGCCGGTACAAGCCTGTCAATAATGCCTTTGGTCAGGGCGCTCTCTGCAGACAGAGAGCGCCCTGTTGTCATGAGTTCTAGTGCAGCCTGCAGGCCGATTAACCTTGGCAAGCGTTGCGTACCGCCGCCGCCCGGCAAAAGACCTAACTTCACTTCCGGAAGTCCGAACCTTGATCTCGGATTTTCCGCCGCAATACGATAATGGCAGGCCAAGGCAATTTCGAGACCGCCCCCCATGGCTGTGCCGTTCAAGGCCGCCACAACTGGTTTGCCGCATGTCTCCAACCTTCGCAGAGCAACTCGAAAACGATTTGTCGAATCATAAAACGACTGAGGTTCGCCATAACTTGCCGCGTAGATGACATCTAAATCTCCGCCAGCTAAAAAATCATCTTTTGCAGACGTTAGCACGACGCCCTTAACAGCAGGATCCTCGATCAAGCGATCGACACATTCACAAAATGCGGCGACTGAGCTGTCGTTTATGACGTTCATTGACCGATCCGCCATATCCCAACATAGCGTAAGGATACCATCTGATTCTACAGTATACGTAATTATTTTTTTCGAACTCATCTGACCATTCACTCAGTATTGGCTCAAAGCCTTTCGATAATTAACGCCACACCCATACCTGCACCCGCGCACATCGTAACGAGACCAAATTGCTTGTCTTCACGCTCCAATGCATCAATCAAAGTACTGACCAGCATTGCGCCGGTCGCGCCAAGGGGATGGCCCAATGCAATTGCACCCCCGTCAACATTCACACAGTCCGGATTAACCCCTGAACAGTTCAAAAAATGCAGCACGACGGAAGAGAACGCTTCGTTCACTTCAAAAAGATCAATGTCGCTGACTGTTAAGCCCGCCTTACTCATAGCTTTTTGGGCCGCAGGCCACGGACCATGCAACATCATGACTGGTTCGACGCCAACATTCGCCCAGGCGCGAACTTTGGCTCTTGGTATAAGGCCGGCTTGCACCCCGGCCGCCTCCGAGCCAATTAAAACAGCTGCCGCCCCATCGACTATTCCACTAGAATTACCTGCGTGATGGCAATAATTGATTTTCTCAACTTCCGGGTATCTCGCAAGAACGACTTGTTCATAACCATACCTACACCCGATCTCCTCGAAGGCAGGTTGCAGGTTTCCCAAATCCTGCATGGTTGTCTCGGGACGCAGATATTCGTCTTTATCCAGCAGGGTTCTGCCATTAATGTCCTTCACAGCGACAAGAGATTTCGCCCAAAGGTTATCACATTGTGCAGTGTACGCTTTTTGTTGACTTCGCAATGCAAAAGCATCCAGGCTCGACCGGTCATACCCGAACCTGGTCGCAATCAGATCTGCGCTTATCCCCTGCGGTACAGAAGATATACGCCACACAACTTGCGGGTCCATCAAACCGGCTGAGCCACCGCTTCCCATTGGTACACGGCTCATTGATTCTACACCGCCGGCTACGCACAGATCGATCTGCCCAGCCATTATATAGGCCGACGCCATATGTATGGCGTCAAGACCGGAACCACAAAAGCGATCAAGCTGTACGCCCGCAACGATTTGATCAAACCCTGCATTCAGCGCCGCAATGCGCCCGATATCACCGCCTTGCTCGCCCAGAGGGTTACTACATCCAAGAATTACATCCTCTATATTCGCCGTACTTAAATCATTTCTATCGCGAATAGCCTGCAAACACGTTGTCGCCAGATGAATTGGGGTAACTTGATTGAGCGCCCCTCCCCGCTTTCCCTTACCACGGGGAGTTCGCACTGTGTCATAGATAAACGCGGCCATCTCACTCACTCACACTTATGCTCATAGCGTGTACTCCGACCCAGGCTTCGCCTTACTGAAGCCATTGATGTCTTAATGTGTTTAATAAGTCGATACGACACTCTAACTTAGTCGTTCTTCAGATGGACTTTAAAGAAAGAAACAGCATCACTGAAGATTTCACGTTGCGCCATGGCATTAACCGAGGGAACGCCGCCATTATCGATCCAGATTTGCCCAAAGCGGTTGAAATGCCTAACCGACATTCCGTTTACGACAGGGCGGGGATAATCAATGATGTGGCCGCCCATCGGCACTGTCTTGAAAATCACCTCATACTGAAAGTCATTTTTTTTCAGGCGATCTACAATGCGTTGCCCGGCTATTGCAGAATACCATTGCCCATCATCCTCCCCTCCCGTAATGAATATAGGAGCTTCAATTCTTTCTACAGGCGTAATAACTTCGTCGGGAAGGTCTGCATCGTTCCATGCATCCAGAAAAATATCCGCCGACCGCATAGGATACTTTGCCGATACTTGAGAATAAGCACGTGCGAGCAATTCAGGATTACTGCGAACGAGCGATACTGCGGGAACAAACGCCAAATCTTCGCCCTGAAGCGTGAATGTCGGCGCCACCGTCCCGTCTGGAACGACGCCTTCCGCATGCACATGGGCCGGAACACCGGAAAATACCGCGCCTATATGTTCAGGGTAAGTTGCAGCAACCCATAAGGCCCCCATGCCGCCATAGGAAATGCCGGCAAGACCAACTTTTTCAACACCCGCGTAGTCGCGAAACCATTCAATGCCTTCGTTAAAATATTCCAGAGGAATGCGAACTGCAACTTGAGGACGGTCCTCATACCCGAACCACCCAAGGGCAAACACTCTGAACCCGTGAGACGCCAGCAACGCTCCGTAGTTTCCGAGAATTCCACCCCCGGAACCACTGATTACAACAATCGCGGGCGCCCCATTCGCCTCCTGCGGCTCAAACACTACCCCGCGCACACGCCCTTCCCGAATTTTCTTTTCAACAACATCGCGGCCTCGTAATAGACGGGTATAGCGAGCCTCGCCATACTGTTTTGCTTCCAGTACAGGATGCGGCGCTGAATACGCCTTAAAACGAATAACATTCGCATTAGACTGGCCTAACTTCGGTCTTTTGGGCGTATCGAGATCGAATTCCTTAGAAACTTCCCAATCAGAAAGCTTAGAAGCAGGCGTAGGAAGCATGGACCATAACAAAGCGGAGGGTTGCACCCCATCATAAGTGCCGCCGAAGGTTCCACTGACGGACGCACTCTTCTCAACAAACACATCTCCCTGGTCATTGGCGCGGTAAATCCCGCGCGATGACCAGACCACACCGTCATCATCTGTCATTTCAGCATCAATGAAGACACGCTTACCAGGCTCCACGCCCGTGAGCGATATAGAAACAGGTGCGCCAAGAAGCCCTTCGGCCGGTGAAACCGTAAGCTCAGCGGCAACTACGCCAGAAAATATCAACAATATAAACTTTATACTGATGAAATATCGAAATAAACGCAAAACCGACATATACCGCCTCTCTACAGCTAAAACCGAACTCTTCTGCTATAAAATGTACGGCGCTACAGCCGATGTTAAACAAAATCAACTTTTTCTGATATGATACAGACAAACTGAATCGAAGCTACCTTGTCTAAAACAGGGCCCTCTTTCTTCAAACCGGGCTCCAACACCTGATAAAAACTGTTCTTAAAAATACACCTAGCAGAAAAAAGAAGAAGAACGTAAACAGATCTCTAAAGGCCGAAAGATCCCCTCCCCACTGCGAGAAGCGCACCCTCTTCGCTCTTTACATCAACATCGACGACACCCACGGCCTTACCGGCTCGCCGCACAAAAGCATGGGCGATAGCATCTGTTTTTGACACGGGACGAAGATAATCAACCCTAAAATTGATCGTCGGGACAGGCGATACCCGCCCCATAATAAGCGAAAAGCATCCCGCTGTATCGATGAGAGAGGCAACCGCACCGCCATGCATTTGCTTGGAGCCGGCGCCACGCTCGACAAGATCCTGCATGGGCATGCGCATAACCAACGCCTCATTTGACGGATCAACTTCTACAAGTTCTATTTTCAGCGCCTTGATAAAGGGCGAGGCGCCCATAAACTTCTGCAAAGATGCTATTAGGATTTCTTCTTGCTTCATGGCTTGATAACTATTTTTCCAAATACGTTACGATCAATAAGGTCCTGAATTGCGGCTGGCGCATCTGCAAGAGAACGCACATCTTGAATGATGGGCTTGAGTTCACCGCGCGACACCATGCCGAACAACAACATTTGGTCTCCAGGAGTCCAGCCGTTTGAACCGAGCAGCTGCAACTCATACGTCCAAAGATAACGCAGGTCAGTCTCAGAGAGATAACCGGCAGAGGCGCCGCACGTCACCATCCGCCCCCCATGGCCAATAACCTTTAAAGACGTAGACCAAGTATCGCCACCGATATAGTTGATGACAAGATCCACCCCACGACCCGGAACCATCATCCGAGGCTTGCCGACAATATCGCGACAGGCCGCAATGACATCTTCGTTCGCAGTGTCAATCACATGATCGGCGCCGATCTCTTTCAGCTTCTGGACTTTCCAGTCGCCTCGCCCAGCAGCAATAACATTTGCACCGGCCGCCTTCGCCAGCTGAACCGCACACGTCCCAACACCACCCGTGGCGCCCAAGATCAAAACGTTCTCGCGAGAACGGACCTTTGCAACGTTGTACATCATCTTATACGCAGTGCCGTAAGCGATGGGCAAAGACGCAGCGTCCTCGTCCGAGACATTATCCGGTATCGGAATTAGGTTGCTAACGGGCATGGTTATATATTCGCACAGCGCGCCACGACGGGTCTCGCCAGTCATCCCCTCCCCCATTACAAATGGAAACGGGGCGACCCGATCGCCAACTTTCCAACGGTCCGCATCAAAAAGCGACAAGAACTCTGGGGCGTCGGGGTCTGGCTCGCCGGCCCTTTCCCCAAGAGCCACAATTTCACCCGCAAAATCTCCGCCCGGCACCATCGGAAAGGGTGTTTTCAACTCCGTCGATCCCTGCAGAATCATTGGATCGAATCCGTTCAAAGAAGCGGCGTTAACCTTGACCAAAACCTCATAAGCTGCGGGCTGTGGCGTCGGGATCTCTCTTAACTGCAAATCATCAACGCCGCCATGTTTGTCAAACTCAAGCGCGCGCATCGTCTTGTTAAAACTCAATTTCAATCCTTCCCTCGCATGAGACGCAACGCTCACAGCGCCTCAAATTCTGCCTCAAAGCAGAACCAAAGAGTTTACCATCCGAGCAAAGCCCCGCTTCGTTAACCATTTGAAGTAGCCTGCCTCATCAACAGACTAGTCAAAAAGGCTATTAACGGCTCGTCGCATCAAGCTTTTTTCTATGCAATCTCGGCAAACGAGGGAGAATTCGCATGTTCCGCCCCAGCTCTACCAAAGTGGCGCGACTGTTGCGCATAGCGCACACAGCCGAAAGGTCGGGCCCCTTGATACAGCGCTGGAACTATGACAGAATTTTAAAATTATGAGGGCTGGATAAAATAAAGGCTTTTGATTTGCACGGAACGTTTCAAAATTGTGGCGACCTGGAAGAATTTTGTGCATCGGATTTTAATCGCTTCATGCAGTCTGATCCGCAGTCGGTGAATGCGTCATTTGGCGCAAGCGGCAATTATATACGCTTTTCGAGTAAAGACAGCGGTATACCCGTTAATTTTGAGTCACTCAGAAATGAAGATGAGCTTGAACTCACAATAACAGATATCAAGAATGGACGCGGCATCCTGTTAAACAATGTCGCCCCCTTGAACAAGGTTTCACTGACATTTATCAGTAGAGGATCCATGGAAGCGCATCTACAAGGCGCACATAATAACTGGAAAGGCTTTGAAGGCGAAGCCGCCCTGTCATCTCCACACGGAATACGCTCTCGAAATATTCTGTTTCACCCCCACGATGAGCGTTGTGTTATAATTCAGATAAGCATGCCGGCCGAGCGTTTCATGGCTTTTATTGGCGATGTGACTCAACACATAACTGAAGAAAACATCGAAAACATTAACTCAGCTACAGCCGCCGTCATAGACCAACGAAAATTATCTGCTCAAATAGTACTCGCAATAGAACAAGTATTTTCAACTAATGTTTCCACATCCGCGAGACCCTACTATTTACTTTCAAAAACATGGGAACTTCTCACACTGTACGCCGACGGGTTGAACGTTAATGAAAAGAAGCATAGGCCGATAAAGCGAATTCAACCCGCTGTCGCCGATCGATTGGAACGAGCCAAGCAGATCGTATTAGCGGATCTTGCAGAAAATCATACAATTGCGTCACTTTCAGAAGCTGTGTACTTGAGTGAAAGCACGCTTACCCACGGCTTCCGCTCTTACTTTAACACATCTGTACACAACTTTATTGTTACAAGCCGCCTAGAATCGGCGCGTCAGCTGATAGCGGAAAGCCCCTCACGGAATGTTTCCGATGTCGCCTATCAAGTTGGTTTCAAGTGCCCAAGCCGTTTTGCATCTATTTTTTCCAAAACATTCGGCGTCCTGCCCAGCGCTTACCGTGACAGTTTGCGCACTCGTAATAATTGAAACTAAAACGCGTTGCCGCGTGACGTGGATCAGACAAAAGTCTTCTCACGCCCTCAAGACAAAGACTCTAGGGCCGTTTGCCGACAAACGACAAAAGCAAACAGCTCTAGGCGAATAATCCCAGCCTTCTTTAACTTTACTCGTACAATTGCGCGGACAAGCCATTTATCGCATTTTCAATATGGCTTTGCGACAAAGATGTTACTTTATTCTGCCAATCTGCATCGCTCGGCGACATCATACGGAAATTGTCCTCAATGACTTGGCGGCCTTCAGGCGTATCAGCCGCCCCCTCACGCCGCACCCAGTTCTCCCGTATGCCATGCATGGCCAAGTCCATTAGCGGGTAAGTGCCGAACTCAATTACGACAGCTGTACAAGAACCTGGATTTGGCGCGCGGGAAACAAGATCCATTGACAACAGGCCAGCATACGTCGGTTGCGAAAAGTCGCCACTTTCTTCATTATGCGATCCAATTGTTTTACGATCAATGATATCCGCCCCGTACCAATCCCTTGTACGCTGCAGCGCCTCCGAGCCTTCCGGATCAAATTTTAAAAAGACATGATCGCCATAGTCGCCAAAGCCAGTATGATAATCTATGATCCCTACAGCCTTTCTCCCTTTTGCAAGTCGATCAAAATTACTCCGTACTGTTTTTGTTTGCCACTGCTCTTCAACCCCACCATAATTCATTCCATCTTGATGAGTGTACTGCCCCCCTGAAGCGACGTTCATAAATTTCGCCATGCCGTCGCGCTCTCGCAGTTCGCCAAAAGCCCTCTTCACCTTGGCCATTGACGCTTCATCAAGCGCCTCAAGGCGGAATGCATTATAGTAATCGCCATACACCTCCGGAGTAGGAGGGATATCGGGAAAAGGAAGAAAGTTTCTGTTCAAGTCTACATTGTTTTCATTGGTGCGAGACAGGTACGCAAAACCCCAGGGGTTTACAGCGTGGACCATCGCAACAGCGGTGTTATCCGGCAGCCGCGATGCACCACCTGCAGTGATCCACCGGGTCTGGGCGTTCGAACCGGCGGGGCCTTCGACGCCATGAGTGCCGCTGGTAATATGCAACAAACCTGGCGCGTGTGAAGCGCCAAAGAGCGCCGAGTCGATAAAAAGCCCCTCCCCATCCGGACCGTCATGGCCCGGCAACCGGTAAGAGGCGATATCAGCCCCGGCCGCCTGTGCGGCAGTTAAAAATGCATTTCGACAGTCTCGGTAAGCATCTTTAAAAACGAACATAGTCAGTTCACACTTTCATATTTGTAACAAAGCTATTGAGGCCTCCAAGGCCATAACTTTAATCGCCGGAAGGTTCTGCATATTTGGCGAAATGGCGCATCACAGCTTTTCGATCAGCCTTGCCTACGCCTGATACTGGCATGGCGTCAACGAAATCGATACGTCGTGGATGAGCGTAAGCCGGACCGTTCTCAAGAAAAAAGCCCTGCAGCGCTCTCTCATCCAGATTCGAGTCTTTCCGCAACACAACAAGAGCTGCCGGCACTTGGCCTTTCACCGCATGGTCAAGAGGAATCACGCAAGCATTAACCACATCGGGGTGCGACATCAGAATGTTTTCAACCTCAAGCGGATAAACATTCTCGCCTCCACAATTAAACATGTCATCGCTCCGCCCACGGAAATAGTACAGGCCATATGTATCTCGCTCCATGATATCGCCCGTCTTGAGCCACCCTTCAGCGAACCTGGCCGCTGTCTGCTCCGGCATATTATAATATTCCGTCATAACGCCAGGATTGCGCACCAACAGTTCTCCGGGATTACACTCTTCACCCATTGCATCAACCAGCTTGACGCTGCAACCAGGTAACGGCACGCCGCAACTGTCATGTGGAATACGGTCAAGACCGATACGTGAAGGGTCCAGTGGTTGGGTCATGACCATAGGGCCGCCTTCCGTAAGCCCATACCCCTGGGCGACTTTCGTGCCAAAGGCCCTCTCCGTAGCCTCAATTAGCGCAGCAGGACAAGGCGCAGAACCAACCAAAATCACCTTAAGAGCTTCGAAATTCAGAGTTTTGATTAATTCACGTTCGCTAAGCATCATCGCCAGCATAGCAGGCACGCCGCTCGTGATGGTGCACCCCTCCCCAGACAGCGCCTCTAGAAACCATTTGGGTTCGAAGGTCGGCAACACGACGAGACGACCGCCCTTATGGAGCGTCATTTGAACGCCGCTCGTCATAGCGTTGGCATGAAATAGCGGTGCAGCAAGCAGGCAACGCGCGTCCCGGTCCATGATACTTTCCGTATCCGCCATGCCCTCGTTAAGCAACCATTCAACACCTTTATGGGTAAGAACAACACCCTTTGGCTTGCCTGTAGAGCCAGACGTATACGGCTGATATGCAGGATGATCTTTTGGCGGATGGAACGGCGCCGGCGCCTTATCATCGGCAACAGCCGCGAGCGCCTCTTCATACAACGTCGCACCAGAAAAATCTCTAAGCGCCAAAACTCCTTTAGGCAAAGCTTGCGCCATAACGCCAGCCGACACGCCCGGCCCCGCCTCCGGATCGATAATCGCTGCGACACAATCGGCATCTTCGATAATATCCGCAATTTGCTCTGATCCAAGACGGAAGTTAACCAAAACCGGCGTAGCCCCCATTCGCAACGCCCCAAAATAGGCCTCAACAAATTCACGCCTATTCCCGATGACAATCCCCACGCGTTCGCCCGGCTTTATATTTCGCGCAAGCAGCGACGCAGCAGCACCGTTTGCACGCTTGTCCAACGCGCCATATGTCGTCTCTCTACGCACGCGCTGTGGAAAATCAACAACGGCAATGGCGTCGGGAGCAGTATCGGCATGATGCTTGATCAGATAACCAGCATTCCCAAACGGCAGAATCTCATGCACTTTTTTGACCTCCATTTAGTCAATACTCTGTAATTTTTAAAATCACTTAGGTAAATTAAAACTATTCAAAACTTTGGCCTCTTACAACGGAGTGTTTTTTCTATAAGATGATAAACGTCTACCCCACAAACACTAAGTTTTATATTCTGCATGGATTATCGTACGTCTCTTAGCCAACCAAAACTGCAAACGCGGCCCAAGCTCGTTCTCGTGTGCAAGTTTATTTCATCTTTCTAAAGATGTGTTCCATGTCCGTTTCAAACTGGCATCCTGCAGATAACAGGACAGTTATATAGCCAAAGCGATTAATTCATATCACAACTCGCTAGGTTAAACAGACGGCAGCAGTAAGCGATATCAGCATCGAAATGATGAAAAGCTATTTCCACCTCGCAAGCTCCCATTGTACTGATGTATATAGAAGCATCCTACTTTGAACCTTGTATACTATTTCTCAAATCGATGGAGGTTTTCTTGGCGACAGCTGCTTGTCCAATCGATCACATCATGATTGGCGCCCCTGAGTTTGAACTGGCCCTTAAGTTTGCACGTGACACCTTTGGAATTGAAGCTGTTCCAGGAGGACGCCATGCGCAACTCAGCACCCGCAACGCTCTTATAGGCCTTAACGATGGTCCGCTTGGAGAACGCCGGTACTTGGAACTGATAACGCCGGATGAAGCTTCAAACGGAAGCTCGCCATATAGAACGGCGTTGGAACAATTAAACGCACCACAGCTTATCACCGCTATACTTGCTTGCTCTGACATTGACGAGTTAGCAGAGAAGGGCCGCGCAGCAGGAATGAAAACAACGGGGCCCATGCACCTTTCGCGCACTGGCTCCGATGGAAAAAAACTTGAATGGCGTTTATTAAACTTCTCGGAACATAACTTTGGCAGCGCCATGCCGACATTTATTGATTGGGCGGAAGCGGCGCATCCCGCAGCTGACCTAGAACCAGCTATGTCACTAACGGAGCTCTTCATCGAAACGCCCCATTCGGAAGCCTTGCACAAATGCTTTACTTCTTTAGGCGTCGGAATTCCTACTCGCTTCGCTGAAACAGGGAAGATGAAGGCTGTGCTTTTAACACCCAATGGACAAGTTATTATTGATGGCGACATACTATAAGCATGTCTTTTAAAAGGATGGCAGACACGTCAGAAATGCGTGATGCCGCCGACTTACTTGGAAAGTCATCTTGGAAACTACGGTGTCCAGCCCCATTATTCTGGACCATTTTCAAGTAGAATTTCTGGCGCTGGAGGACGCATACCGAGGGCCTGATGTGGGCGGATGGCGTTGTACTGCTTGAGCCAGGACGCGATGACGGTTCTGGCCTGATCGATGGTGTGGAACCATTGTGCATTGAGGATCTCTCGGTACAGCGTCCCATTAAAACGCTCATTGTAGCCGTTCTCTCAGGGTGCGCCTGGCGCGATGCAGATCGGCTTGACACCGACATGTTTCAGCCAGATTTGGAAGCTCTCAGACAGGAGCTCCGGGCCGTTGTCGGATCTGATAAAGTCTGGGTTCCCGTATTTGAGCAGCAGCGATAAAGCGCTCCCAACACCTTCGCCGAGCCGATCTTTGACCTCGCCTCAACGCATAAGGCTTGGCGGGTATATTCATCGATCACGGTGAGCATCTTATAGGCGCGCCATTGCTCAGACGGTCGTGTACAAAGTCCACGCTCCAGATATGATTTGCATATTTCCGCTGCAAACGGATGACGGAGAACTGTCTTTATGATAAAGACGTTTTCACTTCTTGTGGCGTTCTGGCAACCGCAGACCTTCTTCCCGCCACAGACGTTCAACCTTCTTGTGATTAACCTCCCAGCCTTCCATGCGAAGGAGTTTGGCGATCTTGCGATAACCTTATCGGCCATACTGCTTGGCCAAACGAATGAGAGCCCGCCGAATGCTGTCATTAGTCTTAAGCGTCGCCGCTTTGTAATGTTGGGTGACCGCGCTGCGCCTAGAACCTTGCACGTCCTCGTTCCGAAGCGCCAATGCGTTGGCAGGCGTAAATGATGGCCTGACGTAAATCTTCTGCCATCAGACCTTGGGTTTTAAAAAACCCAAGCTTTCCTTCAGGATCAGCTTGTCCAGCTCAAGCTCCGCCACAACCCGTTTCAAACGCTGGTTTTCTTTCTTAATCGCTTTCATCTGATGCAGCTGTGACTTGCCCATACCGCCATAGCGCTTGCGCCAGGAATACTAGGTCGCCATGCTGACGCCAGCAGAGCGACAGGCTGTTGGAACATCAGCGCCAGATGAAAGCTCAACCTCCATCTGACGCAGCAAACCCAAAACATCTTCATCTGAAAATCGCTTCCGAGCCATCAACCCCTCCCAATACCAAACCAAAATTCATAACAGATTTCCGGTCCAGCTTTACGCGGCTAAGACCCCCCGCTCAGACATATCCGCTGTACAATTTGTGATTTCCCGCTATACATTTTGAGTTTTTTGAGTACACAGATCCGACATGGAAAGTTCAACCAAACAAACACTTGCAGATAAAATTGAGTCCAGTTTGGAAAGGGCGATCGCATCTGGCGAATACCCGCCAGGATCGCGCCTTAATGAGCTGGAAATCTCTGAAAAGTTTTCAGCGTCACGGTCGCCGGTTCGCGAGGCGATCCAACGCCTTGCGGCAAAGAACAAAGTACGGGTGGAAGCAGGTCGCGGTGCATTTGTTACGCGCACAGATATCACGCGCGTTTTGCAACTTTTTGAAGCTCTTTCCGAAGTTGAAGCAACTTGTGCGAGGCTTGCTGCCCGCCGAATAACCGCAAAAGAATTATCGGAACTTGAAGCCCTTCATAAGGAGTATTCAAGAGTTGCAAAGCAGGGCGATACTGAGGAATACTATAATGTAAGTGTTATTTTTCATGAGCGCATCACCCAATACGCTAAGAACACATTTCTAGAAAAGTTCGCAGCCGATTTATCGCAGCAGCTTCGGCCATATCGTCTGCGAACTCTGGAATTATCCCACCGCATACGTCAGTCCGTCACCGAGCATGATCGTGTAATTCAAGCACTCAAAAAGGGTGACGAAGCAGAAGCTGAAGCCAGCATGCGCGCGCACACGGGCTTCGTTGCCGAAAGCGCCATGGATCTACTACAGCTTCTCTCAAACTCTTCAGCGTAGCTTCCCCTACTATACCGTTGACTTCATTGGCGCACCGCCAGGAGCATTAATGCTCCAGAGCCACTGGTATACAATTGCCATAAGCTCGAGCAACGCGTTTAGCCCACAACAGTGAAGTGCATTTCAGTTTGAGCCACGCATCCACCAGGACTTGACGGCACAAAAATCAGACTACAGCAACCGGCGTCGACGACATCGCAGTTTTGGCTGCCTAACGACGAGATACAGCACATTACAATCATGTACCATACAATACCTATTTTTGTTTAGACAATTTATGAATACTGACGTACAATGCCGCGATGGTTTTGCCGTGTTGGCCACTTACGGGGACGACTATGACATCAATAAAGTCTGCGATCGCAGTTTGCTTGACAACCGCAACAATTAGCTCTTGTGCGCAGCCCGTTGATGGACTTGCTTCAGCCCCCGGCGCGCGCCCATTCGAGAATCCGATGTCGACAATTGAGGGCGTTTTAAACTCCTCAGCAAAACGGATTTGCGGCGAGCATTTCATATCCGGATTTAATGTTGAAGACATAAAAACGGCCATCTCTTCCGAAAATGATTGGGGCGATATTCCGCCCAATATGTCAGAACGCGTTCCAACAACCGCAGAACTTATTGAAAAGGCGCTTGCAGAAGCTTCCGTAGACTTACAAAAGAAACTTGTGACACTGAAAGCCGGCCCATACTCCGGCCGTGCGAAATATTATGGAGACCAAGGATGCGTGATTTTGCATCCTTTGGCTGATGACGCATTCTTCACACCTGTCTCTGTGCCGCGACCACAGTTCACTGATGACTTGTTTCCCGATACAGGAGATATGCTCATAGGGAATGGAAATCTTCCAGAAGGGTATCAACGCGCTGATCTGCAATCAGCAATTGAAGCTGCGTTCGATCCAGAAGGGCACACGCTATCCCTCCTCGTGATGCACAAGGGCCAGGTTGTTATCGAACGGTACCGAGAAGATATCACGAAAGACACGCCTTCGCTTAACTGGTCCATGGGTAAAAGCATATTGGGAATGCTGATCGGACGCCTGGAGCAAATGGGCGAGGTTTCGCTTGACGATCCTGCGCCTATAGCTGCATGGAATATGCTTCCAGGCGACCCGAGGAGCGAGATTAAAATAATCGACTTAATGAGAATGAGTGGCGGGCTGCAATGCACACGGCACACACCGCCCTGGGAGCAAAGGGGCGGTTTGTTCGACGAACATAATGTGATTTACTTTGCGCCTATTAATGTCATAGATCACGCTATCTATTCGCCCTTCAAACATGCGCCAAACAAAGGTTGGCAATACAATAACTGCGATATGCAGGCGCTTGGCGCGATTATAAAGGATAAGATTTCCGAACGCGGAGAAGATTATCTGACCTGGCCCTATGTTGAACTCTATAACAAGATAGGCATGTCGGGCATGGTGAGCGAACTGGACACCTATGGCAATTTCCACCTTACCGGCTTTGATTATGGAACAGCGCGGGACTGGGCGCGCTACGGACTACTTTATCTTAATGACGGCGTGTGGAACGGGGAGCGCTTGCTCTCTAAGAATTTTGTCGCATCCGCCAACATGGCTGGCCCGATCTGGTCGTCCGATATAGGAGAGTATAGCGAAGAGAAATTCATGTATGGGTCTACGCACTGGATTAACGATCGCGGCGCCCTTCCACTGCCGCGCGATGCGTTCTGGGCCCTGGGCTATGGCGGCAACTACGCGATTATTACTCCCAGCGAAGACTTGGTCATTGTCCTTCTTCGTCTTACGAATAACGATGACCGCACCAACGACCAGACCCGAACCGTGCTCAACCTGCTGATGAAAGGCTTGGACATACAGATTAATTAGCACGCCCTTAAACCACGAGCGCTTGAGAAAAACAGCGCCAAGCACTAAATGGGCCTGGCAAGAGCCGGCAGCGCTTCGTCTGCAAAGGCGACCTAATATATAAAATTATGAGGCGGCGTCACCCATATAAGCTTTGTCAGTTCCACCTACGCACTGCAACTCAGCACTCTTCTTATAATTTATTTTTATACCAATGATATTCTGTTTTAAGCTGTATGTTCCGAGCCCACATTACAGTTTTACATGAACGGCCTTGGTTTCCAGAAAGTCATCAAGGCCATATCGCGATCCTTCCCGGCCAATGCCTGACTCTTTAACCCCGCCAAAGGGAGCGACTTCCGTCGATATAATGCCCGTGTTCACGCCCACCATGCCGGATTGCAATGCTTCGGCCGCACGAAAAGCTCGCGACAGATCCGCTGTGTAAAGATAAGCAGCCAAACCGGTCGGCGTGTCGTTCGCAAGAGCAATAGCGTCTTCATCCGACTCGAAGCGAAAGAGAGCGGCTACAGGCCCGAAAGTTTCTTCCCTAGCAAGCAGCATATCATTTTTTGCACCCGTAAGAACTGTAGGCTGATAAAAATATGCCCCACGACCGTGTGGTGCACCGCCAACTTTCACTTCAGCGCCCTTTCCGACAGCATCTTCGATATGGGCGGAGACTTTTTCAACAGCCCTCGCATTGATAAGAGGCCCAATCGCAACGCCATCCTCTTCGCCGGAACCGACGCTCATAGCGGCGACCTGATCGCAAAGACGTTCTGTAAATTTATCAAAGATATCAGATTGCACCAGAATTCGGTTAGCACATACGCAAGTTTGACCGGAGTTACGGAACTTACTGGCAATGACTTCGGAGACAGCATCGTCAACATCAGCATCACCAAATACGATGAAGGGGGCGTTGCCGCCAAGCTCCAGTGCGGCGCGCTTGACATGGCGACCGCATGCCTCAGCGAGAAGTTTGCCGACAGCAGTAGATCCGGTAAACGTTACAACGCGTACGGCTGGGTGTGACGTAAACACCTCGCCAATCGCTGACGCATCACCTGTCACCACATTTAAAACGCCTGGAGGCAGGCCTGCCTGTTCGCCAAGATACGCCAAGGCCAATGCAGTAAACGGTGTTTCCGGCGCGGGCTTTAAAACCTGTGTGCAACCTACGGCAAGCGCGGGCGCAATTTTGCGCGTAACGCACGCAATGGGAAAATTCCATGGTGTAATAGCCGCCGTGACGCCAACCGGCTCTTTCGCCACGATAATGCGGCGATCATGTTGTTTTGCCGGAATGACATCGCCATAGGCGCGTTTGCCCTCCTCCGCAAACCATTGAAAGAACGATGCGCCATACGCAACCTCTCCAAGAGACTGGTCCATGGGCTTGCCACATTCTGCGGTGAGTATGCGGGCCAGATCTTCCTTGTGCTGTAAGACAAGACCTTTCCACGCCAACAGAATATTGGCCCGCTCCTCGGCCGTGCGCGCGCGCCACTCGGGGAATGCGGCCTCAGCCGCCTGCACAGCTTCGGTCGCCTCAGACCCGCCCCAATAGGGAACGGATGCAATGATCTGTTCCGTAGCTGGATCATAAACATCTTGGCGCTTTTCCGCACTCCGCCACGCACCGTTGACCAAAGCGTTTGTTCGCAATAAATCTGGAGAGTTCAAATTCAACGCCATATCGGATTACTCATTTTTGTCGTTGTATAATAACCAAGATGAACGCGATCCGTTCTCTTTGAGCGGTTCATCTTACTATTAGCGGCGTCCAGCAACAGCACGCACAACGTCTTCAAAAAAGATATCCTCTTCAAAACCGTCCGGGCCCCATTCATCAACGCCCTGCCGCACGATCACAAGATCATGTTCCGGGGCGAAGGCCGCAAACTGACCACGAGCACCGTTTGTGGAACAAATCCGAAAATTCTCAATACCATCTGACTCATCGAATTTCAGGTCGTACATCCACCATTGCGCCCCATATCTCATATGATCCGGCAAGCGATATTCAGCTGTTATTGGCGTGCAGCTATATTGCGCCCACCCTTCTGGCAAGATACGTTTTCGGCCCCACTTTCCGTCATTCAGATATAAATACGCAAAGCGCGCCAAATCCCGCGCCGTTGTATAAACCTGACTGCTCATAACATAGTTTCCGTATGGATCTGTTTCAGCGAACGTATCGTGCATGCCGATACGGTCAAACAATCTCTCATATGGAAAATCGACATAGCTTTGAAGATCGCCAAGCGCAGTTTTGACGGATCGCAGCAGCAACAGAGTATCGTAGTTGGAATAGTGCCATTTGGCGCCTGGCTCATGAATCAAAGAGAGACTTGCCGCATCCGTGGCCGTATCAATGCCCGCAGTATAGGCAAGGGGTGTGTTCGACCCATCGCGCGGAACGACTGTCTTGAGGCCGCTGGCCATATGAAGAAGATTTTCAATTGTAATGGACTGACGCTTATCTCCTTCTTTCGCCCACTCAGGCACAGGAGCGGGCGACGAAACATCAGGCAGCACCCCGTCTTCTATCGCCACGCCAACAACCGCATTCGCGAAGCTTTTGGCTGTCGACCAGGTTCTGTACTGGGTATGCGGACCAAACCCCCTGCCATAGCGCTCGGCGACAACCTCGCCCTTATGAACAACAAGAACAGAGACTGTTCGCGATCCGACGCCATAGGCTTCCCGTCCAAATGCACGCTCAACAACTGCATCAAGCCCCTCCTGATACGGCTTGGCCTCACTTGCGGGTTGAATTGGACCGCGCTTGGGCCAAGCAGTTTCACTCTTGTCCTGATGTGGCCGTTTTTTCGATAAACGCGGCAACGCCGCGGCAGCGTCCGGACCTGCCCCCAACGGAAGAATGCTGCACCCCAACCCGTCGCGAAAGGCGGCGCGGATTGGCGGCGCGGCATCGTCAAAACTCGCGGAGACGATCTTGCGTTCGTAGTCGATGTCGATCGTTGCAGGCGCGGAATTGAGCAACGCAGTATAAAAGTTGGGCCGCCCGTCGGCCGCCGACAGCTCCAATGCATTGATCTGATCAGGCGATCGACCGGCGATAAAAACACCGGAGCAAGTGAAAGTAGCGGCATAGCCAGCTTCCATCACCTCCTCAAGCCCCGGGATCCCCAATTCATCAGCCGTTTGAGCCGAAGCCGCGCTAACGCACACCGCTAAGGCGCCAACCGTTGATAAGAAAAACTTTTTCCACATACCCCTAACCTCCCAAGAATATCGCTCTTAATTCAGTTCAGCCTTAAGCCTTGAACAGACGTCCGCTATAGGACCTTCAATACGTTCGATGATCTCATCGACGTCATCTCTCGTCGCCACCAGAGGCGGCGCAAAGCCGAGAATGTCTCCGTGAGGCATCGCTCGGGTGATAACACCGTTCTTCGCACATGCCTGGGATAACTGCGCGCCAACTTTTCGTGTGGGATCAAAGCGCGTTTTAGACTTCACGTCCTCCACAAACTCAATAGCGGCCAACAGATTGACGCCACGCACTTCACCGACGAAGGTTTTATCCGCAAAGGTTTGGCGCAGACGTTCCTGAAAGTAACCTCCCACATTGCGCACGTTCGCCATCAAGTTTTCGCTTTCAATAATTTTCAGATTAGCGAGTCCCGCAGCGGCGCAAGTCGGATGCGCCGTATACGTGTATCCATGGGAAAAGACGCCATATTCGTCATTTCCTTTTTTGAACACGTCCCAAACCTTTTCACCGACGATAACAGCCGACAACGGCAGGTAGGCGCTCGTCAGCCCCTTAGCGCATGTCATCAAGTCTGGTTTCATTTCGTAATAGTCGCTGCCAAAAGGGGTTCCCATACGGCCGAACCCACATACGACCTCGTCGGCGATAAGAAGCACGTCATACTTATCAAGCACGGGCTGGATCGCACGCCAATACCCCTCCGGCGCCGGTATAAGCCCCCCCGTGCCAAGCATGGGCTCGGCGATAAATGCACCGACCGTATCCGGCCCCTCCTCCAGGATCAACGCTTCGAGGTCAGCCGCACACTGGGCGGAAAACTCTTCCTCCGACATGCCGGGCGCAGCTTCCCAATAGTGATGAGGATTGGTTGTGTGACGAATGGGGCCCGTCGGAATATCGAAAGCGACATGATAAAATGGCATGCCTGTCATGCTGCCGGACATAATCGAACAACCGTGATAGCCGCGGCGGCGGGCGATAATTTTCTTCTTCTCCGGGCGGCCCAGGACATTATTGTAGTACCAAACAAATTTCGCCTGCGTTTCATTGGCGTCGGATCCGGATAATCCAAAGAAAACCCGCCGCATATGATCCGGAGCCCACTCAAGAACTTTCTTCGCCAACAAGGCGCCCGGCTCATGGCCCTGCATGGCGTAGGAATGACAGTAGGCAAGTTTTTTAGATTGCTCGTAAATCGCTTCCGCCACTTCCGTGCGGCCATAGCCGATGTTCACACAATAAAGGCCGGCAAAAGCGTCGATTGACTCGCGCCCGTGCGTGTCGCGGATACGCACGCCCTTACCCGTTTCGATGAGGCGCGGATCAGGCGTCTCGCCTTCTGCAAAAGCTTTTAGAGGCGTAAACGGATGAATAACCGTATCACGGTCGATCTGCTCAAGGGAAGCGTTATGCAATGTGTCCATTTCACGTAACTTTCTACTAAAGGGTATTACAATCAGACTTTTGCCGCTTTAATCCTGCGCCAGGATTGTAAGTTCAACGAAACTCGGACGCCTTTCTGATAGAAAAATTGTTTGCGTCGCAGGTGCGTAGTCCTCCGGCCTGGCGTCGTGCACAGGCATGAATGTGTTTGGATTCCGATCGAACAGCGGGAACCAGCTTGACTGGACATGCACCATCAGCCGGTGCCCCTTTTTCACTGTATGTAATTGTTCCGTGAGAGAAAAGCGATAATCAAGCGGCGTATTTCGCTTTACCGCCCGTGGAGCATCCAATCCTTCACGAAACTTCGCACGAAAAATTCCACCAAAAACCATACGATGAAAGCCTTCCATCCCTTCTGCATCATCCGGGTAGACATCAATGACCTTCACGACCCAATCGGTATCTGTGCCAGACGTCGCCGCCGTCAGGTTTGCGAACGCTTCACCTGCGATTGTAATGTCTCGGTCCAGCGGCTCAGTGGCGAAGGTCAGAACATCCGGACGTCGCATGGAAAAACGCTGGTCTTGCACCTTAAAATCAGCACGAAAGGCTTCATAATTCGGCCTCGGAAAATAAGGCGTCGGATTCGCCGGATCATAGGTATAGCGCACCTTTGCATTTCGATCGCCCGAGGGGCCATCGAACGACAGCCGTTCTGCCGGCTGAAGGTAGAGCTTGATCGTCTGTGACGCTTTAGGAGGCCAAGCCTCGAAAGACCGCCACGCATTAGCGCCGGTGTCAAACATATGCGCTTCAGGCGTGGAGGCTAAACCTTCACCCTTCAGATGCTTTCTGAAGAACGGCAGGAAAAACTCATTTTGAAAATAAACGCCCGTATCAGAACCGAAGGATATCGGCCCGAACTTTTCAGCGCCGTAGCGCCAGGCGCCGTGGTACCACGGCCCCATAACAATTCTATTCAGGTTATTTTCATCATGGCGTTCCATTGCATGATAAAGGGCAAGAGGGCCCGGCAAATCTTCCGCATCATATCCGCTGACAATATGAAGCGTTGGAACGGTCACCGTCCTGTCGAAAAAGGTCGGCAGCCGGCGCGCTTTCCAATACTCGGTTTCTGCATCGTTTTCCAGAACGTTCAGCGTTTGCTGCGCATCTTCGGGAAAATATTGCTTAAGGGCGCGCATGCCGCCGTGACGAAGGTAGAAATCATACTCATCCTCCGCCTTGACGAAATCGCTCCAGACGGGTTTTTCATCGTAAAAATCCATCTTTTCAAGCAGCAACGGCATTGTCATAGAAAGATTGAACGCACCGTTCTGATAGAAATCGTCTCCACGAAAAAAATCGCCCATCGCAGCGGACGGGGCGATCGCTTTTAATGCCGGATGAGGACGAATTGCACCCACAGCGGCATACCAACCACGATAGGATGTACCGCTCATGCCAACGCGGCCGTTATTATTTTTCGCCGCTGAAAGAGACCATTCGATCGTATCGTAAATATCTGTAATTTCATCGGTTCGTGTTGCGTCAGCAAGGGAGTAAAACGGTCTCATTAACTCGTGCTCGCCCTCTGAACCGAAAAGCCCGCGTTCGTCCTGAAGAACGAAAATATACTGATCTTCAATCAGGAAACGGTGCGCTGCGGCGTCGCGATTAATATCGCCGGCTATTTCTCCATCCAAGGTTTCCAAACGCCAGCCATAAGGCGTGCGCAGATACATTATCGGCAGAGCCTCAGACATTACCTTAGGATAGAGAAGAAATGTATTCAGCCGCACGCCGTCGCGCATGGACACCATGTGCTGTTCAGCAGCATATCCTTTCCAACGATCGCCGAACAAAACCTCCGCATCCGCCACTTCTCCCTGCGCAATGTCACGAGGCACAGCCTTGCGGGCCTCGGCAGGCGCCCACATTGTTAATGTGACGATAATGATAAGGGCGGCTAGCAGGCTTCCCTGACGCAATGAATAACACATTCTCGCTTCGCTTTCCGCAACAAATAAACAAATAATACCCTGTAGGACGTCTATGCAGTAGATTGCGACGTCTCGGCGATGATTACGCCATCGCTCACGAGGCTTTCTATGTCTTCCGATCCGTATCCGAGTTCCCCTAATACTTCAGATGTATGCTCGCCAAGAACCGGGGCCCCACGATTAAACTGAACTGGCGTTTCAGTGAATTTTATAGGCAGACCAAGTGTTTTGACCGCCCCCAGCGTTTTATGTTCGACTTGCGTGATCATGCCACGCGCCTCAAGCTGCGGATCGGCGAGCATCTGCTCAACATTGTAAATCGGACCTGTTGGAACACTGGCGCCCTCCAAAACAGCAATCCAATGGGCCACTGGCTGTTCAACGAAGATGGCTGTTAACGCTTCAACAAGCGCTTCAAGGTTTTTTACGCGGTCGGGGTTATCTCGAAACCTGGGATCATCCGCCAGGTGCGGCGCATCTATCGCCTTGACAAGACGAAGCCAATTCGCCTGGTTGGCGCCTCCGACCATGAACCAGCCATCACTCGCCTGAAACGCCTGGTACGGAGCATCCAGCGGGTGCGCCGTACCCATTGGCTTCGCAATAGATCCATCCGCAAGGTAACTGGCCGCCGGCCAAACCATAAAACTCGCAGCCGTCTCAAACAAAGATGTTTCCACGCATTGCCCCTGCCCGGTTTGCTGACGGTTAATGTAGGCCGCGAGAATTCCGAGCGCGGCGAACATGCCGGCCCCAATATCGGCGACAGCAACACCCGCCTTCACCGGAGGCCGGCCCTCTTTTTCGCCAGTCACGCTCATGATGCCGCCCATGGCCTGGGCGACAACATCATAACCACCCTTATCGGCGTAAGGTCCTGTACGACCGAAACCGGAGACAGAACAATAAATCAAGCCAGGATTGATGCTTTTAAGGTCTTCGTATCCAAGCCCCAAACGCTCCATCGCACCTTTGCGAAAGTTCTCGACGACAATGTCCGAGCCGCGAATGAGCTCCCTTACAATTTCAACACCACGCGGATCTTTGAGATTTACGGCCACACCGCGCTTGTTGCGATTGAGCATAAGGAAACCAGCAGCCTCATCCCCCTGCCAGGGCGGAACCATGTGGCGACAATCTTCCCCTTCAATACGTTCCAACTTGGTGACGCTTGCCCCCAAATCGGCGAGAATGCGCCCGCACGTCGGGCCTGCCATGACATGGGCCAACTCTAAAACCTTAACGCCAGCCAAAGGGCCGGTCTGCATAAAGATCGGTTGTGTCATGATTATCGGCCTACAAATTTAGGCGTTTTCTTTTCAAGAAAAGCTTTGTATCCAATTTTATAGTCTTCGGTTTCAAACGCCAAATAGTGTTCGTCATAATCTTCTTTGGCAAGAGCGCGCGGATCGAGAAGACGGTTAAAAAACTTTTTATGCCAGCGATTAACAAGCGGCGGTCCCGCCACAATACGCGCCACTGTCGCCGCGACCTCGTCTTCCAGCGCTTCGCGGGATACAATACGATTTACAAGCCGCTTTTCTTTTGCTTCCGCCGCACCGATAATGCGGCCTTCAACAAGAAATTCAAAAAGCGTGGCCTGATCCGTAAGCCGCCACAAGGGCTCAAGCTCCTCATAGGCCATCGTAAGACCGATACGATTAAGCGGCGCTCCGAAACGGCTGTCGTCAGTGCAAATACGCATGTCGCACATGGCGGCGATCTCAAGACCGCCGCCGACACAAGCCCCCTTGATTTGCGCTATGATAGGATGCGGGCAAGCGATCATAGCAACACGGCCGCGGGACATATTCTCAGAGAGCTTGCGCGCGTCGGCGGCGTTAGACCGATAGGTCTCAAACTCGCCTATGTCATTACCGGGACAAAATCCGCGCTCACCAGCTCCCTTAACAACCACGCAGCGGACGGTATCGTCCACATTCAGCCTTTCCCATAAATCGCCAAACGCCACCCACATGTCCCAGGTCATAGCGTTTAGCTTATCCGGGTTATTAAGGACGACATACACTACACCTGCGTCCTGCGTGACATCGATCCTTCCTGCGCCCATGACATAAACTCTAAGCTTGAATTGAACAACAAAAACGTGCAAATTTAACATATCAAAGCACAATAATATCTTATCTTAGAACAATATGGCAAGCTTTTTAGACACAAAAAGGAATGATATCTGTTTTCGCATTCAGCTTTGGCTCGTTGCAATCCTGGCTTTAGGGGCGTGCGATCAAGATCAACAGCCGCAGGCAACGTCTTGCTCAGCATTTGAGATCGTAGTCGGTTTCGGCGTAGGCGGCGGAACCGATTTATTTGCGCGCACCCTCTCAAAAGCGTTGCAGGACGATGTCGGCGTTCCCGTTCAAATCGTCAACATCACCGCCGGCAGCGGCGTGGCGGCGTTTCGAGACGTTTTAAGGCGTCCGAAAGACGGGTGCTCTCTCCTGGCGTTGACGACAGATTACATTGTACTGGCAAGCGTACAGCCGCAGGACGTGGACCTGTCGCAGCTAAGGTTTCTGACCAGAGCCCATGCAGAGCTAGGGCTTTTGAGCGCAAAGAGCGATCTCGATGGCGGGTGGAATGCGATCCTGGCGCGCGCCCGTAACGAAGACCGACCCCTCCTTGTTGGGGGAGTTGGCGCACGCTCGTTCGATCGCGCGGTCGTCAACCTGGCCCTTAAGAATGCGCCCGCCTCTATTCGTTTCCGTTACATTCCATACAGCGGCGCCAAGGAGATGCAGGCAGATCTGCTCGGCGGACGGCTTGATCTTATATACGATGAATACGGTGTTATGAAACCTTTATTGGACGCCGGCAAGGCGAAAGCTGTCGTTTTTTTCTACAACGAGCCGCTGGACGTATTGCCTGGCGTTCCAACGACAACGGACCTGGGCTTGACCACGCCGCCGCCGATTTGGCGCGGCCTTGGCATGCATAAAAACGTTCCCGACCCCATAGCGATAAAGCTGGAGAGCGCAATCCTGGAAGCATTGAACAGCCCGGCCTACAAAGTGTATGAACAAAACCGACGCCTTGACCTTATTGACGGCAGGCTTGACGGAGCAGCCTTTACCGCTGCTATCGATGAGGAGCTTATTCAATTCAAGGCCGTGCTAGGACAATGATGAAGCTGCTTCAGCAAAAAACGATTATCGCCGGCGCCGCGACAACCATATTCGGTCTGTCTGGTCTTATATATAGCACATGGCGACAATCCCTTTCTCAATATCCCGAAGGGTTGAGCTATATATTTCCTATACTGATATTCATACTTGCACTCCTGACTGGCATATCTCTACTCAGATCGCAGCCGACGGAACCACCGCCAGCCAACGCCGCCTCCACCAGACCCACCCTCATCAAATTGGGCGTTATGATGGCGTTGCTTTGGGGTTATGCCTTCTTGCTTGGAGTGGCGGGCTTCATCATCGCCACATTTGCGTTTCAGCTCCTGGCGCTCTTAATCGTATTCAAAAAGCGAGGCACATTGTGGGTGATTGGAGCACCTTTACTACTGACGGCCTTATTCACGCTTTTTTTCGAATTTGTCCTCGCCGTGCCGTTGCCTAAAGGCGTTGGCGCATTCTACGCGATCAACACTCTTCTCATGTAAGCATTATGATCGATTTTATCGCTTTCATCACAGCCCCCGGATTTGTTCCGCTTTTCGCCCTTATCATTGCCGGCGTTCTGACAGGATACGTTATTGGCGTGATGCCAGGTTTTGATATCACGACGGGCGTCGCCCTTCTTCTGCCGCTTAGCTATGTGATGGGACAGGGCGAGGCGATTGCGTTTTTCTCGGCGATGTATTGCGCCGGGGTATTTGCAGGCTCCATTACAGCCATCCTGTTTCGCATCCCGGGCACCTCCGAGGCGGTGATGAGCGCCGTTGAAGGCTATCCGTTTACGGAGCGCGGCGAGCCTGGCTTCGCCCTCGGTCTCGCCGTTGTCTGCTCTGGTCTGGCAGGGGTTTTCGGCACGTTCGTACTCATGACACTGTCGCCTGCGCTGGCGAAAGTGGCGTTGACTTTTGGGCCAGGCGATTACGCAGCGCTAGGGATTTTAGGGTGCGCCGCAGTCGTCTCAGCCAGCGGCGAGCGCATCGCACCGGCATTGAGCGCCCTGTTGCTGGGTTTGTTTGTGTCCACCATCGGCCCGGACCCAATGGACGGCGTGTTTCGGTTCGCCGCCGCCCCGCCACTGAAAGATGGAATTGGCTTAATCCCCGCTATCATAGGCCTGTTCGCCGTATCCGATGTGCTGTGGCGCATTCTCACAGACGACATGCCCCGCTACGCAGCCTCTCGACACGCACAGAAATGGCGGTATCCTTCGCTTACAGATTTTTTAAAGCTTCGCTGGACAATTTTGCGCGGCTGGCTCATCGGTCTGTTCACAGGCGTTCTGCCAGGCGCAGGCGCGACCAGTGCGGCGTTTATCGCCCACAGCACAGAGGCGCGGATCAGCCGCACGCCGGAACAATTTGGCAAAGGGGCGCCCGACGCACTGGCCGCGCCTGAAACAGCGAAGAATGCTGCGGCCGTTGGCTCTCTCGTACCGCTCCTGGCGCTTGGCATTCCCGGCAGCGCAACGGCCGCTGTTATTCTCGGTGCGTTTCAAATTCATGATCTTCAGGTGGGTCCTCTCTTATTCGCCGAGCAGAAAGGTCTTGTGAACACAATTTTTTTCTCTGTCTTGCTTGCCAATATCGCCTTCGTTGTGGCGAGCCTCTTTTTAATGAAACCCATCTCAAAGGTGGCGTCTCTACCCTACCCCTTCATCGCCATCGGAATCATGACGCTTTCGATAGCCGGCAGCTTCGCCACCGGGGGCGCATCGGCCATGTACGTTATGCTTGGCTTTGCTGTCATAGGCCTCATTCTTAAGTACCTGGATATACCTGCAGCGCCTGTCATTCTCGGTTTGGTTCTCGGCCCGATTATCGAGGTTTACTTCAGGCGTGGATTACTCATGACAGACGGCGATATTTCAGCAGTTTTCGCCTCGCCTATGTCAATTGGCTTATTACTCGCGTCAGCAGTGATGACTGCTTACCCCATTATCGCAAAAATAACGCGAAAACTGACTGCGAAACATTGAAAATGCCTACACAAAAGAGTTTTCCAGCCAAGGGCATTCGGTTGGCCGCTCGTCACTGAATGGATGCCCATCAACCCTGAAGCGTTGGCCAACACAGCGAAATCTTGCATTAACCAAGGGGCGTCCATGATGCATGTGCATGTACGCTTTCGGTGCAGAAGAAACAGCCTGCATCACGGCCGCCGCCTTGTTCGGCGCCAGTGCGCGCGTTGGTTTCGAAAACAATCTCTGGCTCCCGAACGGCGATGTCGCCGATGACAATGCCGATCTCGTGGCATCATCGCGAGCATCATTGAACGGCGTGGGCCTCAACACCGGAACCGCCAACGATCTTCGTTCTTTGTGGGGTATATGAAGCGCCTTGGCCGGCGATGTCATCCGCAACCAACGCACAAATCTCAGACCTTTTCCAGAATTATCCATGCTCCGGAAAGGATAACCCGCACTGTACCTCAGCGCCCAATACGTAATCGCACGCCAAACAATGACTCACACATCGGCAAAAACGCAGAAATGCTTGAAAAACATCAGATAATGCGTAGTTTTTGAGAATAGTTCGCAGTCACCGGGGCGCTCCGGAGATGGAGGCGCAGGTGAAGCCAAATACCCACGGCCATTTCGAGTTAAATCTCAACCATACGCAACTGTTGACAAGGCCGGGGGCGCTGTAGGGTGGACAAGGCGATTGGCAAGCACGATGGATCGATCGTGGAGGTCATAGACGGCGGGGACCCACCTGACGATTGTGCACGCGCGCAAGGGCGCAACGATCCGCGTTTGGATGAATTATGCGACACTTATCTTGCAGATTTAACTCGCGGCGTGCGTAACCGATTTGGCAATGGCCCGCCCGATCCGGAGGATGTGGCTCAAGAGGCGTTTAGGCGCATCATTGAAAAGGGCGACACAGCCGCCATCAAGAATCTAAAGGGGTTTTTATGGCGCACCGCGCGCAATCTGGTGCTCGACGCCAGGAAGATAAGCAATGCGCGCTCAAAGTATGATTTTGAGATCGAGGAGATGTATTTTCCACTAAAAGGTGACATTTCGACTCCTGAAAACGTCATATTAGCAAAGGAACAATTACGGATGATCAATGCGCACTTGCGCGATATGCCAGAAAAGAGACGGCGCGCCTTCGTCCTTTACCGCGTCGAAGGTTTAACGCTTGTCGAAGTCGCCCGGCGGCTCAGGATAAGCCGCACGGCGGTCTCAAACCATATCGCCAAAGCGCATGCTTCGCTTAATGCTCTGTTTATTGAGGATGCCGATGACTGAAACTACACATCGCAAACGACGTCCTGATACAGAAGAGATGCTGGAAGTCGCTCATAAATGGGCGCTGCGCCTGGAAACACCAGGTGCGACAATCAACGATCACCGTGATTTTGAGCGTTGGCTTCAGATCAACCCGCAACATCGCGATATTTATGACCAGGTGCTGACCTTCCGTGCGGGATTGGCTGCGCTCACCAAAGATGACCTAGACGCCGACATCGTTGAACATTCAAACACTGAGAAGCTCACAAGCTTTTTAGACGGTATTCAAGAGCGCGCGTTGAATTTTCATTTTCAAGTCGCTGCAGGGTTTTTGATGGTCGTCCTGGCGAGTGCGTTTTTCCTAGACACTTTTCTCAGCCGGCCGAAACCTCTAGTAGAAACCGCACCGGTCCTGGCGGAGTATTCCAGCGCAATCGGTGAAACGAAGACCTTTACTTTGAGCGACGGAACCGCGGTGACGCTGGGCGCCGCATCTTCTATAAATGTGCTCCTGTCGAGTGAACAAAGGGTCATTGAACTCATATCGGGTGCGGTTTTTTTCGATGTCGCAAGCGATAAAGCCCGGCCATTCTCCGTGAGCGCAGGGCCCCTCACGGCTACAGCGCTGGGCACCGAGTTTGAAGTTCGCCATGGCGCAAGCGGTTACAAGGTGGCCGTGGCCGAAGGAGCGGTTGAAGTTTCATACCCTTTCACAATGGATGGCGCGCCTACATCCCTACGTCACCGAAAGATGGTGACCGCCGGTGAGCAACTGGCCGCAACCAACGATAATGGCTTGCAATCCGTTCGTGAGGTCGAGATCGGGCAAATTGGCGCCTGGCGTGAAGACCGGCTCGTCTATACCGGCGACACGCTGGCAGAAGCCATTTTCGATGCAAACCGCTACTCCAGCGTTCCAATCAAGATTTCAGAAGGACAAGAAGCCATTGGCGCGTATCGCTTGAGGGGTGTGTTTTTCGGCTCGGATATAGATCGATTGCTGTCGAGCATCACACTTCTACACCCCGTTGAAATCGACCGCTCCAATCCGGGCGTTATTTTCGTACGGCAAAAACAAGACACGTAGGCATTTGATCTTGTTGTATTTTATATTTTTTTAAGCCTTTTAAGGCCTGCAGGGTGACATTTTCGGGTTGTTATTCTTCATGTTAACAGAAGTGCGAATAGCACGCACTTGCAATAAAACGTGAGGGGTATTCCGTGGATAAAATTCGTAATCGGTCAAATTGCAAATCCGTCATTCTGGGCATGACATCAGCCGTGGCTCTGGCGATAGCTGCACCGCAAAGCCTGGCCCAACAAACACAGACAACAGTCGAGCGCGTTGCTATTGAAGAACAGCCTTTGGGCGATGCGCTCATTGCAATAGCTGACGCCTATGGCGTGACGGTTCTGGCGAGCGAAGAGCTGGTGGCAGGCAAAACGGCTCCGCCCGTCTCGGGAACGATGACAGCCCAGGACGCTATTAATCTGCTTCTAAAGGGATCAAACCTGAGCGCCAGTCCGAATGCGAATGGCGATTTCATCGTTATAAGAACAGTTTCTGAAGCATTAGAGCGAACGCCCCGCGCAGAGGACGTTATCATCGTACGTGGCCTGCGTACTGAACGGACAGAGTTCGAAACGCCGACTTCAATTTCTGTTTTCACCAAACCAGATCTCGATAAACAGCCGGGTGCGCAATCGTTAGATGACCTCCTCTTTAGAGTGCCGAATATTATAGATAATGGCGATAATGGCGGAGGCGTAACGATTCGTGGCGTTAAGACCTCAGGCGTTTTGCGGGGTGGTCTAGCCGCGACTGGTGGTGCTAGACCACGCTCTTCCACAATTGTTGACGGACGCGTGCAGGACTTCCAAGAATTTGTTTACGGTGGATCTAGTATCTATGACGTTGAGCAAATCGAAGTCTTCAGAGGGCCGCAAACAACAACTCAAGGCGTGAACTCAATTGCTGGCGCTCTGTTTATCTTCACCAACGATCCAAGTTTTGACTTCGAAGCAGGTGTCCTCGCTGAAGTTGCGGAGGATGATGCACGGCAGTTCGCTGGTTATGTGTCTGGTCCCATTGTTGAAGATCAGTTGGCCTTTCGACTGACCGCAGATTATCGAGCACGAGACTCATTTGTTGATTTCGATTCCGGGGTTCCCCTTGGCGCAAACCCGACGCTAGATGGCGATCCTACCGAAATTCAGGAACTGGTCTTAAGAGGAAAATTACTCTGGCGCCCGAACGCCTTACCCGGCTTTGAAGGCAAGCTGACATTATCCTGGGTAGAAAATTTCCGGCCGACCAATGAATGGGTCGTCGAGCCGTTTGAAGATCGCCGAGCCCGAGACTTCTCGACTATCGGAAGAGCAGAAAGCGAAACTCTGTCGGGCATTCTGGATTTGAGCTATGACTTCGGAAATGGGATCAGGGTGTCGAACCAGACAACGTTATCTGACTATCAGACAGATCTTATAAACTCGGTCTTGCCAGGTGTTTTTTACGAGGGCGATCAGTTTTCAAACGAACTGATTGTTCGCGCGAATCATAATGACCGGTTTTCAAGTCAGGCCGGGCTTTATTATTGGTCTCAAGAGCAACAGGACGATCTGCTCTCCTTCAATGCCATCATAGATGATGAGCAAGAGAGCCTAGGCATTTTTGGCCAAACAATCTGGCAGATGACGGATCGTCTGGAGATGACCGCCGGCCTTCGCTATCAACAGGATGCACAAATTCGACAAGGCAGCCTGTCCTTTGGTCCATTTGCAGCCGATGTCGATTACGATGAGACTTACGATGCTTGGCTGCCAAAAATGGAACTCGCCTACCTGGTGAATGATGATACTCGTATTGGTGTCACCGCGTCGCGCGGGTTTAATCCCGGCGGCCTCACTGTGAATTTTTTCACCGGTCTTGAGGATCGGTTTATCGAGGAAACAGTATGGACCTATGATGCCTTTGTTCGGTCCGGCTTCTTCGACAAGCGTCTCAGCTTGAACGGCAACATCTTCTTCTCGGACTATGAAGGGTTCCAGAAGTTTTCTGTTATTGGCTTCAACCCAGTTGATGACAGTCCGATTGTTGAAATTGATAATGTCGACAGCGCTCAAACTTACGGAATCGAAATCGAGGCGGACTATGCGCCAAATGAGTTTTTTAGTGTTTTTGGGAATATCGGCCTTCTGGAAACCAGCTTTGATAACTTTACCGGGCTGAACACTCTGGAAGAGTTTGAATTCGCGAATGCGCCTGGGTTTTCGATGTCACTTGGTGCAAGCGCATACCCGATTGAAGGGCTAAGGCTGACCGCGCAATACCGCTATTCAGACGGCTTCTTCAGCGATGATGACAACACGCCTGCGCTGGAAAATGACAGCCGCTCCATTCTCGATTTCTCCGCAAGATATGATTTTGAGAATATTGGCGTTTATGCATTCTGGGAAAACGCAACTGACGATTTTTATACAAACACTCAATTCTTTCAGGGGCCAAACAGACGCGCGGCGATTGGTGCGCCAGAACGCGCTGGCATCGGAATTGAGGTTACGTTCTAGTGACATGAAGGCTTTTCGTTTCCCTTCTTTTTTTCAAGGCGGACAGCACAAGAGGATTATGTCTGACTTGACCCTGCGTTGGCTACTCGCGGGACCAGGCGCGCTAGTTGTATCGATAACGACACTCGCAGGTATGCCCGTCTGGTTTCCGCGCGGAGGTGCAAACGTTGATCATATGTATCTCCCCATGACCTTGCTTCCCGGTATTTGGGGCATTGCTTTTTTCTATGCCGTGCTCTCGGAGCGATTGGGGCGTGTCGCCTGCATTTTTCTGCTGGTCACAGTGGTCAGCGTCAGCATTGCGCTCGGCTCTGGCGGCTGGACATAGAAGGACAGGAATGGAGGCGATGAAGTGTTTGACCTGTCAACGATGAAAACCAAACGCTTACTGGCCATTCATGGATGGTCAGGGACGATACTGGGCCTCATCCTTTATGTGGTCATTGTGACTGGAACAGTTGCCGTTCTAGCAAATGAAATCGGGCGATGGTCTGCTGGCGGTGCGATCACAGAAAAAGGGCTCGGCTCAGGCCTGAACGCACCAATTGTTCGGTTTACCGACGAGGTTTATCCGGACTATTTGGACGAGATCGCAATATATCAGAATTCTGGTGGATACTTTGTCGCTTTCTTCCATACGCACGCCAAAGATGAGAAGGGACAACTCGCCGATAAGGGCGAACTGATCGAGTTTCATCCAGACACGCATGAAATCATCTCACATCGTGAAGGGTTTAGCGCAGATCTTTTTGGTCATGATCCCGCCGGGGCTTTGGATGAGTTTATCGTTGACCTTCATGTGAATTTGCACCTGCCCCATCCTTGGGGGCTATATGCAACCGGCATTCTGGGCTTGCTGATGTTTGTCGCCTCTGTCAGTGGCTTTTTGATCCATAAGCATCTGATCAAGGACATATTTGTACCGCCACGATACTCGAGTGCGCTCTTGCGCAAACGCGATCGGCATATCTTGGCCGGAAGCTGGAGCTTACCATTTTCTTTTCTTCTGGCTTTCACGGGTGCGTACTTCAGTTTCGCCACGTCTCTGGTGCTTCCCATGGTTGCAAAGTCAGCTTTTGGCGGTGACCAAATGGCCATGTTTCAGACGTTAGTTGGTCCACCTCCGATCGTAGATCAGACCGTATCTGCACCAGTAAATCTAGATGCTATAATTTCTGACTCCGAGCAACGCGCCGAAACTCCTGCAAGAAGCGTCATTCTGAGCCATTGGGGCCGGGCTGATGCGACAGCTCTCATTATTCATGAGACACAGCTAGACGCAGTTAGTCAGCCCAGAAACCTCTACAACCTTGCATCGGGGGAGTTTCAGCGTGAGGCCTACCTGATGGGCGCCAAATCGTCTATGAGTTCTACAATCGCGCCATTTCTAGCTGCGCTCCATTTCGGCAATTTCGCGGGGCTTCTTTCTAAGTTCATCTGGGTCGCTTTGGGGGTTGCGATGGCTTACGTGACGCTGACTGGTTTGCATTTGTGGCTGCAGAGGCGAACAGGGTCTCCATTATGGCGGAAGTTTGCCGCCGCTACGACGATTGTTGGCTATGGGACCAACATCGCTCTTGCTGGAGCAGCGCTTGGTTTCTTCATAAGCTTCACGGCTGGTTCGACCCTCTTCTGGACGCCCGCAGGGTTCATTATTGCGGCGGCGCTTTCTATCATTGCCGGATGTATGGTGCGGGGAATTGAACAGCGACGACAATGGCTTCATATCGGCTTAGCGGCTATGCTCCTTATGGTCCCTACCTTGAGGGTGTTCGTACATGGGGGGTTTGGGCAATCCGGAATAGATACTATCGTTGTGATGTTAGACTTTTTTTGTGTCTTTTCTGCCTTGTGGATGCTGATATCAGAGTATATTCGTCGGCGATCCGTGCGTCCGGTTATGTCTAAACCAGAAGCTTTCCCTGCAGAGTGATGACTGTTCTACTTACACTGTTAGCAACAATGACGTCGTTGGGCGTTTTTTTGACCTTGCGTTTTTACGACGCAAAAAGGCGTCGGGTTCTAAAGCAAAAAGCGCGACCATCTCCAATTCATGTCGGTTGGCTTTGGGCAGGAGTTCTTTTTCCAGGTTTTGTTATAATGGGGCTGGGAAATACATCCGCATTCATATGCTGGCTCGCTGCTATTAGTCTATGTGGATGGTTGGTCGCATTACGCGCGCCAAAAAACGATGAATCTGACTGGCGCAGCTAGGAATAAATGTGTGCTCAGCATGGCGATGCTATTTCAAATTATCCAATCGTATGGCTGCAGCATAACGATGAGCGTCCATTTTTTCATAGTTAGATTGTGTCACCGTATGCCCCGCAAGTTGAATAGACGCCTGCACATCTGTTTCCATATGAGTCATCGTTTTCAAGTAGGACCCAACCCAAAGGCCCCCGCCAAATCGCGCCGTACGTCCGGTTGGCAACACATGGTTGGGACCTGCAACCTTATCAGCATACACCTCAGCGGTATTCTCCCCCAGGAATAACGAGCCGTAGTTTCTCAACATCGGCATTATCGCCCGCGGATCGGTTGCGTGCACTTCCAGGTGCTCGGGCGCATACTCATTTGCATACCGCGCAGCATCTTCAATCGTTTCGGTAACAATAACACTGCCATGCGAAGCCCAAGAGGCGCCAGCTGTATCGGCAGTAGTCCGCTCAGCAAGTTGCCTGTCTATTTCAAGGAGTGTTTGTTCGCCGAGGGCCTTGGAGGTTGTCACCAAGCATCCGCGGGCAAGCGTATCATGCTCGCACTGCGCAATGAGATCGGCTGCGATGTAATCGGGCCTGCCGGTCTCATCGGAAAGGACCAGACACTCGCTCGGTCCCGCGATAAAATCGATACCCACATCGCCAAAGACCTGGCGCTTGGCCTCAGCGACATACTGATTGCCAGGACCAACCACAAGGTCCACCGGGTCAATCGTCTGCGTTCCATACGCATAGGCGCCGATCGCTTGAGCACCGCCAAAACAGTAAATTTCATCTACATCCATTTTATGCATCGTATAAAGAATGCCGGCATTCATTTTTCCATCCGCCCCTGGAGGACTGCAGGCGACGATGCGCTCGACGCCGGCGACTTTCGCTGGAACAACCGTCATTACAGCTGATGTAAGACACGGATAACGTCCGGCAGGGGCATAACACCCTACAGCTTCAACGGGCACGATACGATGCCCCATGCGCATGCCGGGAGCGATATATTCTTCCCACTCGGACATACTTTCACGCTGTTTTTCAGCAAAAGTTGTGACTTGCCGGATAGCGAAATCAAGCGTTTCAATGATGTCGCCAGGCAACGCATCTTTCGCCGCCGCCGCCTCTTCCGGCGAAACTCTATAAGACTCTACGGTATGACGATCAAATCTCGTTTGATATTCGCGCACAGCGTCATCACCGCGCACCTCAACGTCACTTAAAATAGCAGACACCGTTTCCCGCAAGGCGTCTTTATTCTTCTTAGTCGTACCAGCTTCTTTCTTGATTTCTTTATAATAACTCATAATCCGATCATCCTAACGGGGATTTCACTTCACAAGGACCGTAGGCACGAGCTATTTATCCGTCAAATATATATTGATGCCATTTATAATATGTTTTATATATAACGTATGCGTGATAAAGTGGACCTGCGCCGGCTAAGATATTTTCTAAGCGTTGTTGAGCATGAAAGCTTCAGCCGCGCCGCCGAAGCCCTTGGTATTTCGCAACCGCCGCTTAGTCAGCAGATCGCCAAACTGGAAGATGAGATTGGCACGCGCTTGATTGAGCGGTCGCGCACCATTTTCGCCTTAACGCATGCTGGAGCCGTGTTGGTCAGCGAAGCGCAACGCACGATACGACAAGCCGATCGCGCTTTTGAGGCGACAAGAGCCGCGGCCAAAGGTGAGATGGGCCGCCTGTGCATTGGCTTTACCGATGATAATTTTGGCGGAGAAATTTTTGATGCAATCGCCAAGTTTCACGCCCAATTTCCAAAAGCAAGAATCTACAGCACAGTGGCCGATAGCCGCAGCCTCACTAAATTGGTTGAGGATCAACAGCTCGACCTGGCAATCGTAACACAGTCATCGCGTTCTGCCGATGGTGAGACGTTAAAGAGCAGCAAACTCCCTCCAATCGAATTAGTTGCTATTTTTCCGCATACCCACACTCTTGCAAAGGAAAAATCGATCCGTTTACAGCAATTGAGCGCTGAAAAATTTATTTTTATCCCCACCGTCGAGTGGACAGGCCTCGGTGCGCAGGCCGGTCGCCTTTTCGATCAAGCTGGCTTTACGCCTGATGTTACGCATGAAACTTTTTCGACAGAAACGATTATCAGTCTTGTATCGGCTGGCGTTGGCGTTTCGCTCGTGACACGAAATATTGCTGAGCTCCATGCGCCACGTATTGCTATTGCAAGCCTGAGAGGGGGAGCTCAAATTTCTCGTGCGGCCATACAGCACAAGGACAACAATTCTGTCCTTGCTAAAAACTATTTGCAACTCATGCTTTGCGGGTGAAGCACAAACTATCTCAAGCCTTTCAAAGTGATACAAGTTATATTTTCACCGATTAAATTATCTTTATAGAAAAAAGTATCATATGTGTACGGCGTAACAAAGGAAACATTCACTTTAAGCCGGGTCACTTTCACAGCACAATCTCACATCGGAGGCAAGACTGATCTGGCGCTGAGGGGCCAAGAAGCACAAGCTACACTCTCAATCAAATGCAGACCCTGCCCGCAAGGCTCAGGACTATACGTTGGGTTTACTTCCCTGCACTCCATACTGACAGTTTAGAAAATTTGGTACTGCAAACAAAATGCCCTTTTAAAACCTGGAGCCAAACTTATAGGATTTGTCAACCCATTATGATTTCTCAAGAGAAAAAAGCGCATCGCTTTGGCCGTCAAATCCCCGCATAACAAATCCTCCGTTCAAAATAAAGAATCATTCGTCAAGCCAAAAATCGAGACTATTTGAGCAGCCTGCTAGAGCACATCGCCCAAATCCGATTAAACGAGACGTGCTCTAGCTTGCTGCTTCAATTAAGTTTTTGTACTGACTTATAACTTCTTGAGGGTGAGTTTCATGAATGTCATGCATGGCGCCTTCAACCAACACATGAACTCCCCGCCCGTCGAGGCATTTGATTAGCCTTTCTATTCGACCATTTGTCAGCACTCCGCTGAGATCTCGATCGGCTTCCATAACAATCACAGGGCTTCGAACATTGCTTAGAGCTCGTTCATGGTCAAACCCGTTACTGAATTGCTTATCTGCTGTAGAAGCTGCGACACGCCAATCAATGTACTGATACTTTTCAGCAAAAGACTTAACCATCTGTTGAGGAAACAATTGGCCCCAAGTTGTATCTTTTTTATTCAAGATCGCAAGAACGGCGTTGTCCATTCTTTCCTGCAATGTCTTGTCAAGACTCGCGCGTAACTCCTCCAACATACTGAAGATCTTTCCAGCCCAACAAACGCGCTGAGGAACATCGCCATCCGGAACAAATGCAAAGAGGCGTTCTGAATATAAGTCTATGAATTGATTAAGACTGAGCCCTTGATTTTCACGGGCTTTCATACGACTCGCGAGATCGCCAAACACGCGCGTTCGCCACGGATGCACCTCCCATTCCATTGATTCTGTCATAAAGAACGGACCATCTTCAAAGAGCACGCCCCTTACTTGTTCCGCTCTCTGAGACGCAATACCCGCCGCAACAAGCGCCCCCAATGAATGCCCTGCAACGAAAAACTCTTCATCACCACACGCCTCATCTACAAGCGCCAGGGCGTCTTCCAGATAATCCTTCACCCCATATCGTCCGTTAGGGTCTCTACTGGACCACCCATGACCACGAAGATCCGGCGACCAAACTGTGAACAAATTAGTAAGCTCATTGAAAATTGGCTGGAAACTATGCCAAGGTTCGCAAACGCCGGGAAAAAGGAAAAGGTTTGGTCCAGGCGTCTTGCTCTTTGCAAAAAAAAGGTCCGGTTGGGTTTCGCGGTAAAACTTAAAGCCCTCCCACTCGGGAAGGTTCTCCCTCGCATCTCCCCATCTTCTTGCAGGAAACGAGCTGATCATGACACTGATTTAAACTCGAATATGGTGTTTAAGCTATCGCCTGGATGGGTGCAAACAGCGCCGTCGATGATTTTCCATTCTATACCATTATCCGTCAAGGTTGACTTGAGAACCTGCAAATCCCTGACATCAAATGATATGACTGCAGCACACGGAGCACGAACGGCCACAGGTTCGCTTAAAACAGGCCATCGCTTATGGAGCATTTCTGTTGTAGTGATGCGCATGCAGGTTTTACCTGGTGTAAACTCCACCCACTCGGCGCCCTTTGCTTCGCGCATGCCAGAACCATAGGCGGCCGATACTCCAGCCACATCACGATTAAACTGCTCCTTAAGCGTTACATAGGTCACTGCGCTCATGCGGAGAGTTGTATTTGGATGATCCTGCAAATCAGCGTTATAGTAAGATGAGTAATCGTCTTGCCAAACGGCATTTATGGGCCATGGAAAAACGCCAGCATGCGGAAGCACAATGGCGACTTTGATAGGCGGCGTGTCATCATCACCGCCAGGGAACATAAATTTCCAATGCTCCACCTCTCCTTTTTGTTCTGCCCATCTCTTATGCAGGATGTCAGGTTGGTCTGTAGCCAATACAGCCATACCGACCCCCTCAGCACCCTTTAGAATGCCCCGCATAACAGGGTGCGCAAACGCATGATCGCACACTGAGAATTCCAAAAAATTTGCACAAGCATCATTTGCGCCCTTAAACATAACGACGAGGCTCCCCCCGGAACCGCCAGCATCGCCCCCACCCATCGGCGGTATAGGCCGAAACCCCCTAACCTTAAACCCCATCTGATTAAGTCGCCGTTCGGTACGCTCTGCGCTAAAGCAATTGAACATTAAATGGTCGAGATCAATAATGTCGTTAGCCATTAAATGTGAGACCCTCAATTTCCAATGACATGCAAATTATGGTTAGCCAATTTTACGCTTCTTACCAGTTCAACAGGGCTCGCAGACTAAGCACTTTGAGCATTTTTCTGAGCGATTGCGAGGTGACGCCTCTTGAAAGCGATCCCCTTTAGAGACTTTGAAACCAGCAACACATGCTCGCACTGATTTATCCCGTATTGTTCGGCGAGTTCCGCGACCGAAGCTTTCGATCGCTATATTGCTTTTCGGACAGCGTGCGGGTCGTGGCGCAATCGTGTAGAACTTGTCCTATTGGGCCTTCCTCCATGATGGATCATTGCATAAAGCGATTCCATCACTTCCCGAGACTAAACACTTAAAGCGTCTCTTCTTCAATCGGAATCAGGCAGACGCTTTAAGTCTTTGTTTTTTCGCATTTCCGGACGGCCAACCGTACACACTTGGCCTGGAAAGGCTTTAAAGCGGATTTTGATAAATCAGGTTCATACTCTGCGGCGACGAAGTAGCTTGCGCAAGCGCAGGCGCGTACTTGGGGGTTCTTTCGGTGGCCTTCTCGAACACCAGCACATCACTATAATAGTTGTATTCACATAGAATGATCGCCCATAGGTAGCGAATGTATCGGGACGACCTAAGCTATGTGGACACATTGCCAAAATAGCATGTTTATCTGCTCAGTACATCCCTTTTGGGGTGTTGAAGTGAAATCAACCATCCAATAACGGTGATGGCGGCGAACCACACGACCAGGGCGGCTATATCACCAAGACTGAGAAGCATAATAGCCGGAGCGAAAACGAGACCCCAAAATAACGGTTTGGACGTTCCCCCGAAAACCAATGCCGTATCGCGGTCCAGCACCCGCGCACGCTTCGGGTCAATGCGCCGAAGCTGCAGCAAAAACATTGTACTGAACACAACAGTAAGCAAGGAATAAGCGACCGTCGTCATTCCGCAGGAACCGTTTCATCTGCGCTTCCAATCCCTGAGAGAAACTCCATCTGGAGCGCGCTTTTTACACAGGCAAGCCCCGTGATTAACATCAGAAGATCCATCATAACAACGATATGATCGAAACCACTCTCGATACCCCAACCGCCGCCGACGGTCAGAAAGCGAAGTATTGGCGTCGCGATCAGCGCGATGCCAAGAGCAAGAACGAAGCGTTCCTTGAGGCGCTGTGTACTACGGCCGCATATGCCTGCTGATATGATGAGTGTACAAGCTATAAGAAAAGATGCAGGCGTCCAAAGCTGGCTTGTTTGCGAACTGAGGCTTAAGAAAAAGCCCCAGGCCGAGCCGATCAGCGCCAGGGGCAGACCATAGCCAACCACCGACAATACCGTACCGAAGCCTTGCCAAAGAGGACTGTCCGCCCGGCGCTCAATCCACAGCCGCATGCCCGACAGCGTTACATAAGCCATAGCAAAGCCGAGACTGACCCAAACAAATTTCGAAAGCAGTCCTGCAAAATTCCCAAAGTGTAGGCGGGACATGAGCGTATAGCCCACGGAACTTGCAGATGGCCGCAACCCGACCACCGGCTTGTCTTGCTCAAACGCCCCTGTAACGCCATCGAAGATAAAGCTTTGCGCGGCAAGATGGCCGGCCCTGGGTGCATGATAGACGGTCACCTTACTATCCGCACGCCCGAAGTGAGAGATAATCGCCGACAGTGGCGGCGCGCCCGCACGTTGTTCAGATATTTGAAGAAGGGCGTCCAAGTTAACGCCCGCTTGCGGCGTTGCATCGGCTTCTTCAACGGCTCCGACGAGCGCAGACACCATCGCCATCCGATCACCGCCAAAAGCGCTTTTCGTCACCACAGGAAAACCAAGCGCAATCGCGAAACTGTAAAAAGCCCCTGTGAAAGCAAGCACAAATGCAAAGGGCAGCGCCCAACTTCCCGCCAAGATATGTCGGTCCCGCTTGTGGAGAAGTGCGCTCGAATAGCGCGGCGGAACAAAAAGATCCTTCAACACATGTCGGTGCGCCAGAAGACCAGTGCCCGCAGCCAGGAGCATTATGAAGCCAAGAATGCCGGTGATATAGACCCCCCAGGGATTGGGGATATGTAAATTGACATGCAGATCAACCAGAAATGCGTCGAGGGCGCTTTCCGGGTCCGCGCCAAAAAGATCCTCGCCGAACCCGCTGCGATCACGAAGCAAATCCCCGGTTGCTGGATCAAACTCCAGCATTCTCCCAATATCATCGGGCTCGCCAGCGCCATTCGCACCATGGGTATGAAAGAAGTAGACGAGATGCCCGGCTGAGTTTCCAAAGATTGAGATCTCATCGAGATATTGCGGCTCGACTGTCGACGCCAAAGCATCGAGACGCTCTTGCACGCCAGTGGTCATGGGAAACGCGCTCGCCGCGCCGCCAACAGCCCACCTCCCTATCTCCGACGCCATAACTGCGACGGCGCCTGTTACGATCACGACGTAGAGCAAGAGCCCAAGAACCATGCCGGACCAGCCATGAACCATCAGCAGACGTTTTGTCTTGACCTGAGACAGTTTGATCATGTACCGGCCCGTTTCCTTTGAGGCATCTTTAAGACCACCCTCCGCTTGCATAAGCAGCTATAACATGTCCGAGTGTTAGAACCGACATAATGATCGCCGTACGCACCATATTTTCTTCAAGCAGGGCATAAAAAATCGCCATCCCCCAAAATAGCGGAAAGAATATCAGTGGCAACATCAAATGGTTCACGCCAGCCTCGCCTGGTGGAAGATATGTCGGCATACCGGCGAGAACAGCAACAGCAAAAACGACTGCGCCGGGTCCGGCGAGAACCCAGCGCATGATTAAGTGTGGTTTGACGCGCAACTCTCGCATCATCAGGAATCGACCGCCCTTTGCGATTTAGAAACTCACCCGTGCGCCGACCCCGAAAGTTCGCGGGCGACCTGGAATGGCTGTGGGCTGAGACCCTTGGCTAAAGCGCTGGAACAACACGAGTTCGTCCGTCACGTTCTCAACGTATCCATACACCTCAAAGCGATCTATCTCATAGCGCGCGGATAGATCCAAGACCGTGACGCTGTCTATCTCGTCTACAGCAAGATTCTGATCAGTACTGAAAAAAGAACTGGTGTGTCTCACCTGGCCGGAAAGCGTCAGGTTTTCTATCGGAGAGAGATCCGCGCCAGCGATGAGTGACATTTCCGGCGCCCTTGCAAACTCAAAATCATCAAATTCATTAACGCCAACACGCTCCTCAAAACTTGTCTCCAATAAGCCAAGGCTGCCGAAAACGCGAATAAAATCGTTGGCCTCAAATTCAGCGCTCGCTTCAAAGCCGTAGCTTTCAGCACTGTCGATATTTGAGATATCTGTGATGATATTGTCGAAGGGCTCTGCGGGAATAATTTCGATAACAGCAACGCGTTGGAAGTCATCAAAATCAGAGAAGAACACATTCGCATTCACTTGCAGTCGCCCGTCCAGCGCATTTGTTCTCACAAACGCATCATATGTCCAAACGGTTTCTTCAGAGAATGGCGTTGTAATCCCTGTAAAGAATTGCGTGTTGACGCCCCCGGGATTAAATCCACGACTTGCGCTAACACCGACACGAACATCCTCATTTACATCATAGGCCAAGGCCACTTTTGGTAAGAACGCGTCATAAGACTCATCAAAATCAACCTGTGTAGTGAATATTACACCCTCTCGATTTTGCTTAGCCTTCTCATAACGAACTCCCCCGGTCAGCTCCAGGCGATCCGTTAAGCTGGCTGTCACTTCCGTAAAGACACCCAGGCTGTCTCTTTTATCGACAACCAACTCATCGCCCCGCACCCGAACAAGGTCGTCCTGATCGCGCGATGTAACGTATACGCCCGCAATACCGGAAATCCGGCCTTGTCCAGGATCATAACCCAGAATCAATTCGTTTGTAACATTTGTTCCCTGGGTGTCGACAGAGCGATTATCATCGTCAGTCCGAACGGGACCAAATGCGACATACTCATATTCAGAATAGGAAAACTGATTGGTCAGCTTCCATGACTCGCCAAGCTCGTAAGACGCGTCAACAATAGCGCCTGTGGAGCTTGTAGTATTGATGGTCGGATTATCACGTATGGTCCGATCAGTATTGAAACTCTCAAAAGGCTCAATAACATTTTCAGTTGACGGCGCCTCGCCATCATTATGAAAAATCGTGAGCTTCGATGTAAGGTTGGGAACAGCCGATGGCGTCCACAACAGTTTGCCGCGCAGGTTTAAACTCTCGAACCGATCAAGCTCGAACCCCTTTACCTCGGAAACGCCGTCAAAGTTCACGAAACTGTCTCGCTGGCGAAAATCGACGCTCACTCGGGCGGCTAACTGATCGTCAATGAGGGGGCCGGACAAATGACCCGCAACCTGAAGAGTGTTATGGTTGCCGCCTTCGATGAGTGCGCCCCCTTCAAATTCGAAGGTAGGATCTTTCGTGAAAACAAATATGGCTCCGGCAATTGCGTTGGCGCCTTGTGCGGTGGTTTGCGGACCACGATAAACTTCCACCTGGTCGATGTCATAAATTGACGTTAGTCCGTATAAATACTCATTATAACTCAACGGATAACCATCCACGAGGGTCGTTACCCGGGGAATGGCGCCGCCGGCAAATGCGAAGCGGCCAACCAGCGATCCTGTTGAATCGATCCCGCGAACCGCGACTTGACTTGCAGATGTACCGGCCTGTGCAATGTTCGGTATACGCGCCAGAATATCTTGAGAATTTTGGAGAAAGGGGCTGTTTTCAACATCTTCGTTTGTAAAAACTGAAACCGACGTTGCAGTCTCAAACTCTGTCCGCTCGACTCTTTGCCCACGCACGATGATTACATCTGCAACGCTTTCAACAGATTGAGCTGTGTCTTGCGATATCTCAAATGTCCCAGGTCCGACGCGCCGAGCCGTTAGCCCAGACCCACGTAAAGAGGCTTCGATGGCCTGCTCGTCTGTGAACGCGCCCGATACTGCCGGCGCAGTTTTGCCCGCGACCAGCGTATCAGCGGCGAAAATGCTTACACCAAGAACGTCCCCCAGTTGGAGAAGACGATCACCTAAAGGGCCTGCTTCGAGATTGATACTCTGGACTTGCTGCTCAACTGCCGCATTTTGCGCATAGACGCTTGTCGCCATGGTCAGTGTCGACGCCAGACCGAAAAGAGCAGCCCTGCCCCAATGATTTCTTGTTTTACGCCCCACGAGATTTCCCCTGTCAGAAAATAGCGTGCAATTGCCACTCAATCGCACTTTCATTCTTAAGACCCGCAGCCCTGACAAAACGGGATCAAATACCAGAAAAAAATCGAAGCAGCAGGCTTTTCCAGACGAAGAACCGGTCCATACATCACCTGGAAACGCTTTGGACTTTTTTTGGGGGACCTACTCCTCGGGCCGGATCACGATGGTGTCCGGATCGGTTCGGTCTACAATGACAGGAAACAGATTGGGCAGAGAAGCCAGCATGGCGGCGACATCTCGCCCATCATAGGTGAAGGTCGCCCGAATCTCGCGGATGTCGCTGTCCACATCCTCCAAGACAATCGGCGTCTCCGAGTAGCGATTAGCATCTGCGATCAATTCTGCAAGCGGCGCACCATTATAGCGGAGGCGATTGTCCCGCCAAACTGCGAAAGTTTCATCCTGAAACATGCGAATGACCGATAATCCATCAACAGGCGTTGAGGTGATTTCCTGTCCTGCAGATAGTTCCTTGCGGTGCATGAGGCTTGATGGCGCATCATTAATCATCAGTGGGCGCGCCACCCCGACACGCCCTTCGGAGACGGACACCCGCACAATACCGCCATTGCTCCGCATATCGAAAACCGTACCAAGGACAGTTGCTTCAAAGTCGCCAGACACGACCTTAAACGGCCGCGCTTCATCGGCTACGACACGGAAAACCGCGGCGCCTTTTACAAAGCCTACATAGCGAGCAGCCTCAGAAATCGAAACTTCGATCTCGGTCCCCGGTCCCAGCGTGAGCTCGCTGCCGTCAGAGAGCGTTATGGTCTCCGTCTGCCCGATAGCGGTCTGATACATGCTTACAATTGGCGTCGGTACCAGTGAGGGCGTTGATGACGGCCCGATAAGTTGGATTGACAGAAATAAAGAGATCGCGAGTGCAGCTGCGGCGCCCGCCAAAGCCATGCCTCGCCCCGTCACAAGCCAGGGCCAAGATAAACTGGCCAGAGCTTCACGGGCGCGGTCAAAAAAACTTAATCGAAAATAGTGAGCTTCAATTTTGCTATCATTCAACCTACTAAACGCAGACAGGACCGTCGCGGCGCGATCAAACGCCTGAACATGGACTGGGTCCGCCTTCAACCAGACTTCGAAACGCTGGAGCTCCCCGCCAACCAGTGCATCATTGTCGATCAGCACGCGCCATTCCAGAGCTTGCTTGCGGACGGCATCTGAAAACTCAAATCCTCTTTCCGCCATCAGCCTCGCCCCCCAGTTGGCTTTTGAAGAGCCGTCTCCAAATCGTAGGCGGCCTGGGCGACATGCCGGGCGACCGCACGGCGCGTTATGCCAAGTCTCTTGCCGACCGCCGTCAGGTTCAGACCTTCCACGCGGTTCCATAAAAAAGCTTTGCGCCGCCGCTCCGGCATGTTCTTCAGGGCCTCTGCGATGATGGTGAGCTGTTCTTTCATTTCTAAGACACGCTCGGGCGTGGAAGCGGGACCCTCAATAGCGAAAAAAAGGTGTTCGATTTCGTAGTCAAAACTCGAACGCGTCGCAATATTCCGCTTTTGGTTCAAGACCAGATTGCGTGCAGTACGCCAGAGAAACGCCCGAATATTCTCGATCCGCGACAAAGAGTTCTGTTCCAGCAGCTTGCGAAAGGCCTCCTGCGTTACGTCGGCGGGATCAGGCGGACCATCGCCAAAAGCCTTGCGCAGATACGCTGTCAACTGATCACCATGTTCTCTGTATAAAGTAGCCAGAACTTGCCGATCGGAGGCCGCTTCACGGCTCGCCAATGCAGGGCGCTGTTCGCCCTTAAGATCTGGAGCAGAACTGGTCCGATTTCGCGCGGGCACGTCCATGCGGAACTAGCTTCCGTAACCTGCGCCACATATATGACGCACGGACGCCCACGCGACCAACGTCATGAAGGGTATGCATGTAGCTCGCATTTAGCCCTACACTTTATCCATATCGGCACAGCCGATAGTTGAGAATGGCTTGCAACGAGTTCTAACTTGAACCTGATTTTTTTCAAGACGCAGATCCATTTGCTCATTCCCATGAGATCAAAGCGCATTTTTCAAAGTCGAACAGCCTTTTACGTTCATTGAGGATTGTGCAAAACGCATATCGAGCGCCTTCATACCTCGGCTCCAACTCAGAAGCCCGGCGCTAGGCGCCTCTCATGCCGAAGGCAGCAAACGATAGCAAAAAAACTTGGGGCTTACCTAGAAGATTTGTTTGATTAAATACGGCTTGAGCCAAGCACGTAAGATTTTAAGAAGCTTATCAGGCGCACCGTAGTTGAAGCGCCACTCGCATTCTTTGAGGAAGAGATGGAAGTTCTGGCAGGTGCGCCATTGTATTGGCTGAGATGTCTTTTGGCTTGATTACAGAAATTCTCGATGCTGTTGATATGATGCTGCTTGTTGGCGAAAAGCTTTGAGCGATTGATCCGCATGTGGCGGAAGTCAGTGATTTTTAGCGTATCGTCAGGCCCATAGCTGTCGGTATAAACGATGCTATCAGGCTGTACTTTGCACGTGACGATCGAAAAGAGCGTGTTGGCCTTTGCGTCTTTCCCGGTGATGGTGTAGACGCGCCCGCCGCGTTTCAGGAGACCGAAGACAGGGATTTTCCCAGCTGCACCACGCCCGCGTTTTCCTTTCCGTACGCCGCCGAAATAGCTTTCATCGACCTCAACTTCCTCCTCCAATTCAACGGCTTCCACGCCAAGCTTTTCGACGATAACAACGCGCATCCGATGGCAGAAATTTGTCGCTTTGAACCTGTTGACACCAACAAGTCAAACCGCAGTTCGCGGGCGTCCCGGCGCCGAAGTGTTCAATCAACTTATTTGTCTACATATATGAAAGTTTTGAATGCTTTAAACGCATCCTGCAAGATAGATACCCGCGCGAAGTGCAAGCACACATCCACTATCGCTCAGACGACAAGGGCTGATAGCCGATATCTTTCGGCGAAACCCCAACTTTCGTATAAGGTTCGTTTTTTTGCGAAAGTGCAGGCAACACATATTCCAGCAGCATATCGATCATTGCGAACGAGTCGTAGTAATTCAGCCCAGTCGTTACGAAAACAGCGTTGAGCGACGGAATAATGTTTATAGTTTGACCACCAAAACCCAGCGCAGTGACAATCCACAACGGCTCTTCGCCCTGAGCGGTCGCCGCGCGGGTATGCCACCAATAGTAGCCATAGCCAGGCCCGTATCCACGATCATCCGCCACCCAACTTATAGCATGCACAGCTGTTGATTCCTCAATCCAGTCTCGCGGGACAACTTGCTCTCCGTTCCACTTGCCGCCGTTCAACGTCATAAGACCAACCTTCGACATGCCCCGCGGCGTTAGCCACAGCCCTGCGGAATTGTACTTTGGAGCATCAGCGTGAGTTTCGACGCCGTCATTTGGAAACCAAGAACTCAAAAACAGCTCTCCTTCCTCGCCTAACGGCGTGAGGATATGCTGGTTGATGTATTCTTGCGTTTCACCGACTTCTCGCTCGAAAAGCGCGCCCACCATTTGCGCCGAAGTCGAGTCATAGGAAAAATATGGCGCTGGGGCATCGGACACAACTGGGAAATCAAAATACATAGCAGCGTAATTCGGGTTATAGATATGCTCAAACCACGGAGAAGCATCGTCTACTGCAGTATTCTGCCCATATCCTGAGAGCAACCGTTCACGCGAGCCGATAACATTGGCCATTCGAAGTAGGTGCCTCGGCGTGACTTTACTACCGTTCGATCCCCACCATGACGACTTATGCTCTGGAAAATAGTCTATGATCGGCTTATCGATCGTATCAAGCTCGCCTCGGTTTAGAGCTTGCCCCACAGCCAAACTGATAAAGCTTTTCGTAACCGACATAACCGGGTGAAGCTGCTTAGCATCATTTCCGTAGAAGTATTCCTCAAGAACCAGCTTTTCATCTTTGATTAACAAAACACTGGTTGTAAGCGGCGCCTCACCATCGGTCATAATTGATTTCACCAGCGCTTCCAGATATTCAACATCAATATCCATATTCTGAGCATCGCCCCCCTCTAAACCCTCATGGCCTTTCGGGGGCGAATATGTGTAGTCCTTGGCAAGCGAGCCGTCTGCCGCCAGTCTTGGTGTAGTAAACTTCCGAAACGCCGTGCTATCCGCCGGTTTGAAGAGAACCTCTTGGGAATTCACTGCGTTGCGAAACGTAACCCAAAGGCCGCCTTCAACGTGTTTCGCCGTATAGCTCACCTCACCGCTTGTGAAGCCCATAACGGTGTCGGGAAAGAGTGTAAAAGCGCCCGTCAAAACTCCGTCTTTTAAGGTTGATTGCGCGAAAGTAGGCAAACAACATGCGGGAGGGTCAGGTTGAAAAAACGCTTCTTGCCCCCCCACCATTACCTCAAATTTAGCTGGCCCCTCGCCTTGGGCGATATCCAATTGGATGAACCCACGCCCAGCCACGCTTGTGTCGGGGGCGACGGCTCGCCATTCGCCAACAAAGTTTGGCGTGTCCAGCTTGGCCGCATCTTCAGCTTGATTTGTAGATTGCGCGCCAGACGGCATGCTTGCGTCGCCACATGCCACTGTCGAAAATAGAAAAATCAGTGTAGTTATTATATTTTTAAGCGTCATAAATTTTCTCCAAATATCACTTGACGGGTTTACACACCTTTTACTCGTCGCCAGCAAGAGTCAAAAGACGATGGACATAATCGATTTAGCCTCGCCCCTTTGCCTCGCCCAGGGAAAACAGGGCGGCGACTTGATCTGACTTAGCGACGATAGTGTCGTCGTCACGACGCAGTTCCGCTGATAGAAAAACCGTTGCCTTGCCTAGCTTTGTTATCCGTCCACGCCCTTTCAGCACGCCTGTCCGAGCAGCTGAAAGGTAAGATATATTCAAGCTGAGCGTAGCGGCTCGATAACACCCATCTGTACACAAAACAACAAGACCGCCCGTAACCTCATCAAGCATAGCTGCAATAAAACCGCCCTGGACGGTTCCAGCGGCGTTGAGCAATGTGCTGCTTGCCTCAAAAGCAACATCAATGGTCATCGCTTCATAGTCGAAATTCTCAAATCGATATCCCAGAATCTGAGCCGATTGAGGCTGTTCGATGTGGTCCAGCAACGTCCCGCTGCCCTCCGCATAGAATACCTTAGTCATCAAGAGATATATTCCTCTGTAAACAATATTGTTTGATAGTCCATATTAATGTGAATTCATTGGGTGATGTACAGAGTCTTCATCATACATACCCATAAGCGGTCCAGCCGCCATCAGGAGCGACGGTCTGTCCCGTGATGGAAGAGGCGGCGTCCGAAGCGAGAAAGACCGCAAGTGCGGCGACTTCTTCCGGCGTGATAAGCCGATTGATGGGCGTTCTGTTTTCGAGCGCCGCCACATCAATGTCGCCCCTGTCGATTAAATCGTCGACCAGAGCCGTTTTGGCATAGCCCGGAGCGATGGCGTTTACACGTACCCCGAATTCGGCCCACTCCACAGCCAAAACCTTTGTCAGCATCGCAAGGCCGGCCTTGGTCGCGCAATACGCCGCTCGTTTCGGCGCCGCCACAACGCCGTATATCGACGACATATTCAAAATGACGCCCTTTTGCTTTTCGCTCATACCTTTCAAAGCGTGTTGTGCACAGAACAAAGGCGCCGAAAGGTTAATGTCGAGGCAGGTGTTCCAGGCGTCGCGACTGAGGTCTGCTGTCGGCGCCACGCCGGACAATCCGGCGTTGTTGATTAGAATGTCGACGCCGCCCATAGTGTCGGCCGCATACGAGAATAATCCGTCAACGACATCAGCGTCTGTGATTGAACCGGGATAGATCTCGGCGCGTCCGGAAAACTCTTCTAGCAGAGCGTGCGTCTCCAGCGCGGCGTCTTTATGAAGATCATTCAAGAGCAGGCGGGCGCCCTGTTTTGCGAACGCGACCGCCATCGCCCGCCCGAGCCCGGCGCCCGCTCCGGTGATAAGAACGACTTTATCCTTTAAATCCGGATACGTTGCGTCAGATTTAGCTTGCGTCACGAATCACCTTCCGTCTTTGCGGAGCCGTTCGGGAACGCGCGTTTTTGCATAAACGTCCTCGACGGTTTCGCGTTCTCGGATAATATCGACGGCCCCATCGCCGATGAGCACTGTAGCAGGGCGCGGCACGCTGTTGAATTGCGTCGCCGTTGATTCGGAATACATGCCGGCGTCCAGCACCGCCATCGGGTCATCGCGCGCGACGTCAGGGGTTGGCCAATCGTCCGCCATGCGCGAGTCAATGCAGGTCGGGCCGACAATCTGTACGTTTTGGGTGTAATCGCGGTCCATGCCAGAGGCCGGCATAATGTGATAAGCGCTTTTCGCCGTGTCAATCCGGACAAGGTTGTTCGTGCTGAAATCCGTATTCACCCAGATCATGCCGCAATCGCGCTTGACGACTCCAATGCGGCCCAAAAGCGTGACAGCGTTTCCAATAATGTACCGACCTGGTTCGAGCCGCAGCTCCGGCGTCGGCAAATCACCTTCTTTAAACACGTTTAACATGGACGCCGCAACGTGCTTGGCGAAGGCTTCGATCGTGTGGGGGTTCAGCGCGTATCCCCGCGACTCCGGGTCGCGTTCGCGTGGCCAGCCGCCGCCGATATCAATCAGGTCCGGCGTGTAACCGGTTTCATCTCTGATCGCGACGATGGTTTCCGCAAAATCACGCGTACACTCCGCAAAAAGTTCAGGGTCTTGCGTAAAGCGCGGAGTGTGGATGTTGAAGCCGCCAAGCTGAAGACCTGGCGTCTCGAGGACGGCTTTCACCGCTTCGATCGCGGCCTGGCGGCTAAGGCCCCATTTCTCACGCATCAGGAACAACTGCGCGTTGTCTGGAACGCCCATATAATCGCTGGGCGCCGTTTTTAGAGACGCAGGCGCGCTTTTAATGCGCAGACAGACACGAACATCAGTCGACAGATCGGCGCAAATTTCCTTCAGGAGATCGATTTCGTCCACAGCATCGATGTTGACGATGATTTTGCGTTCGACGGCGGCGCGCATCTCGTCGATCGATTTGTTGCCGCCGTTCATGGCGATCAGATTGGGGTCGGCGCCCCCTTCGAACGTTGCGTACATTTCGCCGAAGCCGAAACAGTCTCCGCCGCCGCCTTCGCCGTGAATGATGGCGCGGATAGCCGGGTTGTTATTGGCTTTAATCGCGAACATCACAACGACATCGCCGGGCCATGCCTCGCGGAAGACGCTGTCAATACGGCGGAAATTGGCGCGCAGCGTCTCCTCGCTAACGACGTAGAGAGGCGAGCCGTACTTTTCCAACAACGCCTCCGCCGTATGGCCTGCGATGCACAAGTCCCCCGCCTCATTGACGGCGAGGCGGTCCGTCTGCGTCAGAACATTCTGCAAATGCTCCCGCGGCGTGCGTCCTAAAAGCGTCCGGGCGGCGTCATCAAGCGGCATGTGTTCGCTCCGTCATTCCTGTTGTTTTCTGTGTCCGGCCAATATGATCCCGTTTTGCACTGATCTAGCCGATCTCCTTCGTCACGGCCCGAAACGTATCGCAGAAAATTTTCATTCCCTGGGCGAACGTGTCGTCGTCCATCGTCAGCGCCGGTAAGAACCGAACGACGTTTCCGTGGAAGCCGCAGGTTAGGATCATAAGACCGTTTTCATAGGCCGGCGTCACGAGCGCTTTCGTCAGAGCCGCATTCGGCCGCGCGGCGTCGCCGTCTTCGACAAGCTCTATCGCCGCCATGGCCCCGCGGTCGGCCCGTACGTCGCCGACAAGGTTTGGGAACTCCTGTTGCAACTCTTGCAGGCGCGATTGAAACGCCGCGCCAAGCGCCGCGGCGCGGTCACAAAGCTTGTCTTGTTCGATAATATCGATAACGGCCAACGCGGCGGCGCATCCGACCGGCGAGCCGGCGTAGGTGCCGCCCAGCCCGCCCGGGCCCGGCGCATCCATGATGTCCGCCTTGCCAACCACCCCGGCCAGCGGGAAACCGCCGGCGAGGCCCTTCGCGACGGTCATAAGGTCCGGCTCAACGCCGGAATACTCCGAACAGAACATGCGCCCTGTACGGCCGAAGCCGGTTTGAATTTCATCGGCGATTAAAATGATCCCGTGTGTATCGCAAATGTCGCGAAGGCCTTGCAAAAACGCATCGCTGGCGGGATAAAATCCACCTTCGCCCTGAACGGGTTCGACGATAATCGCTGCGCAGTCGGCCGGGTCAAGGTCGGTTTTTAGAATCGTGCGCACGACGGTGAGCGCCTGGTCCGTGTCTATCCCGTGATAATCTATCGGAAACGGCGCCCGGTAAATATCCGCCGGAAACGGACCGAAGCCGCTTTTATAGGGGGCCATTTTGCCTGTCAGCCCCATAGTCATCAGTGTACGGCCGTGATAGCTGCCGTCGAAACTGATGACGCCGCGCCGTCCGGTATGGGACCTGGCGATTTTTATCGCGTTTTCCACCGCTTCGGCGCCAGTCGTGACGAACATGGTTTTTTTCGGCGTGGTGCCGGGCGCGATGGCGTTCAGCTTCTCGGCCAGTTCGACCGCCGAGTCGTAGGGAGTCACCATGACGCATGTATGGCTGAACCGATCGAGTTGTTTGTCCACGGCGGATCGAACGGCTGGATGGACGTGCCCTGTGTTGCAGACTGCGATACCGGTTCCGAAATCGATATATTCCTTACCCTCCACATCCCACACGCGCGACCCGGCGGCGCGGTCCACGAAGACCGGGGCGAGGTTGCTTTCCCCGCGCGCCATAGCGGCGTTCTTGCGGGACTGCCATTTGGCGTTGGAGGGGGTGGAAATCTCGTCGATCCGGTTTGTCATGCTCATGATTTTACGCCGCCCATGCACAGATATTTGATGTTCAGATAGTCGTCGAGGCCGTATTTGGAGCCTTCTCGTCCGTGGCCGGATTCTTTTACCCCGCCAAAGGGGGCCGCCGCGTTTGAAATGGCGCCTTCATTGATCCCGACCATACCGTATTCCAGCACCTCGCTGACGCGCCAGATGCGACCGATATCCCTTGTGTAGATGTAACTCGCCAAACCGTAGGGCGTATCGTTTGCGATCGCGACCGCCTCTTCCTCCGTTTTAAAGGGAAACAGCGGCGCGACGGGACCGAAAATCTCTTCGTTAAAGACGCGCATCTCAGGGGCGGCGTCCAAAAGGAGGGTCGGCTGGACGAAATTTTCACCGGGGCTTTCGAAACCGTCGACAGCTATAGCGCGCGCGCCCTTTCCGAGCGCGTCATCGATCAGCCCGCGCACGCCCCTTGCGGCGCGTGCATGAATCAGCGGGCCGATATCGGCCTCGCCGCTGGCGCCGTCGCCGACCCGAAGGGCGCGCACTTTCACCGCAAGTTTTTCGGCGAATGCGTCGTAAACCGTCTCCTGGACCAGCATGCGATTGGCGCAGACGCATGTTTGACCGGCGTTGCGGAACTTCGACGCCATCGCGCCGTCCACCGCCGCGTCAAGGTCGGCGTCGTCGAACACGATAAAGGGCGCGTTCCCGCCAAGTTCCATGGATGTGCGCTTCATGGTTGCGGCGCAGGCGGCCTGGAGCATTTTGCCGACGCGGGTCGAGCCGGTGAAGCTCAGCTTATGGACGCCTTTACTGGAGATGAGCACCTCTCCAATTTCTTCCGTGTCTCCGCAAAGTATATTCACCACACCGGCGGGAACGCCTGCCTCTTCGGCGAGGGCGCCCAGCGCCAACGCGGACAGGGGCGTTTCGTTCGCCGGCTTGCACACGACCGTGCACCCCGCCGCCAAGGCCGGCGCGATCTTGCGCGCGAGCATGGCGTTCGGAAAGTTCCACGGCGTGATGCACGCGACGACGCCCACAGGCTCTTTCAGGCATACAATTCTTTGATTGTCCGTAAACGGTGCGATGATGTCGCCGTAAATCCGCGTCGCTTCCGCGGCGAACCACTCAATATAGCTGACGCCGTAAAGGATTTCGCCCCGCGCCTCGGCCAACGGCTTGCCCTGCTCGGCCGTTAAAAGAGAAGCGAGGTCGTCCAGGTTCGCCTTTATGAGGTCCGCCCATTTTTGCAACACCACGCCCTTGGCCTTGGCCGGCAGCGCCCGCCATTTGGGGAAAGCGCGCTTCGCCGCTTCAACCGCGCGCCGTGCTTCATCACCGCCGCAATGGGCGACCTCGGCGATAACCTCGCCATTGGCCGGATTTTCGACGCTGAACGTTCCGTTCGCCGCCGCGTCAATCCACACGCCGCCGACGAAAGCTTGCGAACGCATCAATCTATCATTTTCCAAACGCATCTTAAGCTCTCAAAAGAGTTGCTTTAACAAAATCTAACTGTTAGTTTTATTATCATCAAAACAAAAATATTCACCCTGTATGTGAATTTAATTTGATAACAATCAATGCTTGAAAAACGAACGCTTCCCCTCTCGGCTCTCCGCGCATTTGAAAGCGTCGCGCGCCATTTGAACATGAGCCGCGCCGGCGAAGAGCTTGGCGTGACGCACAGCGCCATCAGCCATCAAGTTCGCGCGCTGGAAACCTTGCTGGCGGTGCAACTCTTCGCACGCGCCGGCGGACGCCTCAGGCTGACGCCGGGAGGGCGACGCCTTTTTGAGTCCGTGAGCGACGGTTTCGACCGCATGCTGGAAGGCGCACAGAAATTACTGCCCGACAGCGTCGCCGGCGTTCTGACGGTGGGATGCACGCAGACAACAGGCGCCAGCTGGGCCGTTAAGCACGTTTGCGAGTTTCAACAGCGCTATCCGCAAATCGAGATTCGGGTCATTGAAATTCAGCCGAACCAAAAATCGATACCGACAGAGATTGATATCGCCATTTGTTACGGCGAGCCGCAACCCCGCGGACGCGTCGTCAAGCATTTGGCCTCGCCGAAGCTTTACCCCTATGGCAGTCCGAAGCTTCTTTCGCAGCATGCGTCGATCCGCCGTCCGGAGCAGTTACAAAACCTGCCGATTATACATGACAGGGAGAACAGTTGGCGCGCGTGGTATGAGCATATGGGCGTCGCCTATCCGGTAGATAGTACAGAGATCTTCTTCGATAATACATATTTGGCGCTCAGCGCAGCGCGGAGAGGATATGGCGTCGCGCTCTGCAATCCTTTTGAAACGCGCGAGGATTTGAAAGACGGAGTTCTGTTGCAGCTGTTAAACAGGCCGATTTCTGAGTCTCACGACTATTTTCTTATCACGGATAATAAAGAAAAACAGTCAATCCGCACCACCCTGTTCGAAGAATGGATTAATCTGGCCGTAAATCAAAGTGTGTGAATGTCAATTTTGAGTTAGGTCAATAGCCTAGAAAACGATCATCGTGTTGGGCTTTTGATCATAAGCTAACACTACTAATGGAGAGATTGAGTGAGTGAAGTAAATATAAAGAGTACGAACCATGTTAGTTTCACCGTCTCGGACCTTACAAGGACACTATCTTATTTGGAGGACGCATTAGGGATGGAAGTCCTCTCAGACGGCCCGCGCGATAACGCGGTAATTGAACGCGTCACCGGCGTCGCAGGCGCAGACGTACGCATTGCGTTCGTCCAGGCGCCAGGCCTTCGCCTCGAGTTAATTGAATACAAAGGCCCGGACGAGAAGACAACGTATACGCCACGCCCATGCGATGTCGGGTTCGCCCACGTCGCTTTCAATGTAGAGAATTTTGACGATGCGCTGGCCCGCGCAAAAGAGCACGGCGTCAGCCCAGCGGGAGAAGCAGCGATGATAGATCGCGGCCCCAACAAAGGACGGCGCGTCGTTTACTTGAGAGATTGGGATGGATTGACGATTGAGTTCATTGAAGAAATCTAAAGCGAGGGTCTTGCGGCAACGTAACGCCGAAGCTTTCATGGGAGATTGGCGCCGCCTTGCTTAACGAAACAATGGGTAAGTTTGCTTTTTTACACACCCGCCCAGATGAATCCCAAACCAGGTCAGCTGTTATAAAATATGACTGGCAAAAACATTTGAGCTTATTTTGGAATCGCACTTTGGGCGCCAGGCTCTATCTCTGTTTTAGAGTTCGTAGCTAAAATGCTTGCAGCGCTCTTTGTTTCCTTATCCGCACCCGCAAGCATTTCAATTTGCATGCGCAACTCTATTTGAGTTTCTTGATCAAGAGGAAAACGCCTCATAATTAAAAAGATAAAAAGGTAAAACACAGCGGGACCGCCGCCGGTCAAAGCCCGCAGCCCATTGATCGCAGAGTCAGGATTGTCTTCCGCAAGCGGTTCAAACCCGACAAGAGCGAGAATATAAAAAGACAACCCTGTCGCCGCCGCCAAACCAAGCTTATGCGTCAGTGTGACAAGCGCATAAAACAAACCGGACCGTTCCTGGCCTGTTTTAACAACGTCATAATCGATGACGTCAGCAACAATTGACTTTGGAAAATATAATAGCGCTGAAATAGCGACCCCTTGGAACATATAAGCCGCTACTGCGGGCGCCGCTGCGCCTTGGGGAACAAAGGCGATGAAAACCGTTAAAACTGAGAGCGATAGGCACCCGTAGGAAAACGCTATATGTTTTCCAAAACGCTTCGATAAAAACGCCCACAAAGGCATAAAAACAACACCGCCAGCCGCCGCAACAAGAAGCAAGACCGAACCGAGCACTGGAAGCTTCAGGGCATTTTGAGCATAAAACAACGTCAGTGTAAAAATAAGCCCAGCGGCAAGGCCGGTTATAAAGTCAGCCGCCAGCAACCGCTGCAAAGGACCGTTCGCCGCGACAATCCTCAAGGATTCCCTAAACCCTACAAAACTCTTCGTTTGAAGGCATGGCTTTTCTTTCGTGAACAAGACAGCTGGAAAAAATACGATCGGCATAGCGATAACAAGCAAAACAGACATGCCGACGACCATATCCCTTATGCCTGCTCCCGAGGTGGCAAGATAGGCGGAATACAAAATGACGCATAAGGTTCCCGATGCGAACATTGCTTGTATGAAAGCCATAATGCGGCCACGTTCGTGATAATCGGGCGACATCTCCGCACCCCAGGCCAGCAGCGAGACATATGTGAGAGAATACCCGATGTAAAAAACAAAAATTCCCGCCGCCAGATAAACGGCGCCTGCGCCGATAGGCGGGAATGTCATCATCAAAAGGCCTATGGCAAAAATCGGCATGCCGATCAGCATCCAATGCCGGCGTCGGCCCATTGGCGACGGAAAACGGTCTGACAATATGCCCACCATGGGATCTGTTACGACATCCCAAATACGCGCCAACATAAAAATCGTACCGGTCGTCGCTAATCCAAGCCCAACATGTTCCGCATAATATTTTGGAAAAAAGCTTGCGACCGGCAGCCCCACGCCTCCAATGACAAGTGCGGGAAGGGTGAAAAGTATCAGTCGACTATTGCTTAACCGCATTTTTTGCTTCCCCAGAACTCAGATTTTTTAAAAGTCGCCAACCACGAGAGGTTTCGCTATTCTAATTCTTTTGAAATGTGACGACGGTCGCATCACGGCTTTCTGTGGTTAGAACAAATCAGTTTTGTAACAAACATTGAGTATTTATCTGATATATTTTTACCTGTTTTGAACTACTTAGAAACTTCTAGAAGGCGCTCAAACGCAGCTGACACCTCGCCTGGGTGAGTCTCATGAACGTCGTGCATTGCATGATCGACGAGCACATGAAAAGTTTCATCACCAAAACAAGACAGAGCCTTGTCCAGCCGACCGTCCGTAAGAACGCCGCTCAAGTCACGATCCGCTTCAATAATAGCCGCCGGACATGTAATGGAGCGAAGCGCCTGCTGGTGGTCGAAGCCGGCGCTAAAATCAATGCTGGCGGCCTTGCCCGGCGCGCGCCAGTCGATGTGTTGATACTTCGCCGCAAAATCTTCAAGCATGGGGCGCGGAAACAACGCCCCCCATGTAGCTTCTTTCTGATTTATAAGCGCCAAAACCGCATTGTCCATTTTGTCTTGAAGCGGCTGATCCAGACTGTCGCGCAGGTCAGCGAATATCGCGAATATTTTATTCGCCCATCGCACCCTTTGTGGCGGAGCCCCGTCGGGCACGAATGCGAAAAGGCGATCTGCATAAAGATCTACGAATTGCTCCTGGTTAAGACCTTCTGCTTCAGCAATTCTCATCCGCCCAGCGAGATCGCCAAATACGCGGTTGCGCCACGGGTGCGTTTCCCATTGATCAGGCTCTGTCATAAAGAACGGACCGTCCTCCAATAGCACACCCCTAACCTTCTCCGGCCGTTGAGATGCAACGCCTGCGGCAATCAAAGCGCCAAGAGAATGCCCGGCTACAAAAAACTCACCCTCCATCAATTCATCGACAAGGCGGCATGCATCGCCAATATAGTCTTTAACGCCGTATCGTCCCATTGGGTCTTTATCGGACCATCCGTGTCCGCGCAGGTCCTGCACCCAAACTGTGAACCGCTTTGTAATATCATCGAAAATCGGTTCAAAACTGTGCCACGGCTCGCAAAGACCGGGAAACAAAAAAAGATTGGGTCCTGAGACCGGCCCCTTCGCAACAAATATATCCGGTTGGTCGGATTGGGAGACTTTGAGCGCTTCCCACCCCGCGAACCCCTTATCCTCGCCATTCCATCTATATACTGATGATATATCTATCATGAAACCGACCTGAATTCGAAAACAGTGTTTATGCTGTCGCTAGGATGGGTGCAAACGGCGCCGTCGATCAGCCGCCATTCAATGGCGCTTTCGGTTAATACTGAAATCAAAGCATCCAAGTTTTGAACGTCAAACGACACCACCGCAGCACAGGGCGCCCGGACCGCAGCAGGTTCGCTGATGCCGGGCCAGCGCTGACGAAGCCTTTCAACGGTGGTGATGCGCATACGCGCCTTTCCCGGAACAAATTCCACCCAATCGTCAAGATCGCCTCTTTGCGGTTCAAAACCATAAGCGGACGCCATTCCGCTCACATCTGCATCAAACCGTTCTTTGAACGTAGCATAGGTGACAGATGTCATTCGCAATGCCGTATTTGGATGATTTTGCAATTCAGCATTATAGTAAGATGAATAGTCATCTTGCCAAACAGCGTTTATAGGCCATGGAAAAACGCCAGCATGGGGAAGCACGATAGCGACTTTGATAGGAGGCGTATCCTCACTGCTTCCAGGAAAAGTAACCGCCCAATGCTCAACCTCCCCACCTCGTTCAGACCACCGCCTATGTAAGTCTTCAGGGTGCTCAGTCGCCTGGACCGCCATGGCCACGCCCTCTGCGCCGTTTAAAATCCCTAGCATGGCGGGATGTGCGAAAGCCCGATCGCAAACAGAAAATTCCAGAAAATTTGCGCAAGCATCGTTTTCTCCCTTAAACATCACGACGAGACTTCCGCCGGCCCCGCCGGCGTCGCCGCCCCCCATAGGCGGAATGGGACGAAACCCCCGCACGGTGAAACCGAGTTTTCTTAACTGAAGCTCTGTGCGTTCTGCACTAAAGCAGTTGAACATTAGATGATCGAGGTCCAGAATATCGTTTGGCATTGCGTTGCCCTGTTTTGGAAACGGTTGAGACTTTTAAAATCTGGTCAGACGATCGCTGCGCAATCACGTTCCCAGAAAACAGCTTACCTTAACTGCGAACGTCTCAACAGAGACGGCGCTTATTTAAATATTTTTTTATTTTGCAATCGCGGGCTCTTATGAAATTTGACGGACTTTATCTCGCCAGTACGGCGCACGAACCTCTTTTTTCAAAATTTTCCCAAGGTGATTGCGCGGAAGACTGCTGCGAAACTCAACACGTTTCGGAACCTTAAATCCAGCCAGGCGTTCACGAAGATACTCTTGGACACTCTGCTCAGATATGTCGGCGCCGTTTGTCGATACGATAACCGCCAAAACGCTCTCTCCCCACTTTTCATCCGGAATTCCAATAACCGTTGCATCAGCAACGCCTGGACATGTAGCCAACACGCGTTCGATCTCAGCCGGGTAAATATTTTCACCACCCGATATGATCATATCTTTTTGGCGGTCCTTTAAAAAAAGATATCCATCTTCATCGACAAGCCCAGCATCGCCTGTATAAAACCAGCCGTCTTTGACGGCGTCTTCCGTCACTTCGGGCTTTTTCCAATACCCGGACATAAGCGTTGGTGTACGAATTATGACTTCCCCAATGTCACCTGTTGGGCAGACAGCGCCAGCCCCATCAACAATGCGAATCTCAACGCCGGGAGCTGCAAATCCGGCGGACTCCAACCGCGCACCTGAATCCGCCGTATGGTCTTCTGGCGGCAACAAGGTGACAAGACCGGCCGTCTCTGTCAGTCCATATGCTTGAAACATATCACATGACAAAAGCGCCAGCGCCTCTTGCATAAGATTTCTCGAGATTGGCGCTGCGCCATAAAATACGCAACGCAAACTTGATAAGTTCAGTTGAGATTTTTTCGCCGCGTCAATAATCATTCCAATAATTGTCGGCACAAGAATGGTATGCGTTACATTACAGCGCTCAATTAAAACGCCTGCTTCCAACGGATTGAAATCACGTTGAATAACCGCCGTTGCGCCACGGAAGAGACCTTGCAGAATATAGGCGGCGCCGACGACATGGAATCCCGGCAAACAAATGAACAGAACATCGCCCTTTGCGAAGCGGCCGCTTTCCGGAAGCTTATCGAACAAATCAAATTGCGATACGAATGCGCGATGAGACAGCTGTACGCCCTTTGGCTCGCCAGTCGTACCGCTCGTGTAGAGCTGGAGGCAGATTGCATCCTCCGACGTTTCCTCAACACTCGATAGACTATCGCCTGCATCAATCCACGCCTCATAACTTTCCAATTCCGCGCTCGCACCATCGCCTGTAATAAGGATCTTACTTGCCTGCATGCCAGACGCGATTAGCGCATTAGCGATCGCGAAAAACTCAGGCTCCACAACAATGATATCCGCGTCGGCGTCGCTTATAACGCCAACCGCTTCTGCCGGCGCAAACCGCCAATTTATCGGAATAAATACGCCGCCCCTCATTAATGAGGCCATGAAGAGCTCATAATACTCGAAGGACGTTTTACCGAAATAGCAAACCCTGGGAGACACTCCTGAAACGGACCGAGCAATCGCTGACGCAGCACGACCTGCTCGTTCCATCAAGACAACGTATTTTAGGGTATGATCGCCCAAAATCACGGCGGCGTCCGAGGGCGTTTCAGCTGCCCGTTCAATAATCCGTTTAATGATACTGCTTTTTTTAATCACCTATCGCTTCTTTCTGTTGCCTTTCACCAAACCACTATCCGTTTCGTTTTGTCGCAAAACCGACGGGCCCGAAAAAAAAGACGATCCTGCAAAAAACTTTACAGGATCGCCTTCGCCTTACGGGGCAATCGTCCTAAAAATCATAGGTGGCGCGAATACCAAATTGACGGCGAACAAGAGATTGGTTGAAGCCGACAATCGTTATCTGATCACGAATACCGACAACCTCAGTTTCATCAAGCAGGTTTTCACCAAAAACAGTGAGAGAAAGGGCATCATTTCTGACACCCATGCGGACATTTAGAATTCCGTACCCGTCTAGAAGATCGGGCTGGAGAGCTCCTCCCGCCTCACTAAAAGACGATTCACCGTTCGAGACGCTTTCAAACTGTTCCGTACGATAATTTCCCTCAACCCGAAAGAAGCTATCGAAATCATTCGTGATAGGTTTGGAATATTCGGCAGCAAGATTAAAAGAGAACTCTGGCGATCGCGGCAAACTGTTGCCGTCAATGCTGAACGTATTGCCGGCGGGGTCTACAGAATCAGCGACATCGTCACCTTCGCCGATTTCAGCTTTAAGATAGCCAAACCCGCCATTGATGGTCAGGTTGTCCGTGACCAGCGCAGAAAAATCCGCCTCCACGCCGTAACTTGACGCCACGCCGGCGTTCAGCGTTACGAAATCCGCGCTGATTGAACCTGGTGCAAAGAAAACGGTTTCGAATTGAAGATCTTCCCAATCCATATAAAAGGCTGAGAGAGAAAACGACATACGATTGTCGAATAAAAAGCCTTTCGCGCCGATCTCATAATTCAACAAAGTCTCGATATCATATGTCGACGGCACATCCGGATCTTGCACAGCACGTACATTGAAGCCGCCGGGCTTCGTTCCGCGGGAAATGGCGCCGTACAGATTAACATCGTCAGTTACTGCATAAACAAGAGACCCGCGCGCTGTGAAGGACTTAAACGATTCTTCATTCGGACCAAACGGCGGCACGACTGAAAATCCGTTATTTATGCTTGGACCATCAATCAGCGTATCTGTAACAGTATCGTCGGAGTAACGGCCGCCGACAGATACCGTCCAGCGCCCGTCTTGATCCAACTGATATGTCAAATCCGCAAAGACGCCCCATGATTCGATTTCCGACTCAAATCTTTCGTCAGCTGTGACCAGCTCAGGCGCCACAACAAAACCCAACGTAAATAATTGCAAATCAGGAAAGACCACCTCTTTATTTGTAAAGAAACGCTCATCATTCGAATAGGCGGCCCCGGCGACCCAGCTTAACCGACTATCGTTGTTAGACTGCAGTCGCCCTTCAAAACTAAGGGCCTCAACGCCGCCGGTTTCGATATCTTGAAAGAAATCTGATGGCGAATAATCTGCGTCGATATCCTCAGAACGTTCATTTTCGATGTAACCGGCGTTAAAGATGCCGACAACAGAACCGAAATCATGTTCCAAGCGGGCGTTCAATACCGTTGTCTGCCGATCACGGAAAAACCCACCATTGGTGTTCACCGTGTCGTCATTTTCAGGATAAAAACCAATGCCCGCGTACTCTCCAAGCGGATCGGCTGGAATATTGAAGATGAAACGGAAAAAATCCGCTGTTTGCCCGTCCGGGATCGCATCCGGCAAACCGGTTTCAAGGTCTGAATAAGACCCAGCGATATCCAACAAAGTATTAGGCGTCAGCTCCGCACGCAGCGCAATACGCGCGCCCCATGTCATGTCGTCATTGGTTTCTCCGCTTGGGCCGACATTATTAATCCAACCGTCCGTCTCTTCGTAATAAACGGTGCCGCGGGTGAAGACGCGATCCGTAATAGGAACGTTTAAGGAAGCTTTTACGCGCCGTGTATCGAAGCTTCCATACCGCCCGTCAATACGCCCGCCAAACTCGTTACCTGGTTTCACTGTGGAAACATTTATGACGCCGCCGAGAACGTTCCGTCCAAACAACGTGCCTTGCGGACCACGTAAAACCTCAATACGCTCTATATCGAAAAGATTAGCGTCAAACGCAAAAACATCCAACGACGGCGTCGTGTTGATTTCATCTACGTAGATGCCTATCGAATTTACGATGCCGCCAATGTTTTCGACGCCGCGAATGTTCACCGCGGGGAAAAGAGGCGAGCCGTCAGATGTAAATCCAAGGTTAGGCACCAGTTGCGCATAATCTTGAATGTCGACGATGTTGTAAGCATTGATTTCTTCCGCATCGAAGGTGGTGATCGAAATCGGAACTTCATTTAAGTTCTGCTCACGACGTTGAGCTTCCACAACGACAACATCAAGTGTTCGCGCCCCCTCGTCACTTTGCGCTATAGCGTTAGGCGCCGCTACAGTCAGGGCGGCGGCCGAAACCGAACCAGCAACCGCACCATTCAAAATCTTTCTGATTTTCATAGTCTCTCCCTCTCAAACAGCAAACTTATTGTTTTATTTTTTTTGCAACTAGGTACATGCAAATATTTAGTTAAACCTCCTGATACGAATTACCACACACAAACTCTCCATATTTCATCTGGACACGTCAGAGAGTGTGTAATTTTGCCCCAAGCCAAGCCCCCCCCTGCGTTGTCGCGTTTCATCTACCACCGCCATCAATCCTCATCGCGCTGCCTGCGTCGCATTGCGCCGCGAGAATAAAGAAGACCGCTTTTCCAAACCCAACGCCATCAACATCATTTTGTAGATACCGCGGATCGTGGTCTTTGAAGAGCGAATGTCGCCATCGACGATGGCGTCAATCAAACGGCGCCACATATCGATGATCTCGTCTGGGTTTTTAGAATTTCGAAACGCGGCATACGCATATATTCTTATCTTAAGATTGAGATCGTTCCAGTTTTTAAAGATTTGCTGGTTATCGCTCGCCCAAAAAACCTTTGCCGCAACATCTGCTAACAACTTGGAAACATCTTCGGATTTGTTTTGGGCAACCGATTTGTCGATTTCTCGAAAAAGGGAGTTACAATCCTCAGCTAACGTTGAATTAGATTGTCGGGCCGCCAACTCAGCAGCCATTTCGAGAACGCCGATACGCAATTCGAAAAGCTCGACAACCTCTTGCTCAGTTAAATTGACAATACGAACACCACGCCGCGCCTCTCGCACGAAGACACCTGCCCCAACAAGACGCTCCAAAGCCTCTCTCACAGGCCCGTTTGAAAGGCCGAATTCCTTTTGCAGCGCCTGCTCACGAATCCACTCTCCCGGCCCATAGCGGCCCTCAGCGATCCGCTGCTTAAGAACATCCGTCAGCCAGTCAACTAAAGAGCCTTTCGGCGGGCCGCTTACAGGAACGTCAGTCGAAATACTCATTTGTCAAACGCCCAATCCAGCTCATTATCATGCATTATGTATCAATAATTATGAATTATTCATAATTTTGAAAATTTGTCAATTGTGCACCGAGTGAGAACTTCGCTGCACTCAAAACGTTTCCATTGCTTGAAACTTTGAAAGATGACGGGTACGGCGCAAAAGACAGGCCCAAGGTGCGAATTGCAAAAAATGCACCTGACCCAACCCCTTTGAACGCAATGAAAACTGTTACGGAAGAGACCGGATTGACAAGCCTTCTGTCCGTATGGGGGCAACAGGGCGCGCTAGCAACTTGTAGCATCACTAGGTCTTGGATCTGTTCTGCCACTTACCTTTTCTGCAACAGTACAAGCTTTTCGGAACTACCTCCCACGCGCGATGATGGAAGCGTTTGCTGAGAAGGAGCTTTTGTCCAACAAAAAAGCCGCCGCTGTAAACAAACGCGCCACGATAAAAAGAGACCTTGCACAGATTATCTCAACCGTACGCAGTGCAGGCGTCGCCATCGACGACAATTCCTTCATACCGGGCTTGCGCGCCCTCTCAGCGCCTGCTCTCGACCATCAGGGCGAGGCCGCAGCCGTGATCACGCTCATCGGCGCCGAAGAGTTTAGCCCGAACCAGAACGTTGAAGCGGTACGCTTTTTGAAGGAGGTCAGCGAAGAACGCTTAAGCTCGCCAAGCCTCAATCTGATTGCGGAACATTCCCCTCAATCATATGGAATGTATTGTCTTTGGGCTCCTCCCAAATAAGATTACGCTCCATAGCGCGCGCAGGCATATCCTGAAAGACATATTGAATCACCTGCTCGTCCCCGTCATTGATATGCTCATGATAGGCCCACGCCGGGCAAACCAATGTATCGCCTTTTTCCCATTCAAACTTTTTACCATCTAGGATGGAATACCCTTTGCCTTGAAGGATATGGTAGACGGCGTAGGAATTATGCCGATGGGGAACAATATGCTCGCCAGGCGCAAAGGTTTGAATACCAATAAAGACCGAGGGCAAGGCGCCGCCCGCATCACCCGTATCCTCATTCACAAGAGTGATGAAGCGCCGATCCGCGCGACGTAGCGGGTCCCTCGCCACCTTGTCGAGGCGCGGGGAAAGGTCTTTCCAACGCCAAATCGCGGGGCGAATATTTTTCTTCGTGAGGAACGGATAATATTCGTCATCCGTCATGAACTGGCTGTTTTCGGTTTTTTCCACAACCTCATCATATGGCGGGTTGGGCATCTCGGGCTTATCTGCAGGTTTTGTCGCACTCATGGCGTAATCCTCTTCTTATCTCTCTCTTAACGGACAGATCTATTTTTTAAATTCCAATCAAGAAACGCAAGACTGCGACGCCATGCATCTGCCGATGCCGCCGGGCGATAAACCGGGGCCCGGAAATCTTCGTCGAAGGCATGTGGCGCGCCATGGTATACGAACATTTCATATGGCTTTTGATTTTCCTGAAGCGCTGCGGCAAAAGCATCTCGGTCGCTTGCAGAAATCAATCTGTCAAAATCACCAAAATGACAGAGCAAAGGCGCATCAAGCTCGCCCGCCCGGTCAAGGGGAGACGCAGGCTTTGTCTCGCTCGTTTCAGAATACTGAATAGCGCCGTAATAATCGACACACGCCTTAAGACCTATGCCTTCACATCCTGCGAGATAAGCGTACATCCCACCGATGCAAAAGCCGAAACTGCCAATGCGGTCCGCATTCACCCCGCTTTCCGCCCGCAGATGATCCGCTGCATAGGCGATATCAGACAAAGAACGGGGATCAGACAGGGCCGCAACGGCTTCGCCAATTTTTTGCGGTGAAGAGATGTCCGGCGCCGCGCCTTCGCGGGCGTAATAATCGACAAGCAGCGTCGCATATCCTGCCGCCGCCAGCCGGTCGGCGGTTTGAAGCACGTACTCATTCACGCCCGCGATCGCAGGGGCGAGGACGACGCCGGGTGCATCCTGTCCCCCCTCGGGCTTGGCGAGATAGGCTTTTACTTGGCCGTCTTTCACTTTCATTTCAATGGCGGCGACCATAGGTCTCCCCGTTCGATGAAACATAAAAAATGATACTCGCGCATCCTTCAGTTATTTGTAAATCCATATGTTATTGATATATGTCATTCTATATATGAATATACAAAAACTCGATCTCAACCTGCTTGTCGTCTTTGACGCCGTCTACCGGGAACGCCATGTCTCCCGCGCGGCGGAACGCATGGGCATGTCTCAACCGACGATGAGCAACGCCCTGTCACGCCTTCGCCGCATGCTTGGCGACCCTTTGTTTATCAAATCCCGAAACGGGGTCATTCCGACCGCTTATGCTGACGCCATGGCGCCGAAAATCGCCGAAGCGATCGGCCTCATCAAAGAAGGGTTAAAGGCTTCCGCCTTTGATCCTGCAACGGAGAAACGCAGCTACACCCTCGCCCTCTCTGATATCGCTGAAGCATCGGTATTGCCTGAAATTACACGATTATCACGAACGGAGGCGCCCTATATATCCTTCAAAACCGAACCTCTAACGCGGACCGCAATGGAGCAAGGTCTCGCCAATGGGCAAATCGATCTTGCGATCGGCTACCTTTTAGAGACAGGATCGTTGGCGTATCAACAAACTTTGTTCCAAACACGTTATGTTTGTCTGCATCGCCGAAATCATCCCCTGATTGGCAAGCGCATGACGAAAAAGGCTTTCCTCAACGCAGAGCACGCTGTCGCCGGGCCGGATTATACTGGGCACTCAACAGTTGCAAACACGATGTCGAAACTGAACTTGTCGCGAGGCGTCAGCATCAATGCATCGCGCTTTCTCGCCTTACCGTTTATCGCCGCAGAGACAGATTGTATCGCCCTCGTGCCGGAAACGCTCGCCAGAAAAATGAAATCCGGCCTCGATCTCGTCTCTCAGTCGGCCCCAATCGACTTACCGCCGATCGACGTACGCATGTTCTGGCATGAGCGTTCGCACCAGGACCCAGCCAACGCATGGTTGCGCGAGATGGTGCGCCGCGCCTTTTCTAAAGCGAAACTCGATTAAACTAATTCAAAAATTCACTTTGAATATTTATACATGCACATGTTCATTAAAGTGAGGCGGTTCATCCGTATGCTTTTATTATCGGTGATTTCAGAGTTTTATGATAACTTCGCACGTTGATACGCAAAATGTTTCGCGCTCTTTTCAGCAACCGCGAAGCTTTGGCCCATCTTCGCAGTGCTAGACCGTCAAATGTCCCTCAGATACTCACGACGAACGGTCCAGCTGGTTCGTTGTGCAATCAGAGTGCGTCCTTGCGCTAAAACCATGCGCAGCATGGTGACGGCTTCAGAACTTTCATCAACCGGTAATCTTGGGCAGCAGGTCAGAGTTCAGAAGGCACTCGAAATTGAGCCGCAGAAGATCTAGCGCTGCTGAGCGCATTTCCGGTGGGGAATTTTAAAACTCTGCCATCTATTCGTTGCTTACGTATATCGACACATTCAAGGAATGAGACTACAGCAAAAAACCGAATGAGGAGAAATCACTGTGCAAGCGCGCGACGCCTTTAGGCTCAGCTCGTAGCGACAGGAAAGGACAGGACGCGAAAAGCCTTGAGTAAAATGGAAGATTGATTAGTGTCATTGATAATCGTTCTCATCGCGGCGCTGATATGCCAAATTTACGAGATGTGAGAAGGCTTTTAGGACAAGATGGAGGCTCGGGAACCCGGTCTGCGGCGCTCAGATCAAGACAATCCTAGGGCGAAAAAAAGGTGTCGAGTGAGGCTCAACGAAGAACAGCAACGTGCGGGCCGGGTAGACATACCAAATAGCGATAAAGCTGCTAAGGATGCGAATGACAGCACTGAAGAAGTTTCAAGTCTGTACGATCGCTATGCAGGCCAACTCATCGCATCGCTTCGTAAGAGCTTTGGCGATGGTCCACCTGACCCTGACGACATTGCCCATCAGGCTTTTCAAAAACTCTTAGAGCGTGAAGACCTCCACAAGGTCTCCAATCTGCGCGCCTATTTATGGCGAACGGCGCGAAATCTGGTGTTGGCCAATAAACGTTCTGAAGTGTCACGATCGCGCTACGATTTTGAAGTCGAGCAACTATTTTTTCCGCTTAAAAACGACGTATCGACGCCTGAACGCGTCTTAGTGGTGAAGGAACAATTAGAAGCGATCAGCGATATTCTTGCAGAGATGCCGGGGGCGGAGATATCGACACGGAACTAATCGACGTGCGCGGGAAAGTGCTACTCACGCCAAGCGCTCTGCCGGGATTTCAGGCTATGTTGACATACACCCACATGGAAACGAATAATCCTCAGTTGTATCAGCTAAACAACACCCCATCGCAACTTGAAGCGTTGGAAAGCGATGGGACCACGGTTCCAAATTGGAAGACGAACAGCGATTCTGTCGTATTGGACGCGTCTTATGACTTTGGATCGGGCTTTGCGTTGTCTAATACTGTTTATTATACTGATTTAAATGTTGACCGTTTTATCAGTCCTGAGAATTTTGGGTCGGCCACGTTGAAGTCCACTGATATCGGCAACGAAGCGAAACTGAATTACAAATCAGACGGCGGAAGAGTTTCAGCTGTGGGCGGCATTTTCTTCCGCCATTTAGAATCAAATGACATCGTCAATTTTCGCGGTATTACTGATTATGACAACGAGAAAACGGGATTAGGAGTTTTTACCGAGACCACGATTGAGTTAGGTGACCGATGGGATGTAACGGCAGGCCTGCGGTATCAACGCGATCGAGTCGAACGCGCGGGGGTTAACGCATTGGCTGGCGGCGGCACGTTCTCTTTTGAAGAGACGTATGACACATGGCTCCCTAAATTCGCCGTCGGATATGAAGCGGCACCCGGAGTGAGAGTGGGGGCATTGGTGTCACGCGGCTCCAATCCGGGCGGCGTATCGTTTAGTTTTGCCGAAGGTGATTTTGTCGAGTTTGAACAGGAAACCGTCTGGAATTACGAACTCTTCAGCCGCATCGAGGCGATAGATAGCCGTCTCCTTATAAACGCCAATCTCTTTTTCTCCGATTTCAGAGACGCGCAGCGGTTTCAGCGCACACTACTCGAAAGCGGCCTGGAAGACGTCATCGCTATAAATGCAGACGAGTCCGTCAGTTATGGCCTGGAGCTGTCCGCGGATTTTGCCGTGACGGAAAGTTTATCAGTGTCAGGCGCTCTGGGTATTCTTGAGACCGAATTTGAGTCATTTCCGGCCACGCTTAACGATTTGGAAGGCAATAGTTTTGAAGCCTCCCCGGAGATAACGGGCAATATGGCGTTCTCATGGGACATTGTCGAATGGTCTACGCTGCGCGCGTCTGTGCGATACACGGGCGATTATTTCAGCGATGATTTCAATACACCCGCCCTTAAAATCAACAGTTTCGTTATTGCAGATGCCTCGTTGGCGTTTCGGCCTGCAGATAATGTCGAAATATTTTTGTTCGCAAACAATGTTTTTGATGAAACCCAACCCACTAGATTGTTATCTAGGGCGCCTAATGTGTTTGCGAACATCAACGTGCCCCGTGAGTACGGTGTGCGGGTCAATTTTGAATTCTGACATGTCTGATCGGCGTCGTTGTCTGTAATTTCGGAACGAGCCCAACAACACGCCGACGCTCCTGAAGCCCAAGCAGCCATTCAAAATCATCTAAACTCCGGAGAGCCAACTGCGCGAAATGGTTTCAACGAAAGCAGTCAAACACGTTATGGCGTTAGCCCACGGCTGGGCTGGCGCCATCTCTGGGTTCTTCATATTTCTCGTAGCCATTACCGGTGTCGGGCTTGCATTTTTCGGCGAGCTTTTCGAGATCCAATACGGCGATATCGTGAAAGGAACAAGCGGCCCGCATGCCGACGTCGGAGCGATCATAATGGCTGCGGAAGAGCACGGCCCGACGGAATTCGAAGCCCTAGGTGTACTGATGCCCGACTCTCGGGTAAAGGGGTTGGAGACCTCACTTGTCTACGGTCGAGCGCCCGATGTAACGACCGACACATTGATGTTTAGCATAGATCCGGTGACAGCAGAGTATCTCGGAAGTTTTGAACTTCGCAAATCTTTTGCACATGAGTTCAGCGAATTCCACTCAACGCTCCTCCTTGGCAGCCCTGCGAAGATTTTGATAGCTATCCTTGGTTTTTTTCTCGTTCTTTTTGCAGTCTCAGGAATATACTTGTGGTGGCCCCGTCGCGGCGGTGTGATGCGGAAATCCGTCAACCTTCAAGCGCGAGGGAAGTTGCGCGTGCTCTTTTTCAATTGGCATGGTCTCGTCGGTATTTGGCTTTCGCTTTTTACCATTTTTTTCGCGCTGACCGGCACTGCGTTGAGCAAACCAGATTGGTTCGGACCAATGCTCGGGGAGATGGATGATCCGCCCGAATGGGCCGCCAGGTTTCGGAAGGACTGCGATGAATCTGTGTCCATCACAGAGGCGAGCAAACTCGCGCTTGAGCAATTTCCCAGCCGTCAAATTTCAACCCTCGCTATAATCAGAGGTGAGATAAACAAATATGTTATCATGCTCAAAGGCAAGGGCGACATGAATGCCAGATTTGGGGATGCGATGGCTCATGTCCATGCGAAATGCGCGGATGAAATCTGGATCACGACGCTCAAAGACGAGCCAATACCGGTTAAAATTGGAAGCCAATTATATTCCCTTCACGGCGCTCATTTCTTGGGTATAGGGGGTGTTTTCATCACTGTTATAACCGGTTTGTTTCTTTGCTTTTTATCCGGCTCTGGGATCTACGTTTTCATCAAGAGAACGCTCCCCGCTGAACGCGCGAGAAGCAACAAAAATCAGGCGAGGCGCTTATCGTCAGAATAGCTCACTCCGGGGTATCAATGGCGCGATCGGTTTACGCTAGGCCACGTTTCACAAATTGACACATGCCCCCTGTTCTTCCTTTTTTAAATTGTGATCTGTCCGGTCACATAACCGGCAACTCTGAGGTAGAGCTGGCTTCAATCGATCACATTCCCGACTTCCAGGCAGGGCCCGGTATCTTGATGTGGTTTCAATGAGTCATTCAGGCAACTGGAACATCCAGCTGTTCCAAGTCTTCAAGCGTTTTCGGTTTTGGATGGCGTTTGAACACCGGCCAGGGTCGTGATCATGCCGCCAAAACAATTGCGGCAAGCTGTATAGTCTACATGGCTACATTTTGGCTGGTACAATGCTCATTTTGAATTATTAATTCCCATCGCACAGACAAATGTCTAACTGGAATTGCTTCACATTAGCAGTGAGCATTCAGTTTTCTCTTTGAGAGAATGAACGATGCGCGAAACGACCAAGCCAGCTCAGAAGAAAGTACGTCAACATCGTGATTCAACTTGTTGCGCCATACTCGGCGATTTTATTCGTGAAACAAACAAATTCATTATCTACGGCCAAAAACTAGACGGCCGTTACGTTACGTTTCAGCGCGGAAAGAACCAAGTTCATATAAGCCCTTGCCCGAAGTGTCCAGATTATGTGCCGGATACTCCTGAGTAAGCGATCCTTTCAATGGTCTAAGGACCGTTGTGTTATCAACCTGTTTGATGCGCTAAATGCGCATGCGTTGCACCCAATGAAGCTAAGAAATCATTCACTGCATTGGGCCATCGGGCCGACTACTTTAGCGATAGCTTGAACGGCGTTCTTACGTTGAGCCGGTGTTTGTAGTGAGGCAAACAACTCAATGATCGCCACTAAGGCCTCGGCCGTCTCTATGTCGTTAGAGCGCCCATTGGCTCTATAATATGCTTCCTCCGCCTTTGCCAGCGCAAGCATCGGAAGGATATTCACAACCCTCGCAAACTGTCGAAACTGACCCACTCTCAGCGGTGTTATAGCGTGCTCGTATCGACCGATCATCTGATAAGTCAGATCCAGCGCCTCGGCGACGTTTTCCTGGGTCTGCGCACAATCCTCACGGGCGCGTCGTAAGACGGCGCCGAGGTAAACATCAAACGGGACCGGCGACGGATCGCTCTGATCATGTTTCTCCATGCGACGAACCCAGCCTCCTGCATCTTCCGCATTACAACAATAGATTGTGCCAACGATACTGGATTCAAGTGCGTTGTCGCCATAGAATTTTTAAAGGCAACACAGAATAAAACTGCATTGGTTTGGCTGCGTCGGCATTAACAGGCGTCACAAATTAGCGCGGTCGAAGCTTCGTCAACACAAAGTCACGAACATCTTCCTTGTCGTTCACGTTTGTCAGTTTTGTGACGAGACTCATGACGTCGAGTTCGATCGAATCATACCGCATCAGGGCGCGAACGCGATCCTCGCGTCTTTCTATGGTGAAAGCGATGGCCGCGAGTGACGCCGGCTCCATCTCGAGCGCTTTCGCCATGCGCCAAAATCTGGCGACTGTGAACATGTTCTCGGTCGTTTCATATCGACCGATTTGCTGGTAACCGATGCCGATACGCCCGCCCAGCTCACGCTGGGTCATGCTCAACACTTCGCGGCGTTTTTGAAGACATTCCCCCAACCGGACTAGCATAGGGCCTTCGATGGGGTGATCACGACTTTTTAAATCCATTTTGCTGCACTCTTACACTTGCTCCGAAACACTATCGGAAAACGTTGACCGTGGGTCTCAACCAAAAGTGCATTGAAGAGGCGAGAAACGACAACGTATCAGCGCGCACGATCTGCAACGTCCGCTTTTATATCATTGTACGAATGATAGGGGAGATAGCGACGCGTGCAGAGCCGGGGCAGAACGCAACGCGAGCGCACGCGCAAAGTAACCGTAATGCGCTTACTCTAGCAAGAATAAATGTGTGAATACAAGCGGTCTACGGGCGCACGCAGATCAATATGGTTAAGGGAAAGCGCGTCGCGCGTCTGACAAGCGCAGTGCGCGTATCTGCGGGTTTTGCTGTTTTCATTTTTAAAATTTGAATCAATGCTCCTCCTCGACGCTGGCGTCATCAGTTGAAACGCATTTCTTTGGAGCAAAAATCATGACACCCTCATATTGCGTGAGGGGCGTGGCGAGTTTCGTCAACGCCCCCATCGAAAGGCTTGTGCTTGTCGCCGGCGCGACCGCCCTCGCCATGTCCGCGGCTCTTGCCGGCACGGACACCACCTTCGCCGCCCCGCAAACGGTGTTTACGAACTATCTCGAAGGCTCTCTCGGACAGATACTCGCCATCGCGGCTTTGATTTGGGGCGTCGTCGGAATGGTCGCGCGGTTTTCCATGGCGCAAATCGCCGTACCCGTCGTCCTCGGCCTCGCCGCCGGCGTCGGCATCCCGATCGTCACGTCGAACGTGACGGCGATTATCTAAACCGAAAAGGAGGTGAATTAAATGTCGGGGCCGTCTGACTATTACATCCCAAAACGCCTGGACGATCCGGAAAAGATCGGGTTCTGGACGATCGATGAAGCGATCGCCATCGCCGGGCCGTTCGCCCTTGGGATCGTGTTTAAGGCGATAGTGGTTGGAATCGTCGGCGGCCTCGCCTGCTACTTCATCTTAAAGAAGATGAAGGGTTCGGCTCGCGAAAACTTCGCCCTCTACATGCTCTATTGGCATTTTCCGTCGCGCCTGTTGCAACTGAAGTCCACGCCGTCCTCTTTCAAGCGCCGGCTTGCGGGGTGAGGATGATGGACGCGCATTACTCTCATCAACAGTTTCAGGCGGTGCTGCGCCAACGCAACGTTCTTGTCATCGCCGCCGGCGCCCTGATGCTCCTCAACGCCTGGGTGTTGATCCTGCTCGGACAAAAAGAAGAGCGGGTGGTGCTGGTGCCGACCCTGGAGCGGCACGCTGTCGTCTCCACGGAATTTGTCGACCCGACTTATCTGGAACAAACGACCCGAGACGTCGCCTATCTCTTTTTGAACCGTAGTCCGAACAATCTCGACTATTTCGCAGAGCAGCTTTTGAGAATTGTCGATCCGTCCTCGCATGCCGATATAAAACGGCAACTGACAGACATGCAGAAGGACGCGCGGGAAAGCCAGGTCGCGACCACGTTCTTTCCGACGAACATCTATGTGGATCCGAATGATCTTTATTCGGAGGTCGCCGGCGAGATGCACTCCTATGTCGGTAGGACCCGGGTCACCGCCGACCTGAAACACTATGGCATCCGGTGGTCCTATGCGGGCCTCAGGCTTTCACTTGTCGATTTTTGGGAACTGGCGCCGGGCGAGACCCGCGCCGCGGAGGGACAATAATGCTACGAATACTCATCACGTTATTCACGGTCGTTTTTGTTATTAGCGGGCCCGCGCGGGCGGATCAATTCAAAACAGTCGCCGACAATGGAACCATTGAGGGCTACGCCAGCGCCCTCGACATTACCCGGCTGTCCCTCGTCGGCGATCAAATCGCGTCCGTTAAAAAAACCGACACGGACGAGTTCGGGGATGATTTCAACATCGCCCACGACACGGCGACCGGCGACATCTATGTGACCCTCCCCGCCGTCTACGACCAGACGCATCTGAACTTCTTCATCACCACCAAGAAAGGCTTCACCTACAAGGCCCACCTCGCCATTCGCGACACGCCGTCGACGCAGCTTTTCGTGCAAAACCCCGGCGTCGGGTCGGAAGACGCCGAAGCCTGGGAACTGGAAACGCCGTTCCGGCAGACGGTGATCCGGCTGATCCAGGCGATGTGGACGCGCTCGGTTGTCGACGGTTACGAGGTCAAACGGTCCCTCGATTTGACGCAAGAAGGCGATACGCTCTCCTACCGCGTCACGGCCCGCTATGACGGCGCGGCGCTGGTCGGCCGCATCCTCAAAGTCGAAAATCTGACAAACGAGGCGATCCTGCTTTCCGAAGACGCGTTCTTGGTGCCGGGCGTCATCGCCGCAAGCCTCGCCGCCCGCAGTCTCGGCCCCCGAGAAACCGCTTACGTCTACATCGTCGCGCGGAAGGGGGCTGCGTAATGGCGTCCCTGAACGAACGCATCCGACAACGCCAGACGCTTCTGTTCGGCGGATTGGCCGGCGGCGGCGGTCTCCTGATCGTCCTGTGGCTGATCTTTTCCGGCGGCGGCTCGTCTGAGGACCGCGCCGAACAACTGCGCCGCAGCCTGCAGGTCTCGACCATCGTCAACCCGCCGAAGCTTGAGGAAGAATGGCTGACCCAGGCGACGGACCGCCTCAACGCCCTTGAGCGGCAAATGACCGACGTCGAAGCGCTGAAAGCAGAAAACGAGGAGCTGCGCGAAACCCTCGGCGCCCGCGACGCGCAGATTCAGGAAATCACCGAGGACGCCAAACGCATTATCGATGTCTATGGCGAGCGGATCGACACGCTGGAAGCGGGCGATAAACGCCGGCGCCGCTCACACCTGGCGACGGAGCCGCGTGAGCCCGGCGTCACGGGATCGACCTTTCCGCCGGCGCCCGCCAGCGGGCAGAACAGATCGCTTCCTAACGGGTTGCCAGACGCTGTCGCCGCAACGCCGCAACGGAAGATCGAAGTGCTGCGCTTTGATGACGACGTTCCCAATGAAGATGATCCCGATGTGTACGATGTCGAAAGCTATTTGCCGCCGAACTCCTACGCGCCGGCGAAAGTGCTAATGGGGGTTGACGCGTCGACAGCGGTGACGGCGCAGTCCGATCCCCTCCCCGTCCTCTTTCGCATCACGGGCCCCGCCGTTTCGGTGCTCTCCGGCGGACGCCCTCTCAAAACCGACCTTACGGGATGTCTCGTCAACGGCTCGGCGACCGGCGATCTCTCCTCGGAAAAAGTCCTGATCAAACTTCATGTGCTGACCTGCGAGCATGACGGCCGCAAGGTCGCCGTCGCCGACGTGCAAGGCGTCGTTGCGTACGGCAACAAGGCCGGCGTGCGCGGCCGGGTCGTCTCTCGCGAAGGCGATCTCATCACCAAAGCGTTCCTCGCCGGCATCGCCGGCGGCGCCGGGCGGGGCCTTTCCGCCAATGTCGATCAAACCTTCCGCCAGGTCGGCATCGGCGAGAACGATCCGCTCACGGCCGGTCAAATCGCCAGCGGGTCGTTCGGCCAGGGTCTCGCAACCGCGTCCGACCGCCTCTCCGATTATCTCATCGACCGCGCGGAACAGTACCAACCCATCATCGAAATGCCCGCGGGCGTCGACGTCACCCTCGTCTTCATCAACGGCGCCCGCATACGGAAGGACAGATAACATGCGTATCATCATAGGAGGCGCGTTATTCAGCGCCGCCGTTTTTCTCTCGGCGATATCGATAGCTCATATGCCAGCGTTCGCTGAACCCGCGACCGATATGGCGGAAGCCCATCTAAAGCAGATCCTCGCCGAGAGATTGCCGAAATCCGAAGTCTCCCAAATCAACTGCGACGGGTTCGGCGGCCTCTGCCAAATCGTCACAGGCGACAACATTGTCTATACGGACAAGCAAGCAAGCGTTCTCTTTGTCGGCCGCGCCTTCAATATGGCGACCGGCGCCGATCTGACATCCGCAGCCCGTCAACGGCTTGGCGTTTCGCAGCCTGCCGTGCCGACAGTCGCTCAATACTCCGTTGATTGGACCGATCTGCCGGCGTCCGGCGCCATTATCCGCAACGCCGGTGCAGCCCATCGGATCGCGGTGATCTCGGACCTCCACTGCGGCTATTGCCATCGTCTTGATGCGGAGCTGCAAACCCTCACCGACGTTGAGATTCATGAGTATCTGATCGGTTATCCAGGGCGCGACGACGCAGCCAAAGCGGTCTATTGCGCGGAGGACCCAAACGCGGCCCTGGCGAAAGCCTATGAGGCCGGCCCGCCGCCGGACGGGAACCCGTGCGACACGGACAAAGTCGCAGCCAACACCGCGTTTTTCGAACAGCGCGCGTTCGCCGGCACGCCCGTCATCATTCGGTCGGACGGCGCCGTGATCGAAGGATTTAAGGACGCTGCGTTTCTCAAACTCTGGATCGCCGCCGCCAATACGGATGAGGCGGTGCAATGATCGGCAAACGCCTTCTTTCCTTCTCCGCCATCTCTTTGCTTGCCGGCTGCGGCACGACCACGGTGTTCGACGACTGGAGCTGCGATACGCCGACGGGCCGCTGTTCGACCGTCGCCGAAGTCGACGCCGACGCCACGGCGGCGGCGACCGGCACGCTTAACGGCTTCCCCCCGACCGTTAAGCTGGCGGAGGGCGCGTCGCCCCCGAAAACGCTCTCCGCCCCCTCGCTTCGTACGCCTCCAAACGATGATCCGAGCCCGACCCGCACGCCGGACGTTGTCGCGCGCATCGTCTTTGCGCCGTTTACGGATGGCGCCGGGATCTATCACGGCCGCGCGGTTGTTCACGCCGTCATGGAAGACGGCGCCTGGGCGGTGCCTAAAAAAGACGGAGGTCAAGATGGCTTTTGATTTTGCCGATGTCGTCAACCGTCTCGGCGGGAGGGTGCTGGGCGACCACGATCTGATCGATGCGCCCGAGCGACATGTCGAAGCGGACCAGATCGCCAGGGAGATCCTGCCCTATCGCGCCTATGACAAAAAAACGGGGCTTTATCTCAATCGCAAATCGATCGGGTTCGTCGTCGAGATCGTCCCGCTTCTCGGCGCCGACGATCGCATCGTCAATATCCTCGCCGACCTGTTCCGCGACGGGATCGAAGACCACACCCATATTCAGGTGATTTCCTGGGCGAGCCCGCGGGTCGGCCACATCCTCGAAAACTGGCGCAAAACCCGCGACGGCGCCGGCGGCGTCTATGAAACCCTCGCCCGCCATCGAGCCGACCATCTGCAAAACGCGGTCTGGACGTCTTTGTCGTCAACCGCGCCGTTCAATGTGCGCAACTTCCGTGTGGTGATCGCCGCCGGCGTTGAAAGCGACGACTTTGAGGCCAAGGCGCCGATGCTGCAATCGCTGTGCGACAGCATGATGGCGACCTTGCGCAATATCGGCAGCGACGCTCGCCTCATGGAGCCGGCCTTGCTGATCGGGTTTCTCGATGAAATCCTGAACCCGCGACGGTCCGCCGAGACCATCAAGCCCGCCTATAACCCCCGCGACTACATTCACGGCCAGATCGTGCGCTCCGACACACGTCTGGAGACGGAAGAAGATGCGATCAAGATCCGCACGACAGCCCGCAAGCCCCATTCGACTTTCCGCGATCCCTATGAGATCGAAGAGGACGATTACGAGAGAAAAACCTATGAGGCGCGCTGTTTCACGGTCAAAAGCTTTCCCGATGAATTCGCCCAATGGCGCATGTCAAAACTCATCGGCGACTTTTTCGCCGACCGTTTGCGCCTCCCCTGCCCCACGCTGACGGTGCTCGGGGTCTCCTACCCAAGCTCGACCGCCGCAACGGCGCGGATGCAAATAAAGTCGACAAGGTCGACACAACAGTCGCGGACAAGTTTCGCGGCGTATCAGCCCTCCATCAAGGAAAAGGCCGCCGATTGCCAATGGGCATTGGAACAGGCGCAGAACGGACAAAAGTTCGTCCAGGTCGCCTACAGCGCCATCGTCATCGCGGAAGAGGACACCATTGAAAACGCCGACAAGGCGATCAGAAACATCTATAAAAACGCCGGCTGGGATCTGACCCTCGAACCGTTGGTGCAGTTGCAGACCTTCGCCCTTGGCCTGCCGCTGACCCTTGCGGACGGTTTGCACGACGATCTCGCCCGGTTCCTGCGCACCAAGACCGAGGTGACGCGCACCTGCGCCAACCTCGCGCCCCTGCAGGGCGAGTTTCTCGGTCAAAAAGCGCCCCACATGCTGCTCGTCAGCCGTCGCGGTCAGCCCTATTACTGGTCCGTCTACGGCAATCTCGACGGCAATCACAATTCCGCCGTCATGGGAAAATCCGGGTCCGGGAAATCCGTCTGGCTGCAGGACCAGATGACGTCGTTGCGCGGCGCCGGCGCCGCCGTCATCGTCATCGACGACGGACGGTCGTTCGAAAATTCCGCCAAACTCCAGGGCGGCGCCTTCGTGGAGTTCTCCCTTAAAAAAGCCGTGTGTCTTAATCCCTTCGCCATGGTCGATGAAACGCGGACGGAAAAGGATAAGGATTACCGCGCCGACGTGTTGAGCCTCATTAAACTCACGGTCCAGCAAATGGCGCGCTCGGAAGTCGCCGCCAAGGACGCTGAAAAAGGCTTTATCGATCAAGCGGTGATGGCCGCATGGAATGACAAGGGTCGCACCGCCACTATTGAAGACGTTTGCAGGCATTTGCGCGACGCCGGCGATCTCATCGCCAAGGACCTCGCCCAATCGGTGGCGCCTTATGTCGACACGGGCGCCTATGGCGATTTCTTCAACGGTCCGTCATCCCTTGATATCAGTAACGACCTCACCGTCTTTGAGATGGCGGAGTTGGAGTCGAAACCCGACGTCCGCTCCGTCGTGATGCTCGCCATTATGTTCCTGGTGCGCCAGAAAATGGCCGAGGCAGGGCGCGCGCGGAAGACGGCGCTCTTTATCGACGAAGCCTGGCAGATGCTTGGGGACGGCGCCACGGGTGACTTTGTCGAGGGGTTTTCCCGGCGGTGCCGTAAATATGGCGGCTCGATCAACACAGCGGCGCAGACCCCCCGCGACTACGCCAAAAGCGCAGGCGCGCGCGCCGCCTACAAAAACGCCGACTGGCGGGTGGTGCTGCCCCTGACGCCCGACGACGTCGCCGACGCCCGGGCGCAGGAACAACTCCCGATCGACGCAGCGACCGAAGACACGTTGAACAGCCTCAAAGTCTCGCCCAGCGAATTTTCAGAAGCGTTGATCATGGGTCCCCATGGCCAGCATGTCGGCCGCCTCGTGCTCGATCCCTATTCCGCCGCGCTTTATTCCTCGACGCCGGAAACCGTCGCCGCCGTCGACCGCTTGGTGAAGCACGAAGGCCTCGCCCTCGAAGACGCTATCCAACGGATCGCGTCGGCTGGTCAGGGTAAGGATCTCGGAGGCGGTCATGGCTGACATACGCCCGCGACTCTATCTGTTCTATGCCGCAAGCCTACTCGGCTTCGCGATTGAAAGCGTGGTGCTGGCGATCGGTCTCACCGTTATCCTCACGGCGATCCTCACAGGGCTGCATCCGACAGCGTTCGCAAATTTCGTGAACCTCCTCGTCGATCATTATTTGTCAGCGCCGCGCCCGGCGAAAATCGAATTCATGATCGGCGTTCTATTCGCCGGCGTGCTGACGTCGATCTTTGTCGCCGCCGTCCGCGCGCCCGCGCACATGCGCCGCATTCGTCAGGATGCGCGCCAACGCTTCGTCGCCAAACGCCATCGGCCCATGCCCCGCATTGAAGCGCAGGCGGACGACGACAAAACGGAGGCCGCCGAATGACCGACGTTCCGACGCCTTCCTTCAAGTCTCGCATACTCTGGGCCGCGCTTGCGTTGAGCCTGGCCTCACTGCTTTGGCTTGCCATTCTGACAAAGACGGTTTCCGAGCAACGCGCGCCGGTTATCGTCACCGTGTCCCTCAAAACCATCCTGGAACGGCATATCGAACGTCTCGGCGGCGACGACTTGACCAGCGTCGAATTGCAATATCGCTCCGACGCCTATGTCGCCGCGCTAGAACAGGTGATCTCCCATGTGTCGCAAGACGAGGATGTCATCGTTCTCGTCTCCGAGGCCGTGGTCAGCGACGGCGTCATCGATCTCACCGAGGATGTGGAACGGCTCGCGGGCGATCTCCTTACGCCGACGGAGGCGCGCAATGGCGACTAAGGCTGCGAGACGCAGACGGTTTTTGATTTTGCTCGCGCTTGGCCTTGCCTATGCAGCTTATCAGGCGCTGTCGGCGTTCCATGCCCGCTATGTCTTCACGGTCAACCATACGGCGAGCCTTTCCCATTGGGCGTTCATCGTCGACCGGCGCGCAACGCCCGAACGCGGCGATCTCATCTACTTCGCGCCGCCGGACAATCCCTATTACGCCGATACCGGGTTCGTCAAAATTATCGCCGGCGTTGCGGGGGACGAAGTGCGCCGCGAAGAGCGAACCTATTTTGTCAACGATGTCGAAATCGGCGCCGCCAAACCTCGCTCGCAAAAGGGCGACCCGCTCGAACCCGGACCGGTCGGCGTCATTCCCGCAAATACCTACTTCGTATTTACACCGCATAAGGACTCTTATGACTCGCGCTACAAACAAATCGGCTGGATCGGCCGCGATCGCATTATCGGCGTCGCTCGCCCTGTTCTCTAACGCCGGCGACATTGTCGTTGGCCGCGCCGCGGCAAAGGATCTCGGCGTTCACGGGACGCTGTTTGAGATCGTCGAGCCCGACGCCATTGAACAAATCTACAAGCGGCTACGTGACATGGAGGCGAACGGCGAGATCGCGCGGGCGAACCGCGCCTTCGCCGAACGCGCCCGCGCGAAGATTGAACGGCCTGCGCCCGTCGCCGGGATAAAAGCAACCGTCGAGGCGCGGACCTGGCTGCACGACCCGACCATCACCATCGGCGAAGACGTCACCGACCATGAGGGCCGGCTGATCGCCAGGGCCGGAACCAAGATCAATCCGCTGGACCACCAGGCGTTCACGCAAACCCTCGTCTTCATCGACGGCGATGACGAAGCTCAAATCGCCTGGGCGCGCGAGACGGCGCGCGACCACGTCCCCACACACATTATATTAGTGGCCGGCGCCCCGCTTCACTTGATCAAGACCCACGAGACGCCGTTTTTCTTCGACCAGGAAGGCCTCCTCACCACACGGTTCGGCATTACGCACGTTCCGGCGACGGTTCGGCAGGACGGTCTTGCCTTGCGCGTATCGGAGGTGACGTTTTGAGCCGCCTTCGCATCCTCCTCGTCGCCTTGTTCGCTGCGTTATCGCTGACAGCCCCGGCGCGGGCGCAAGTCCCCGGCGTCTGTACCGGGCGGTTCGTTAATCCCATTACGGATGTCTGTTGGTCGTGCCTGTTTCCGATTTCGCTGGGCGCCATTCCGATCTGGCCGAGCGGCAAGGCGGACCCGGCGAATCCCGCCTCGCCCATTTGCCTCTGTGGCGCGCCGATTCCGCGCATCGGGCTTTCGGTCGGGTTCTGGGAGCCGGTACGCCTCGCCGACGTCACCAAGAAACCCTGGTGTTTTGTCAATCTCGGCGGGCTCAACCTGTCGCCCGGCATCGACCTTGGCGTCAAGAAAATGAAATCCAACGACGCCGCCCAGGATGTCGGAAGCTGGCACGTCCATTGGTACGCCTACCCGCTGATTTACTGGATGGAGTTGCTGGCGGATTTTCTCTGTCTCGAACCCGGCAGTCTCGACATTGCGTACATCTCCGAACTTGATCCGCTCTGGAACAATGACGAACTGACATTTCTTCTGAACCCGGAAGCGGTGCTGTTCGGAAACCTGATCGCGCAAGCGGCCTGCGCCGCCGATTGCGCCGCGGCGACGGTGCATCTGCCCATCGACCAGTTGTTCTGGTGCGCAGGCTGCGTCGGCGGCATGTATCCCATGAACGGCAACATCCAGGCCGAATACGGACAGGTGCAGGGCTCGGTCCTCGCCGTCAAACGCATGGCGTACAAACTTCATCGCCAGCTTCTGGCGCTCGGCACCATGGGGAGCGCAGGGCTTTGCTCGAAATACCCCATGCCCATCATGCGCAAGCAGCAATACCGCACGCAAATCATCAATCCGGTCCCTGCCGTTGTTGGTCCCTCCACCTGTCCCCCCATGGGGCGCACCCAAACGCTCTATGAAAGCTTCAAGATGATTCCGATCATCGGCGAGGATTTCGGCTATCTCATCTGGCGCAAAAGGAATTGCTGCATCCTATGATTATCTGTATATTGATTATATATCTATTGACCTCCGCAGCATACGCACAAACTAGCGAGATTGACAACACCGTTGACGAACGCGCCCTGAAAGACGCCATCGAACAGACCTTGCCGGAAGCCGGCGCTTTCGCGCGGTCCCTCGAAGACGCGATTGCAGCGGCGCAGGCAGACGCGGAGGCGCTAGCGGAAACCGCGCAGCGCACCGTTGACACCGGCGAGATCCAGACCTCAACAAGCGGCGTCGATATCGACGCCCTGCTCCGGGACCACCAGCCGGCCATCGAACAGGCGCAGGCGGGCCAGCCCCAAGCCCTGCCCTTCATCGCCTTTGTCAGTCTTTCCATGCCGGAAGACATCCTGAAGCCCCTGATCCGGGATGTCGCCCGCGCCGGCGGCGTCGCCGTGTTGCGCGGGTTTAAAGACGGATCCGTGCGCACAACCGCCGCCGCCCTGCAGGAGATGCTCGGCGTCGACGCCTCTCTCGGCGGCGCCGCGATCGATCCTCGCCTTTTCCGGTCTTTCGCTGTTGAGGCCGTCCCCACCTTCGTCATGCCCGCCGGCGCCCTCGGCGTGTGCGATGCGCCGAACTGCACTGAACCCGCCCCGGCGCACGACCGGATCGCCGGCAACGTCACCGTCGCCTACGCCCTTCGTCAGCTTACGGAGCAAGGAGAGGCCGCGCCGGACAAGGCCGAACATTATCTGAAGCGACTGGAGGCCAGCCGATGAAACGCATATTGCTTCCAGCCGTCGGCATTTGTTTGTCGTTTTGCGCCGCGGTGACCGTCTTCGCCCAAACGCCAAAGGAAGAAGCCGAAGATCTGGCGCTTTCCCTGCGCGAGGGGATTCAGGACGGCGCCAAAGCAACCCCGACGCCGGATAGCGTGCCCGGGTTCATAACGGACTCGCCGTCAGAGACGTCTTACTATGGATCGCCGTCGAGCATCGGGTCTGACGCCGGCGTCGCGGTGACGACCGAGCCAACCGCGCAAGCGCTGACCGACTCCATGGCGCTGCGCCCGGTCATCCCGCCGTCGGATATTGCAACGGCCGCAGCGCCGGGTCTCGGAACCCAAGCGGGCGCGCCATCGACATTGCCGGACTTCACGGGAACCTACGGCGCCTGCACCTCGTCCCTGATCGCCGGCTCCGTCGTCGCAACCTGTGCGGACGACACCTACTGCATCTCTGGCAATTGCGAGACCGCATCGCGGGACGTCAACGACGAACTGCCCGACGCTGCGTCCGGCTTGCAGATGATGAAGTCCCTGACGTCGGAGTTCGATGAAACGACGCTCACGGTCTTCGGCGGCGGCGATTACCGGTGCCGCACCGCTTTTGCCGGCGCCCTCAACTGTTGCGGCGATGAAGGCTTTATCTCCGACATTATCGGCTGCCCGACCGAAGCGCAGATTCTCAACACAAAGCTCGGCGAAGACCTTTGCACCTATGTCGGCAAATACTGCTCCAGACGCGTGCTCGGCGTCTGTCTGGGCAAGAAACGCACCTATTGCTGCTTTGAGTCCAAACTCTCCCGCATCGTCCAGACCCAAGGCCGCGCGCAGATCGGCAAAAGTTTCGGTTCGCCTGAGTCTCCCGACTGCGGCGGGTTCAGCATTGCAGAGTTTCAGTCCCTCGATTTCGGGGCGATGGACCTTTCCGACTATTACGCCGACGCCGTCGCCACGGTGAACCCGCCAAGCGAGGCCGACGCTATTCCTGGATTGGAGGCGCAGATCCGTGCGCATTATCCTTAAACTCTACGCGATTATGTCGGTCTTCGCATCGGTCGCGCACGCGGACGCAAGCCTTGGGCGGCTCTATTGCGGCGATCGTGCACTCGGCGTCTACTTCTATTGCGAACGTCCCGATCCGTCAGCGGAAGAATTCGCAGCAGTCGGCGAAAGCGGCGCGTCAACTTTAAGCGCGACAAAACAAGCCGAACGCATCACGGCCGAAGTGAAGGAAGCCCGCGCCCTCGCGGTTTTAAAACCAACGCCACAAAACGTCTCCGCTTATATCCGTTTACAGAGGGAACAGCTTGACCGCGCCTCTTTGTTCACGGAAGTCTGGCAACGCGTGATCTGGGCGGAACCCGAGCTTGACTACACGCTGGAACGCCCCGTCGGCCAGCTCGCCAAGCGGGTCTGGCTCGCGGACCGCAATGTCGCCCGCCGCACCGCCGTTGAGGCCGCCGCCGGCCGTTACGGTCTTTTTTATTTCTACTCCTCGACCTGTTCCGCCTGCCAGGCGTTTTCGCCGGTGTTGCGCGCCTTCGCCGACGCCCACGGGCTTGTGGTCCGAGCCGTCAGCGTCGACGGCGGCCCGGACGCGTATTTTCCGGACGCCGTTATTGATCGCGGTCAAATGGCGGAGATGGGCCTTGGCGCCGCGCCGACGCCCGCCGTCGCGCTGTTCGACGCGGACACACGAGACGTCCTGCCCGTCGCCTTTGGCGTCGTTTCCGCCGCCGAGTTGGCGGACCGCATTTACCTACTCACCAGCGTGGAGCCCGGCGATGATCTTTAGAGACCTGACCTACTTTATATTAGGGGCGATTTTTATGGCGATGGCCATGGGGATCATGGGGCTGATGACGACGGTGAACGCCCAGGTGCAATCCAAAATGGATGACTTCTGGAACGATCTCGGCGCCTCAGCGAATGTCACCGGCCCCACGGCCTTCGACGGACAGGCGGCGGGCTATTATGCCCTCGGCAACATCTTCTATCGCGCGCCGCAACGCACCACCCAACTCGCCACCCTCAATCTGCCGTCTTATTCGGCGGGCTGCGGCGGCATCGATTTCTTTGCAGGCTCCTTTTCTTTCGTGAATTCCGCGGAACTCGTCGCGCTCGGCAAAGCCATCGCCAACAACGCCGCCGGCTTTGTCTTTCAAGTCGCGCTTGAAACCATCACGCCGGTCATCGCGGAAAAGATCTCTGAGCTGAACGACCTCGCCCAGAAGATTAATCAGGCGTCCATCAACTCCTGCGAAACGGCGCAGGCTCTCGTTGGCTCCGCCTGGCCGAAGACCGACCGCGCCTCGAAAGTCATCTGCGAACAGATCGGCGCATCGACCGGCGTTTTTTCCGACTACGCCGCTGCGCGCCATGGCTGCGGGTCGGAGGGCAATCGCACCGCGGTGCTGGCCGGCGCCAGCGGCCCGGAAGCCGATCTCATCCCGATCAATGTGAACCTCACCTGGAACGGGTTGATGGCCCATCCGACCTTTGCGGCGGATACAGAGTTCGCGGAGTTTCTGATGACAATCTCCGGGACGCAAATCATGGTCTCGGGCGCCAGCGACTCTGACCCCGGAACCTACCGGGTCCTGCCGGCCATGGTGATCGACGAAGGCGTCATCGCAACGCTGCTCGACGGCGGCGACCTTGAAATCCACCGATGCGACGAACCCGCAAAGTGTTTGAACCCGGCGGAGTTCGATCAGACCATCGCCATTGCAGCGAACAGGGCCCTCCGCCAGCGGGTCGAGGTCCTGCTCGACGACATGCTGACCAAGATCCGCACCGACGAAGCGTTGACAGCGGAAATGATCGATTTCCTGAACGTCGCGTCGATCCCTGTCTACAAAATGCTCAACGTCTATTCCGCGTATAACGGCGTCTTCGCCTCGTCGACGATCCCGCAATATGCCGAGATCATCGCCATCGATCTTGTTTACCTGCTGCTCGACGATGCGCTGGAACAGGTGGAACAAGCCGCCGCGCGCGTGCAAGCCGGCGAGGCCGACCTCCTTGATCAGTGGCGGGATAATCTGATCGACAGCCGCCGGGCCTTGCGCGAGCATCGCATGCAGTCGGCGGATCATCTCGACGTCGTGTTCGCGGCCGTTGAACGGGTGCAGCTCATCGAAAGCCTGCTTGCGAGCCGTCTCTCCGTCGACATGTCCGACAGTTTCGAATTCTCAAAACGCCTCGACGTCTATTAGGAGCCGCCATGGAGATATTCACCTATGGGGGCGGCGAGTTTATTGTCGATGTCTTGAACGCCGTCGCCGCCATGACAGGCTCCGGCGGTCTTGATTCCATCATTCGCCTCGCCCTCACCATCGGGCTGATCTTTGTCATCGTCGCGGCGGTGTTTTCTCTATCTCTGCGCGAGATGATGAAATGGTATCTCTCGATCCTGCTCATTCATCTGGTGCTGCTGGTCCCGACCACGAATGTGCAGGTGACGGATCGGTTCAACCCGACCTTGGCGCCGGCGAATGTCGCAAACGTACCCGTTGGGCTCGCCGCCTTTGCCATGGCGACCACCACGGCCGGTGACTGGCTGACCCGCACCACGGAAACCGTGTTCGGCCTCCCCGCCAATCTCGAATACACGCAGACGGGCTTTATTTTCGGCTCGCGTCTTTATGGCGCCGCGCCGGGTTTTAAAATCACCAATTCCGAGTTCGCCCGCAACATCAATGAATATGTGGACCAATGCGTCTTCTACGCCATTCTGCTCGGCCATCTCGATCTCGAAGACCTTAAAAAAGCCGACGACATCTGGACCTATCTGACCGTCGACAACACCCCCTCGCCGGCCCGCACCTTTGAATATACGTCCGGCGGCGTCGGAACCATCGTCACCTGTCAGACCGGCGCAGCGCAGCTATCGACGTTGTGGGCGGCCGAGGTCGACCGCGCCGCGGATATCTACGGCGCCCGGCTCATGTCCGATCTCGCGCCGGCCGCCGCGAAGGCGCAATTGTTGGCGTCCCTCCCCGTCGCCCATACCTTTCTGGTGGGCACGTCGAAAGCCGCCGGTGAAATTATCCAGCAGTCCATGATCATCAACGCTATTCAAGCGTGCCTCAACGACTTCTCCGGCGGCGCCGGCAGCACGTCCGCCATTGAAATCTACGCCCAGACCCGCGCCGACACCCAAACCGCCGGATCCCTCGAGGCCATCTCCCGACAAGCGCAAAAGTGGGTCCCGCTGCTGCGCATTGTCCTTGAGACATTATATTACGGCCTTTTCCCGGTTCTCTTTCCGGCCTTCCTCTTGCCCCAGCTCGGGCTCATGCTGATGCGGGGGTATTTCGCCGGCTTCCTGTACCTTCAATCCTGGGGGCCGATTTATGTGATCCTGCACCGGATCATGCTCGGCCAGGCCGAGGAAAAAACCCTCGCCGCCAGCTATATTCCGGGTCAGGACAATGCGCTCACCCTCGTCACCATGAACAGTATCGACGCGGCCAACAGCGACGTCTCCATGCTGGCGGGGTATCTCATGATGCTGGTGCCTTTCATCGCGGCGGGCTTGACGCGCGGCGCCATGGCGGTCGGCTCCTTGTCGCAGACGATCCTGGAGCCGAGCATCAGGGCCGCATTGGAAGCCTCCCGGGAAGCGACGACCGGGTCAATCTCCATGGAGACGACCGATATCGGCACGCACCGGTTCAACCAGACCTTCGCGAATTCGTTCCAGACGTCCGGGTCGCTCGACACGGGCCGAATGAGCGAAGTCACCGCCGACGGCGGCATGATGACGATTACGCCGGGCGGCCGCGCCGTTTATGAAGGCCGCGGCGCGATCTCTTCGATGGGCACCAGCATCAACTATTCGACTTCGGTCGCCAACGCCCTCCAGGAACGCGCATCGTCGTCGCGCGAACAGGCGGAATCCTTTTCAGAACAATCCCGCGAAGCCTGGGGCCATGTGGTCCATGATCTCGCGGACGTGGCGCGCCAGGTCTCGGAAGGCCGCTCGGTGCAGGATGTGACGGGCGTCAGTCTCGATGATCGCACGACCGAGAGCATGTCGTCCCTTGTGTCCCATGCGGAGCGTTTCGCGAACCAAAACAATGTAGACCGAAGTCTTGCAGTAAAGGCTTTCGCAGGCGTCGGCGCACAGGCCGAGTGGGGCTTGCCGGGCTTATCGAAGTTTATCCTGGGAGGGGATGCGCGGATAACTGGTAAGGCAGGGATCGAAGGATCGGCCGTCACAACGGGAAATGAGCTCTACCAGCGCGCGCAGGACTATGTGCGAAACAATAATCTTCAAGGAGTTGCAGAGCAGGCCGCCGCCGGTTTCTTGCGATCGTCGCTTGATGAGTCAATTGGTGAGAATTCGCAATTCCGAAATGTGGTTTCAAACAACTACAATGACGCGAAGTCTTTCGAACGCGCGTCAACGGACTCCGTATCGGAGGCTGAACGGTATGAAACGGCAAGCGAAACTGTTGCGCGCGATGGCTACACGGCAAGCCAGAATTGGGACCAATCGCTGATCGAATATATCGCGACGCAGACCAACGAAAACGGCATCCCGATCGGCATTGGCGGCGCGGCGTCCCTTGTCACTTCTCCCCACACAAAAGATCAGCAGACCGTTTTGCGATGGACGAACGATTTTGTAGAAACCCGCATCGACGAAATCATGCAGAACGTGGCGCCGTCTTCTGACGGCCTGCATTCGCCTGTTGCGAGCGAGCCAGTATCCCTAAGCGAAACGGTCATACGCGACCATTTCGAAACCGGTCGCGAACGGCTGGGAATTGTGGCGCCGCAACCGGACATTGAGGCGCGTGCGGATGACGTACGCACACGCCACCAAGAACAGTCGAATATCGTTGAATCTCAGCAATCAGAAAGGAGCGAGTCCGTCCAAGATGGCCAGATGGTTGAGGTCGTCGCTGAGAAACGGATCAACGACGACTCCCTTGAGAGCGAGTATGAAAAGATTGCCGGAAAGAAAGAGGAAGAGTCGGCCGCGTCCCGATTTGAACGGCGGCGCCGCGCTCGCCATGGGAAACGTTAGGGACGGGTCTTGCCCACTTTTTCTTCATAGGCATCGATGAACTTTCCGGACTTCCTATACGCATTCACCATAAGGTAGCCGAAGAATAGACCCGCGGCGCCTATAACCAAGCCGAAAAGGTGAAATGAAATGTCGGATTGTTTTACAAACAAGCTGATAGCAATGACAGGAAAACCAATGCCAAACAGTGCAGCGAAAAACAGAAACATCCACCGTCGATCTGACATCGTCTGAACGCTCATTTCCGCGGCTGTTTCCCGAAGAGCCTCATAGGCCGATTGGGATTTTGCATCATGATCCGTAGACATCTCACTCATCGCATACTCTCCAATTTCTCGCCGTCAAACACCAACCGCGTCGCGGGTGGGAATTAAATCCAGATCCGATCCGATGTCTTCCGCCGCCTTGCGCAGCTCATAATTCTTTTGCAGGTTCATCCAGAAGGCGGCCGATGTGCCGAACCATTTGCCGAGTCTCAGCGCCGTGTCCGCCGTGATGTTTCGCCGTCCACGGATGATCTCGGACATCCGGTTTTCCGGGACGTTCAACCGGCGGGACAGTTCGGAGGCGCTGACCCCGAGCGCGTCCAGTTCTTCCTTCAAAATCTCTCCGGGATGGATCGGCGTTCTGCTCATGGCGCTGCTCTGTCTAGTGATAGTCTACAATTTCAACGTTTTCCGGACCGTCATCGGCCCATTCAAAACAGATGCGCCATTGCTGATTGACGCGAATGCTGTGTTGGCCGTCCCTGTCGCCAGCCAAGGCCTCAAGCCGATTGCTCGGCAAAGCCGCCAGATCGCCAAGGCTTTCCGCCGCCTCAAGGATTTCAAGGCGCCGTTCCGCCTGACGGCTTAATCCCTGAAACGCCCGGACGAACTCGCCATTCGCAAAGGCCTCGGTTCGGCGATCCCGGTAGCTTTTTATCATCGGAATACATAGCCAGGCGAACGACACATGTCAAGCGCAATACGTCTGACGTATTACATATATAAAGACCGCTCCCAGCGCGTTTTCCTGGCTTTAAACAGCAGCGGCGGAGCTTCGGCCTTTCCTTATGTCATCTATAGATTACCTTGTTTCGTAAGAAGGGCTCGGCGTTGCAATTCCATCAACCGCGCACCGACCATGATCGATTTCGCACGGGCCGGCGGCGCGCCGAGCCGTCATACTAAAACGAATTTCGGAGGAGCATCGTTCAAGGAGAATTCCGCGCAGTCCTTCAATGTCAGCGATATTCAAAAATGCGGCGCCGTTATTGCTGAAACAATTCCAACAGAGAGCGACGCCGCCAGATCGAGCGTAAAGAACGTACTTCATTCGCCTATGAGTTCTGACACGCCTAAAAACCCCGTCGATGTCTACGTCGGAGGCCGCATCGCCGAGCTACGGCGCCGCAATAATCTCACCGCCCGCGACGTCGCCGGCAAGATCAACGCAGACCCGGAGGGCTTGCTGTCCATCGAGCGCGGCGACGCCTTCGCCGGGGCCGACACGCTTGCAGCGCTTGCGGAAGCCCTCGGCGCCGCCTCGCCGGTCCTGTTTTTCTATGGCGCGCCTTCGGAGTTCGCGCCGCCGCGTCCGCAATCGGACCCGAAATCCCCGAGGCCCATCGCATCAACCCCGGAGGTCACGGGACTGATCAAGGATCTCCTGAAGGTGGACGATCCCAAAATGATGAGCGCCATTCATTTGTTTCTCGCCTATCTTGCGCGCGAGAACAAACCGGGCGGACCGACAACACTGAATTAAACGCGTGTCAGGACCGGTCAATTTCCAGGTCAAGCTGCGGATCGGGTTCCTGCGCTGGCGCTTCAACGCCGGATTGCTCCGTCTCCAATGCTTTCCCGAGATCATCCTTGGAGGCTTCGGTGATTTCCAGGGCGGAGGTTTTGTCGCCCTTGAAGCGCTCGATCTGTTTTTGCGCGGCCTCCTTGTCGTCGACGACAAGGGTGAGGTCGCTTTCGCTGCGGCTGATCTGAATATAAAACCGGCGCCGCGACGTCAGGCTCTTTTCCTTGGAGTCGATGACGCCGATGCCGTTCTCCCGGTCCTTGCCCTGGGCTTCATCGGCCGTCATCGCATAGGCGTAGTCGAGGGCGGACGCCATGGGATCATCGCGCGCAAGGTCGAGGGTTTCGCCGGTCGGCAGGCGCATGACGATGCGGTTTTCATCCACAGAAATAATGTCGGCGGCTTCATTGGTCCGAAACCCGCGCTGACTGTCGCTGCGCGTCCACTTCACCCGATCGCCCGCCTGAAGTTTCAACTCTGCCGGACGGAACGACTCCAACGCCCCGTCTTCTGCGCGCGGCATGTCGGCGGGGATCCACTCCTTTTTCTCGCCCTTATCATTTTCAAGCGCGACGACGCCCTTGTCCGCGTTCGCCGCGCGCACCGTCAGCATGTCGCCGCTCTTGATCCCGAGCCGTTTCACGCCGCGTCTTTGACGAAACAGAATGCGATCGCCGGCCACGTAAAACTGCGCAAGGCGCAAATCCTCCTTGGTGAGATGGTTGCTGAGGAGAACGTCCTGCGTGATTTCGGGGCCGTCAACGGCGCCTTCTGATTTCAACTGGGCGCGCATTTCTGCGTTCATCCTGTTGCGCACCGCATTGCTTTGGCACACGACAAGGGTGTCGTCCCGCCGCTCGGGCGTGAAGGTCCCCCAGAGCCGTGCGGCGGTCTCCGCCTCCCGGCCCGGCGCCTCGATGATCTTGTCGTCGAGCAGCTTGAAACTCGCATCGATCTTTCCGTAGGCGGCCATGTAAACGCCCGCCAAAAGCTCATGGCGTTTCTGGCGCTGGATCTGACGCATGTCGACGGTCGGCATGCCGTTCTTCTGGAGGAGTTCGAACGGTTTGCCGGCTTCGACGCCGCCCAACTGCTTCTCGTCCCCCATGAGAACCACTTTGGGACGTTGAGGTCCTTTGCGATTTTGAGAAGATCCCGCGCCTGCTGGGTCGACGCGAGCGAGCTTTCATCGACCACGATAATGCGATGCGCCCAGTCTTTTTGCAGTTTCTGCCGGCCGGTATTGCTGAGACGCCCTCGGGCGACGCCGTCATATTTCATGAGGAAGCGCTGCAGCGTCCATCCGTCAATACCGGCTTTATCCTTCAGCGTCGTCACGGCGCTGTTCGACGGCGCCAGCGCGAAGGGTTCAACGGCCCGCGCGAAGATATTCTTGTTCTCCGACTGCACGCGCCCGAGAATATCGAAGGCGCGCTCCAGCATATAGGTCTTGCCGACGCCGGCGAAGCCTTGGACGCCCACCACCCTATCCGGGGATGACAATATATGCATCGCCGCAGATTTCTGCCCGCGTGTCAAAGACGTGGACCCAAGCTCCCGCTCAAGGCGGTCGCCTCCCACAAAAGCGCGGCCCTTCCCGATGCCCTCCGTCACAAGAGCAATGGTCTCGCGCTCAAGCGCCAGGGCGTGCGGCGTCGTCACCAGCCCGGCGCCGCGATCCGCGCCGTCGATCAACCGGCCGTCGCCCCGCATGCGGTTGATCTCGGCGTCGACGCCGTCAATGACGACGCCGGGGATATTGGCTTCGAGCGCCTTGCGCTGGATCGCGCCGATGGTGAAGCCATGCTCGCGCTCGGCGAGGCTGCGCACCGCATAAGACACCGCCGCATGGGCGGGCACGTCTTTCACCGCCGCACCATTCTTCGGCGCCAGCGGGTCCGCCTCCGGCGACTTCACCGCACTGGTCGGGACAAAGACCCTTTTGATCGCCTCCCAAAACGTCTCCTTGGCGGGCGGCGCCAAGTCTTCCTTCCTCGCCGACGCCGGGTCGCTTTCCGTGTTGAGCGCGCTGTCGATATAGGGCTTGGGATCAAACCCGATGCGGGCGGCGCGCCCCGCCCACTCCGCCGACAATTCCTCGCCCGCGATTTTGGTTTTCGAGGGGAGCGTTTTCAGCGCCACCATGTCGCGGGCCTGGGGG
>JBCDBL010000002.1:0-66217 GCA_039183635.1 Pseudomonadota bacterium
ATGGCCGATCACGCCGCAGCCCTCAAAAATGTCGGGGCGAGCCGGCGTTACATGGATATGGATCGGGTCGGCGTCGATGGAAACTCCTGGGGCGGATACATGGCGACCCGGGCCCTTATCGACGCGCCGGACCTTTATAAGGCGGCTGCGGCCAGCGTTCCGGAAACGGACCTCCTCGATCATATCCATTGGATCGAGTTTCAACTGGGCGCGCCTCAAGACAACATGGCGGCGTACCTTAAAAACGGAACACCGGCGCTTGCGGACAAGATCAACGCCCCCCTGATGATTGTTTCCGGCACAGCCGATGCGAACGTGCCGATATCGAACACGATGAAGCTGATTGACGCTTTGGCCGACGCCGGCAAACAATATGATCTCGTCCTTTTTCCGGGGACGAACCACCCCCACCAAGGTAGGGGCGATCGATACGCCTACGCCGTCAACAGAATCGGGCTTTTCTTCGCCGAACATCTCGGAGGCCCGGAACGGCGTTGACGCTTAATCTTCAAAACATCGACGAGATTGTCGCGCGCGCCTTGCCCGAAGGCGGCGCCGGCGCGGCCGTGGCCGTGCGGCGGAACGGCGAGACGGTTTTTAAAAAGGGCTATGGCGCGGCCAATGTCGAAACCGGCGCCCCGTTCACGCCGGACACGGCGTTTCGCATCTGCTCCGTCAGCAAGCAATTCACCTGCCTCCTCGCCTTGCTCGCTGAAGAGCGCGGGCTTTTGAGTTTCGACGATCATCCTAAACGGTACTTGCGGGACTTGTCGGGCTTGCCGGAGGACGTCACTCTGCGCCACCTGGCGACGAACCAGTCGGGCGTCAAAGACTATTGGTGCCTCGCCATGCTGGCCGGGGCGAAGGCGGAAAGCCGGTTTCGAAGAGCCGATGCGGACCATATCGTGCATCGCATGGCGGAGCTCGATTTTTCCCCCGGCGCGCGGTTCGCCTACAGCAACACGAATTTCGCCATCCTGGGCTGGGTGCTGGAAACGGTGTTCGACGCCCCCTATGCCGATATTTTACAACGGGAAATCTTCGCCCCCCTCGACATGACATCAACTTTTGTCGGCGCAGTAACGTCCGAGCCTCTGCCCGGCGGCGCGACAGGCTATGAGTTCAACGCCGAAGGCGACCTGACGCCCGCCATCGTCGACATAGAGTGGGAAGGAGATGCAGGCATCGTCTCCACCCTGAACGATCTTTTGAAATGGGAGGCGAATTTCGAAGACAACAGGATCGGTCCAGCGGACTTAACAGCCCGCCTCACCGCAGACCATGCTTACGGCGACGGCGGCAACGCCCCCTATCGCTACGGCGTGCGCGCCGCCGTGCGCAACGGCGTCCTCGGCCACAGCCACACCGGCGCGCTCAGGGGATGGCGTATGATGCGTCTGCGCGCGCCGGAGGAAAACACGTCCGTCATTGTCCTGTTCAACCATTTGACGGCCCCGGAAAAAACGACCTTCGCGATTCTCGATCATGTTCTTCAGAATAAAACTCAGCCCGTCACAGGCGCGCCCGCGCCCGCGCCCGACGGCGTCGCGGGACGGTATTTCGACGCCGAAGCGGGCCTTTCGGCGCTTATTGAGCCTTCCGACAACGGCCTTACCCTTTCCTGCGGCGGGAGAACGTTTTCATTAAGACAAACGGAAACGAACGTTTTTGTCGCCGAGAATGACGCCGCATCGGTTCGTGTTGAAACGGGTGCAAGCCCGATATTGCAGTTTACAGCGCCATCGGAAAACGTCAGCGCGACATTCCGGAAAAGCGCGCCGCCCTCAGACATGCATCCAGGCGATTATGTCGGCGCATATACATGCCGCGATTTCGACAGCGTCATGACCATCACCGCCGCCGGGGCCGGATTGACCGTCCGTTTTGAAGGGCGTCTCGGCGCGGCTGCCGCCATCCCATTAAATCCCGTGGACAAAGACGTTTTCATTTTTCCATGCCTCAGGGCCCTGGACCAGGCGCCGCCCGGGGAATTTACAATCGTCTTTGAGCGAAATGAAAGCGGCGTCGTGAGCCAAGCTGTCATCGGATGCTGGCTTGCACGTCATACTATATTCAACCGCACCGACGCGCCAGGCGGGGGGTAAAGTCCTATGGCGCAAAATTTCGCAACAGCCGACATCGCCAACGCCAATATTGACGGCCTGCCCACCGCCCATGAGCGGATGCTGCTGGATCTCGCCCTGATCGCAAAGGGGGTGTGCAGCGGCGTCTTCGTCTCCGGCCGGGAGATTGAGGAGATCCTCGCCCACAGCGTGAAGGCTGAAACCGAAGACGGCCGACCCGTGCGCATCGAGGTCGACCGCGCCGCGGGGCTTGTGAAGGCGTCGACGGACGACGGCGTGACAAGGGCCGTCCGCCATTACGGGGACCAGGGCGCGGTGGTTCTGCCGGTGGGCTCAGCGAAAGCGTTTTTCACGCCCGCGCTGGTCACCTCGAACCTTCCGCCCGCCGATGAGGCGGCGTGGCCCCTGGGCGACGCCGGGGCCGCCGTCGCGCCTGGGGAAGCATGGGACAAAGCGCTGTTGGACGAGGCGGTGGAGACCGCATTTTCCAAAACGCCGGACACGTTCACAGCCGCCTTCCTTATCATTCACAACGGCCGCATCATCGCGGAACGCTACGGCGCGGGCGCCCACAAGGACATGCAGCTGCCGAGCTGGTCCATGGGCAAAACCCTCACCGCCGCCATGGTCGGCCGCCTGATGCAGGACGGCGCCTTCGGTCTTCACGACCCCGCCCCCCTCGCCGAATGGCGGGGGGCGGACGACCCTCGCGGCGACATCACGATCGCGCATCTGTTACGGATGTCGAGCGGCCTTGATTTCTCAGCGGCCTGGGCGGCGGACTATGCGCCGGACAAGGGGTATCCGGATCATTCTTATATGTATGGCGGGGCGATCGACATGTTCCAGCTCGCCCTGTCGCGCCCGGCCGCCCATCCGCCCGACACGCTCGGCGCCTATAAGAACGGCGACACCCTCGCCCTCGGCGCTGTTGTCAAACGCACGGTCGAGGCCCGGGGGGAGACGTATTTCCAATGGCCGCAGACGGCGCTGTTCGATAAGATCGGCGTGCGCCGCCTTGTTCTGGAGCCGGACCCGTACGGCAATCTTGCAACGTCCGGTTTTAATTACGGCGCGGCGCGGGATTGGGCGCGGCTCGGCCTTTTATTCCTGAACGACGGCGTCACCGGCGGGGAGCGGCTCTTCCCCGAAGGCTTTGTCGACTTTATCCGATCGCCGGCGCCGGCCTGGTCCGGCCGCTATTGGACCGAGCCCGGACCGGCCGGCTGGACCGATTCGGTCTATGGCGGCCAGGTTTGGTTGAACCGGTATCCGGATGAAGACCGCTGGCCGCTGCCCGTGGACGCCTATTTCATGCTTGGCATCGGCGGGCAATATACATTCGTGGTTCCGTCCATGAATATGGTGGTCGTCCGCATGGGCCATGTGCGCGGCGTTCTTGAGCAAAACGCCGGACGCCAGCCTCTGTCCGACGCCCTCGCCCTTGTTATGAAAGCCTATCGCGCCCATGCCTGACGCCGAGGACAGCATATTATCCCTTTGGCGTCTCCACGCCGTTCTTATCCTCAGTATTCTTATCGCCGAGTGGATTGGCGTCATCCGCCTGCCTGTCGGCGGTTTAACGCTGGTGTTCCTGCCGCTGATTTTTGCATTTTTCGTCGCGATCGCTTTTAACCCGAACATCGCGCCCTGGGCGAAGCGGTTTTTATCCGCCAGGGAGACGAAAGCCGCCGCCTCCGGCCTGTCCATCGCCGTCATTCCGCTGATCGCGCTGCTGTCGGCCTATATCGGGCCGCAATTTCAGGAGGTGGCCTCGGTCGGCCTCGCCCTTGTCCTGCAAGAGCTTGGCAATCTCGGGACCATGGCGATCGCCATGCCCGTCGGGGTGCTGATCTTCGGCATGGGCCGGGAGGCGATCGGCGCCACCTTCTCCATCGCCCGGGAGGGGGGCCTCGCTTTCATATTCGGCAAGTTCGGCGGGGGTAGCCCGGAAGGCGCCGGCGTCATGGGCGTTTACATCTGCGGCACCGTGTTCGGCGTCATATTTTTCAGCCTCGCGCCGTCGCTGGTTGCGGCCCTCGACATTTTCGACCCCCGCGCCCTCGCCATGGCCTGCGGCACGGGAAGCGCCAGCATGACCGGCGCCTGCTCCACCACCGTCGCCGCCGCCTATCCGGATCAGGCGGAACAAATCGTCGCCATCGCCGCCAGCAGCAACCTGATGACGGGCCTCACCGGACTGTTCATCATCATTTTCATAACCCTTCCGCTAGCGGAGCGGTATTACACAGCCCTTACGCGCATGCGGCTTGAAAAAGAAGGCAAGAGTTCATGAGCCGCCTCAAGGACCTTCGCCGGATTTCCGCCATCACCGCGCTCGCGCTGGCGATGACGTTTGTCGGCCATTTTCCAGCAGTCGGATTTGAGGCCGCGCTCAAAACGCCGATGGGCCTCCTCCTCATCTACGTCACGGTCATGATCGGATTTACGATCGCAAAGGTGCTGCCGTCGAAACTGCCGGATCTGTTCTGGGTCTCCATCATAGCGACTGCCGCAGGCTTCCCTGGCGTTCCGGGATCAGCCTTTTACATTTCGCAACTTTCGAATTTGAGCCTCATCGCAACCATTACGCCGGTTCTCGCTTTCGCCGGCTTGGCGCTTGGAAAAAAAGACATTGATCTGTTCAAAGCCGCCGGCGTTCAGATTGTTTTCATCTCGATCCTGGTGTTCCTTGGCACCTTCCTCGGCTCCGCCGTCATCGCCGAGGCGGTTTTACGGCTGAGCGGCGCTTGAGAAGGGGACGAAGGGCATCTCCGGGGCATTGCCAATACTCAAGGACATCCCCTCAAAAGGGATTAAACTCCTCTGTTAAATCGTATTGCAAAAAACAAAAAATAGCATGCTATTTTATGAAGAATAATGAAATTTGTTGATATTAGTGGATTAAATGGTATGCTAAATTAGAGTTTAGAGGGAAAGTGAGGCGAGAGACCTGTGACGACACTTGCTGAAATGACAGATTTTTTTACCGAGATCGCGCCCATGGCCGCAGGCCTTAACGCGCGCCTTAAGTTCGACCTGGAAGGTGACGGCGTGATCCTGCTGAATGCCGCGGCCGACCCGGTTTCGGTTAGCAATGAAGACGCCGAGGCGGACACGACATTCTATCTGACGCTCCAGGATCTTTCCGACATGTTGTCGAGAAAACTCGACGGCAGCCTCGCCTTCTCCATGGGCCGCCTGCGCGCCGAAGGCGACATGATCAACGCCGTTCTTGTCACCCAGCTTTTTGGCTGATGCGAAGACCCATCGCCTTCGCATTAAAAAAACAGGACACATTTTCCCATGCTGTACCAGCAAAACACGATCGGCTCGGACATCACCGTCGTCGATGAAAAGAAGAATTACGAAAAAGTCGGCGTCATCACCCTGGGGGATAATCTGACCCCGGACAGCGTCGTGCTCTCCAACGACTACGCAACCCTCTACGTCAACGGCACCAATCGTTGGGAATTTTGGTCGAACCCCACCCTGGACCCGCGCAGCGTGTTCGCCGCCTTCGACGCCCATACGTTTGAAGAAAAATGGCGCGTGCCTCTGCTCGGTTCCATTGAACACTTCGCCGCTTCGCCGGACCGCCGCTATGTGTACAACGCCCATAATGACCGCAAGCTGGTGAGCAAGGTGGACACGCAAACCCAGGAAGTGACCCCAATCCAGATCGCCAATCTTGGCGGCCATAAAGTACGTGTCAGCGCCGATGGCTCCCGGGTTTATGTCGGCTCCATCATATGGGGCTCCCTCGACGAAATCGACGCCACGAACGACAGATGGACCCGCCACATCACATTCGAGGATAATGTGCGGCCCTTCGCTCTGTCCAAGGACGGGCGCAAAGCCTATGTGCAGCTGTCTCGCATGCACGGTTTCCATGTGGTGGACATTGACGAATGGCGGGTGGAGCGCACAGTCGATCTGCCGCCCCTGCCCGACGATATTCCCCATGTGGAGAATAAATACCCCTTTACGATTGACCATGGCGTCGAAATCACGCCGGATGAGAAATATATCGTCCTGTTGGCGACAACAGGGCATTATGTGGCGGTTTATTCCTACCCTGACCTTAAACTGGTCAAAACCATCGATGTCGGCAAACAGCCGAGCTACCTCACCATTTCCAAAGACTCTAAAACTTGCTATGTAAGTTGCCGCGTATCTTGTAGCTTACACGTTATATCGCTTGAGACATTGGAAACAGTTCACGTGGTTGAGCGCATTGGCGCTTTCCCGCAACGCATTTGCGCAGATCATTGACATATGCTTGGTATTGATCAGAACAACCCCGAATTGTGCGGCCTGTCCTGGGCGACGAAAGTCATCTGTTCCGGCGTTTTCATCACCGGCCGGGACCCGAAGGAAATTCTGACTTCAAGCTGTATTTGGATGGCCGCGTCGGACCACATGGTCAAGCAGGCGATAGACAAAGGCGACCCATCGGCGCTTTTAGAGCTTCCCGTCGAAATCGACGTCGACCATGATACGAAAACCGTACAGCTTTCCTTAAACGGAAAAAAAGCATGGGCGCGCTATTTCGGCGACCAGGGTACGGTTATATTGCCGTCCCCCGACGCCGAAATCGCCTTTACGCCGAAGCCCGTGCCAGTCTCAGCAAAAGACGACAATCTGTGGGGCGCGCCAGGCGAGACCGGGGACGCAGGGCGAACGGGATGCGACCCGGAAAAGCTTAACGCCGCGGCGGACCTGCTGTTTGAAAATGATCTTCAGTTTACGAACGCCTTTCTTGTTATCCATAAGGGGGAGCTGCTGATCGAGCGCTATCGCGCGCCATTTAACGCCAAAACGCAATTCGAGTCCTGGTCCATGGGCAAAAGCATCGCCTCCACCCTTGTCGGCGTCGCCTGCCAGCGGGGAGATCTCAGCCTTGACGAGGCGGACCTATTCGCTGAATGGCGCGGTGCGGACGACCCCAGGCGGGACATCAAAGTGCGGAACATCGTCAACATGGCGAGCGGTCTTGAATTTTTAGGAAGCTACGGCGTTGAAGAGGATCACTCGGTCAAATCCATCGACGGGCGCTTTCTCGACCATATTTATGTCTATGGCGGGGGCGTCGATTCCTATACGTTCTGCATCGACAAACCGTTGCAAGACCCGCCGGGAACGGCCGGGCGGTATCGCAATTGCGATCCGCTTCTGGCGACAGCCTTGGTGCGCCAAAGGTCCGCTGGCGGAGACATCCAAGACTTTCTCACCTGGCCGCAAAAACACCTTTTCGACAAGCTTGGCATGACCGGAATGGTGTTGGAGACAGACCCCTACGGACATTTCCTGATTTCAGGCCACGATTACGGTCGCGCGCGAGATTGGGGGCGCCTCGGCCTGCTCTACGCACAGCGCGGCGCCTGGGGCCGTGAACAAATTATCCCTGAGGCCCATGTTGATTTCGTCAGCACCCCCGCAAAAGAAGCCTGGGCGCATAATCCATATTATGGCGGCTTCTTCTACACCAACGCAACGAACCTCACTCCTGCGTTGCCGAAGGACGCTTATTTCATGAGCGGCGGCGGGAAGCAACGGGTCACCATCGTGCCGTCCCTCGACCTTGTCATGGTGCGTCTCGGCCATATGGCGGGACAAATTTTCGGCCTTTTGGAAACCATGGACGACGCAAACAAGATGATTGTCGAAGCTATGCCGCGCGCCTGAGCGACATGGACAAAACGTACAGCGCCGCCAGCACCAGAAGCGCACCGAGATAACTGCCCAAAGTGGGCCAAGGCTCTGCGAAGGTCAAAGACAAAACTGCGGAGGCTGCAACGCCGGACAAAAGGCTGGCACCCCGGTTGACCGGTATGGCGAACGTGTTCTCTCTGGCGTCGAGATAGATCAACGTTCCAAACGTCAGCACCCCCCCGTAAAAAACGCCGATCAACAGCAATAACGGCCCGGAGGCTGAAAAAATAAGGGCGACGCCCTGGCGTATGTCAGTTCCGACAGAGAACGGCGCGAAGGCGAGTGCGCAGGTGACGAGAACAAGACACCCCAGGGATACGACCTGTTCGTCCGCGAAGTATTGAGCCCGTAACCCCGGCGCATGCGTTTTGGCGTAGCGCGTCATCAGTGTGAGGCGCAAAGCATAGGCGGCGAGATAGACGCCTAAATTGGCGATGGCGCCGAGCGACAAGGCGCCGTCGCGGGCGCCGAAAACACCGACCGCAACCGCTAGCACGCTGAGACACAATGCCGCCAGAGCCTGGCCGGAGATCGCCCGCGCCTCCCTGCGATCGACAATCGGGGCAAGAAGCAAAACGCCGCCGCGCATTAACAAGAGCGCAAGCAGAACAGATACGCCCTCAAAAGCGTAGGCGAATGTCGTCGTACCGATGATGGCGGCTGTCGCCACGCCGGATAGCAGAACGGGACCGGAAAACAAGCCGCTCTTGCGCCCACCGTCCCCGAGCGCAGCGGCCCGCTTCCGCATACGCCATATGACCGCTGGCAATATCAGCAACAGCCCAAGCGTCAATCCAGGCAACAGGGCCAATCGCGCCGGAGCATCAGTCAAATACCCGCCGGACACCGCCTTCACGTATCCGCCGTAAATCGCATAGATAGCGAAATAGCCCAGGGCAAACACCCAAATAGGCGTTTGACGCCATTGGGGGTTCGGCGCTTGGGTCGTTACGGAAGGCGCTTTATTCAATTGCAGGGCGCACTTGTACATGCAGCCATTTGAATCTCAAGAAGATATATGTCAAAGGCCCCGCATGAAAGCGGGGCCTGTCTCTTTGAAAGCGCAGCGGCTACATGTTTAAGGAGATGCCGACGCCGAACACTTGCGGTTCGCCTACAATGACATTGCCGCCGAGCGCATCGCCGTTCACGAGGTACACCTCGTCGAAAATGTTCGAACCGAACGCGAAGACGGAATAGTTATCTTGTTCATAGGCGATGCGCAGATTTGAAATGGTGCGCGTATCGTTCGCCGGGCCTGTCAGATCGGGGTTTGGCAAAAACGCCTGGCTCTCAGATTGAAAATTCATATCGTAAGTTGCCGTGAAACCCGAAGGATGGCTCCAGGTCGCGCCCAACGTTGCTGTTACCGTTGGCGCAAACGGGAATTCATCACCTGTAAGATCACCAGCCTCCGTTACTTCGGTACTCAACAAACCGATTGATGCAAACAGATCCAAACTGTCGGAAACAAGATAAGAACCTTGGAATTCAACGCCGAACAACTCGCTTTCACCGGCGTTAATCACGATTGTGTCCTGGGGTGTCGGCGTCACTTGTACTTCAAGTTGCTGGTCGGACCAATCGATATAGAACGCGTTTGCATTAAATATAACTTTACCGTCACGGCTCGCAGCCCTGAGAGCAAGTTCATAGTTCCAGGAAAATTCCGGATCAAACGCATAAATAATTTGCTGGACAGGGTTTATACCGAGCCCGCCGGGCCTGTAAGCGCGCTGAGCGCTGAACGATGTAGAGATTTCGTCAGACCACCGATACGTCGATACGAATTTCGGAAGGAACACATCGAACGTGTCGCTTTGGTTCAGTGCAATAGGCGTTAACGGATCATCAGTACCGAAAGCGACTGTAATAGCTGTAAATGCGGCCCCTGGATAAGCCGCAGCGATTCCCGGCGTAGCCACAGCGCTTGCGGTCGCAGCATCGCTTGCACCAATTAACGGCGTTAAGTCCGTAACAAGAGCCGACTCAATCGCAGCTTCTAAACCCGGGACGCCCGTCGTCACAGCAGCGAGATCGCTTGCCTCTAATAGTATATTCACCTGGCTTGCGGTGTAATCTGCTTCTTCCTGCTCCCACCGAAATCCGAACGTCAAGGTTAGTGGATCAATGACATCATAGGCGAACTCGCCGAAGACCGCATAAGTTGTGAATTCAGGTTCGAATGTAAAATCAGACGCAAGCGGAAGAAAGCTTCCAAGCAGTAAAGGGTCAGCCAAGTTGTTCGGCGCACTCGCAGGAATGGGAATAGACGCAGCCCCACTGGTGGCGGCGTCCGTTTCATTAAGATAAACAGTGTTAAGGCCGAAAAGCGCCAAAGGAAGCGCCGGGACGCCAAAGGTTTGCCGCACACGGCTTATATCGTCTGATCCACGCTTCGCCGCCAATGCCCCAAATAAGGCTGTGAAATTGTCGTCATTGTCATAAACAAAGCGAATTTCCTGCAGAAAATCATCGCCTTCGCGCATATCTCGGCGGATGGAGGTTTCAGGCAAGCTCGGATCGGCAGGCAAACCGTCAAAATCGCCCACCTCTTCTGTCTCATATTTAGTATAACTGGTCTGCGAAATAATGCTGAGGTTGTCCGTAATATCGTAGGAAATCTCACTGCTGAACGCCATCAACTCGCGATCCGTCTCCGCCAGAACATCCGCCAGCTGCAGACGCGCATCCGGATTGGCGCCGTCGACGATGACACTGCCGTCTTCTTCGTCCGTATAGATACCGGTGAGTTTCACCTCAAGGCCTGGAAGCGCGTCGGGCGTGAATAACAACTTGCCGCGTAGTAAGGTGCTTGCCTCTTCATCACCGTTCAAACCGTCGGCTCGCGTTACGAAGCCGTCGCTCTCCAAACGCTGTGCTGCGATACGAAACGCCAGTTGGTCGTCAAGGATCGGTCCGCCGAAGGCCACAGACGTCTCCCAGGTGTTTTCAGAAGCGTAGGTCGCCCGCGCACGCGCATCCCAATCAAAAGTAGGATCTTCTGTCCGCACAACGATGGAGCCGATAAGTGAGTTCCGTCCCTGGACGGTGGATTGCGCGCCACGCAAAACCTCGAATTGCCGGACGTCCCAGCCGTTAGAGATGGCTGCGCCTACTGTCTGGTTTGGAATTACCGCACCGTCCACATAAAGCGTCGCCACGGGCGTCCCTGTACCCCCGGTAACACCTTGAGACTGCACGCCGCGCAACACGAACTGATCATTTCTTCCACTGCCGACGGAGACGAAGCCCGCGTTGCCGATGCGGCGCAGCACGTCTTCCAGATCGACAATGTTCAGCTTCTCAATGTCCGCAGCGGTTGTGACCTGAATACTTGTCGTCGTTTCTTGAATAGACCGGTCGATTTTTTCACCGGTGACGACAATCGTTTCGTATTCGAGCCTGTCGTCATCCTGGGCGACCGCCGCCCCTGCCGTTAACGCCGCCAGAGCTGTTGTGGTGAAAAGCGAATGTAATACGCCGCGCATTTAATCCTCCCCGGTTAAGAAACATGCAACTCGTACTGTTTTATCAATGGTATGCGATCTTGCGTACGATTTCTATGTTTTCGAATACAATTTTGAGCAACGCCGCGATCCGAGACATTTTTGCAACGCACCGAATGGTGCAATCAGTTTTCGTTCCGAATCTTTTGCATCTGCTGCTCGATCGTGTCGTAGGATCGTATGAAAAAGACTAGGGCGCAGAGGGTTAGCAGCACATTAACGATAAAAAACCAGACCCAGCCCACCTGGGCCGCCAGAACGCCGGAAAAAGCGCCCGTGGCCGCATATCCTAAAAACCATGTGGACTGCTGAAATGTGAAATCGGTGCCCACCTGTTCGTCAGACGTCCAGCCCATACGGGCGGCGTAGAGCACCATGCGCGTGGGCGCGGTGCAGATGGTGGCCCAGAAGATTACGCCGATAACAGCGATGATGGGCGGCGCGTCCGACGCCGCCAGCCAGAGGAAACCGGGCGCGGCCAAAGGCCCGACGAACAGCATTGCGATCGCCATGCGTTTCGGACCGATACGCGTTATGGCGACCGAGGCGACGCCAAGGGAAATGATCGCCCCGAAGCTCGCCGCGAGGCCGATGGCGATGCCAATTTCCGTCAGTGTCAGCCCCTTATCGCCGAGGAACGGACCGATCACTGTGACGGGCATTTGCACGGAAAACGATACGGCGAAAACAATCGCCAAAACGTGAAGGTTCACCCGGCGCTTCAAGAACGCCCCAAGACGTGCGCCGCCCCCGTCCCGCGCTTTTTGTAAAGCTTTTTCCGGCGCCGGCGGCTCCTTGCGGATCAACGCAGGGGAATTGAAAAGAATGAACAACAGGGCGGCGGCGACAAACGCCGGGGACCAGCCATATATGTCGGCGACAAAAAGCAACCCCGCGGAGCCGATGATTTGTCCGAACTCTTTGCCCAGCCACACAACGCTGGAGCCGAGCCCGCGCTGGTCCGGTTTTACGTTTTCAACAACATACGCATCGGCCGCGATCTCCTGGGTTGCATAAAAAACCTGTTTCAGAATGATGAGCCCGATGATCACATAGAGCGTGTCCATGCTCGGCTGGACCAGAGATATCAGGATGTATGTGGCGGCCACCGCGAACGTGCACGGCGCCAGCCAAGATTTGCGCCGGCCAAAAGACGCACGCCAATAGTTATCCACCATCGGCGCCCACACCCATTTGAACGCCGTGACCACGAACGGCAGAAAAAACAGCCCAAGATATTCCAGAGGCATGCCAAGGCGCTTTATGAACAACGTCGGCGCCATGGTGGCGGTGAGCGCGTTCGGCAAATCATGCGCAATCTGAAGGCACATGATGACGCCGAATGTTTTCCAACTCGCCGCGTCGGTTGGAAATTTAGCTTTCGCGAGGGACTTTTTCAGCATGTTGCAAGACGATCCTTTAACCTGACTGAGCCTACGGAAGCCAGGTTATAAGGGGAACCCATCCGTTTACGGCGAGCAGCCCCCAAGCCAAGCATAAGACCACCGTTGCAACCGCAGCATAATATCTGAAGATTCGGTGTTCGAATGAAACAGAAAACAGTCTCCAAGCAGCGAACGCAACGGCGGCAGGACCAATAACGCTAAGGGCGCACATGGAGATTGACACAAAACTCACCGTTCCCACCCGTACAAGCTGATCGAACGGCGCGAGCAGAGATTGGGTTGCAAAAAGTGCAAAAACACCAAGCAACGCAGCGCCCGCCGCAAACAGGGCGGCCCGCACCTGGCGGCCCGCCCCTTGGGGTAGGCGCCCAAACGCCGCCATTGGCGCCCAAAGCAGCAGATGCATACTGACAATAGCAGCGGTCAACAGCCCTGCGACGAATATTGTAAATGTTCCGAGCACGCGAATAGCGGAGACCCTTTCATACGCCCCGCCGTTAATGAAAACGGTTTCACCGGCCGGGCCGGTTACAAAAGCAGCGGTTGCAATCGCGCGCCCCGGCCGCCGCAACAAACCGTCGCCCATGAATTCCAAGGCATAGGACGAATTGGTGGGCGAAAGAGGAGCGACAGCGACAATATCCCCTTGAACGCTAAGATGCACCGCGGTGTTCATCGTCCAAAGCCAACGACGCAACTTCATATTGTGCGTGATTGGTGCATACCACCCATCGTAGGCCGAGCCATCCTTCACAGAAATGGAGGGACGCAGGTCAGCCGGCGGATAATCGCGCGTCAAATAACCGCCGATCAGGTTCCGCAACGCCGCGCGCGCGCCCTCGTCCTCACCATTAATGATAAAAGCAAAGCCCCGACCGGTGACAGGGTCATACCCGGTCCAGGTTTTATAACCATCCGTAGCCCCGCTATGACCACGGAAAATATGGCCATCGCCAGCAAAAAACCCGAAATTGCCAAGCCCGTAGCCGCCGTCAACAACGCCCTGGCGCGCCGCAGCCGAGGTGGAGGGCGTCTCCATACGCTTCAACAAAGCAGGCGCCACGAGCCCCGGCGCGCTTTGCCCGCGCGTTGCATAAAACCGCATAAGCTTTCCAAGGTCGTTGGCCGTCGTCAAAAGCGATCCGGACGGACGGATCGCCATCAACCAGAATGAGCTTTCCGTAACGCCATCGCTGCGATAGCTTTTACCGATACGGCCCTGATCGGCGCGGTCCAACAAAAACGTAGACGATGTCATACCGAGGGGCGCGAAGATCTCGTTTTCCATAAAGTCGTCATATGAACAATTGCAGGCGTTCTCCATGGCGACAGCGGCGAGCGTATGGCCAGGATTGGCATAGGAGTAATAAAAGCCGGGCGGCCAGGCGACATCGAGCTTGCCCGCCATCATCTGCGCATATGTTTTGGGCGCAACGCCAGGCCGACTAAACGCGTATTCGTAATAGGTTGAACCTTCTATCCCCGCCGTATGCTCCAAGAGATGAGAGAGGAGAATCGGATAATTCTCCGTCCAAGGATTATCTATTACAATCTCTGGCGCGACCTCCGACAACGGGGCGTCCAACGCCAGAGCCTGTTCACCAACCAACCGCAGGACGCCAAGCGATGTGAGGTTCTTCGACAAGGAGCCCGCGCGCAAGATCGTGTCCGCCGTCATCGGCGTCCCGGCGTCCACATCGGCAAGCCCGTACCCCTTGGCGAGTCTCACCTCCCCGTTCTCCACAATCGCCACGACCGCGCCGGGGACAGGCGAAGCGGCGATCATACGCGCAATCTCCGCGTCGAGGGCGTTCAGAGTCTTCGGCCCATCCTCAGCACCGCGCGCCGCACTTCCCAAAAACCAAAATAGTGCGAAAACAAGTACAAGAACGGCGCCGGCCAGACGCATCAAACCTCCCATAACTCCCTCTCTCGCGCTTGCTCTGTCACCCAACATCACGGGCGCGGGCGCTGAAACGTCTTCGCGTTCTCCGTCAACTGTTTTTTATCGATCTTGTTGACGCCGGACAAAGGCAGCGCCTCCATAAACACTATAAAGCGCGGGTGAGCGTAGGCGGGGCCGTTTTCCAATGTGTAGTGTTTCACGTCCTCCTCCGTTAGGGAAGAGCCTGGCGCAGCCACAATGAAAGCCATCGGCAACGCGCCTTTTATGTCGTCCTCCACAGGCACGACCGCCGCCTGATCTATGAAAGGGTGCGTTTCAAGGAGTTTTTCCACTTCACCCGGATAGATATTTTCCCCGCCGCACACGAACATATCGTCGGCGCGGCTGACAAAAAAGTAAAACCCTTCCGCATCGCGACGCATAACGTCGCCCGTATCATACCACCCGTCGGAGATTTTCCGCGCCGTCTCTGTTGGAAGGTTCAGATAACCACGCGTCACCATTTTGGATCGCACGTGCAATACGCCTTCATTCGGCGCCCCTGTCCCGACGAGCCGCACCTCGACATCCGCCATGGGGTATCCCAGGGACAAGACCGGCGCCGGGCGCCCTTCAGGATGAAGACCGAATATCGCCGGCCCGACTTCCGTCGTTCCGTACCCGTTGGAGATCATAGCGTTAGGAAAAAGAGCCGCCGTTCGATCCACAAGCGCCCGCGTTACAGGCGCAGAGCCCATCGCCACCGAGGTCACCGAGGACAGATCCGCCCCGAGCCCGGCTTCCTGGGCTTGTGCGGCCAAAGCAAACATGGTCGGCACGCCCGTAGCGCGGGCCACCTTGAATGTCTCAATGGCGCGCAGATACTCCTGCGCTTGAAACCGGGATGTGAGGACTGCGGTCCCACCGACGTAGAGCACGCTTTGAATGTGGAATTGCGCGTTCATATGGAACAGGGGCGCGGAAATAAGGGCGCTACGTCCTTCAAGGCTTTCCCTTAAAAAATCAAACTGTTCAATCGCCCAGAGATAACCCGCATGCGTGATCGGCACGCCTTTCGGACGGCCCGAAGAGCCAGACGTATACATAATAACAGCAAGATCTGTCTGTGACGGCGCAAAAGGCGATAACGGTCCCGGCTTCAAAAGCGCTCCGTATCCATCCTCGCCGCCGACATCGAAATCTATAATACGCGTTTCAGGAGCCAAAAACCCCTTGTTCTGCTCATCGGCAAACACAAGATCGACTTCGGCGTCATTTAAAATATGCCGAACACCCGCCGCTTTCAGCTTTTGGTTTATTGGAACCGCGACAAAGCCGGCGCGCATAACGCCCATATAGGCGATAAAATGCTCCGCACGATTGTCAGCCAGGATACCGATCCGGGCGCCTTTGGAAACACCCCGCGCCAAAAGTCCATTGGCGACAGCGTTGATTTCTTCGTTAAGCGCGTCGTAACTGAGAACGCGTTCCGCGCCCTGCTCACCGATCATAACGATCGCATTCCGCTCCCGCGGCGCGTTCGGATCGATGACGCTGGACAGATTGCGTCCGACCATAACGCTAGCCGACAGCCGGACTGTATGTGCCGCGACCGAGGGCGCATAGTTTGCCATTTGCGTCGGTCACATCGATGTCGACCACGGCCACTGTGCGGCCCACGCGCCGCGCTGTAGCTGTCGCAACCAAATAAGCACCGATGGACGGGCGCAGATAATCGACTCGAAAATTGATCGTGGGTACGCCGCCGCCCACCGCCAGCGCGACGGCATAATCGCCAGCCGTGTCGATGAGAGAGGCGATCGGACCGCCATGAAACTGCTCCGTTCCCGCAGCGCGTTCCAACTCAGGGCGCAATGGCATGCGCAAGGACACGCGCTTGCCGTCAATATCCATATCGTCCACCCTGAGGCCAAGAAAGGCGATGGCCGGACATCCGTCCAACTCTTCTTGAAGGCTTTGTTTCGTATAGTCTTTCGTCATATTGACACCACCGCTTTGCCGAAGACCTTGCGTTCTATCAACTCTGTCATCAAAGAAGGCAACTCCTCAAGGGGGCGGACGTCGTGAATGGCGGGCGTCAACGCGCCAGACGCCGTCATCCGGGTCAAGGCGTCTTGATCGTCGATCGTCCACCCATTCGACCCCACAACCGTCTGCTCAAAACTCCATATGTAGCGTAAATCCGTTTGCGGATCATGCCCTGCGGTCGCGCCGCATACGAGAATCCGTCCGTGTTTGCGCACGGTTTTCAGCGCTTTGGCCCATGTATCGCCACCGATATAATTGACGACGACGTCAACGCCGCCGTCGCCCGTACCGTCATAGGACGGTTTGCCGAAACGGTCGCGGACCGCAGCGAGAAAATCCTCCTCAGCCGTGTCGATCACGTGATCGGCGCCAACCTCCTTTAATTTGTCCAGCTTCCACCCGCCGCCCCCGCATGCAACGACCTCAGCCCCTGCGGCTTTGGCGAGCTGTATACACGCCGCGCCGACGCCGCCCGTGGCGCCTAGGATTAAAACGCGCTCCCCGGCCTTAACGGCGCCGCGCACACCCATCATACGGTACGCCGTACCGTAAGCGACAGGAAGCGCCGCCGCATGCTCAAAAGAAACAGAGGCGGGAACGCGAACGAGACAACTCTCCGGCATGACGACATATTCGCAAGCCGCCCCGGACGTCACTTCGCCCATCATGCCTTTTTCGGGCAAAATCGGATATCCAGACACCCGGTCGCCTACGGACCACCCACCCTGGACATCCGATCCAAGACCGGCGATTTCTCCGGCGAAATCCCCGCAAGGGATCATCGGAAAAGGCGTTTTCAATTTGGTCGACCCTTGCAACATCATAGGATCGAAACCGTTCAATGCGGCCGCCCGCACGCGCACCAAAACCTCTCCAGCCCCGACATCCGGCTCGGGCGCATCAACATATTTCAGCTCTTCAACGCCGCCGTGCCGCTCAAAAACAATAGCTTTCATGATGTTTCACCATTCAATTTTACAACTTATAGTAACACTCTCACGCCTATGGTTGTGAGAAGGCCGCTTGCCGCGTGGGGTTTTACCCTATAATACCCCTCGCTTTAGCAGCGAGTCGGATAAGAGGCGCTCCCTTGTCGAAAGTAGACGAACGCAATACGGCCACGCGCAGCGATCAAATCGTTCGGGCGATCGAGGAGGAGATCATCTCCGGCCGGCGTGCGCCAGGCTCCCACCTGAACGAGCAAGAGATCGCCGACCGTTTTAACGTATCGCGCACACCGGTGCGCGAAGCCGTAAGGCATTTGTCCTCCGCCGGTCTTGTCGAGGTGCGTCCTCGCCGCGGCGCTTTTGTCGCGCGCGTTCCGATAACGCGCCTCATTCAAATGTTCGAGGTCATGTCGGAAATTGAGGGTACGTGCGCGCGCCTTGCGGCGCGGCGCATGCCGGCGGAAGACAAGCAGAAGCTGAAAGAACTGCATGATTCCTATGCACAGCATGCGGAAAACAATTCCGCTGACAGTTATTACGACGAAAGCATAGAATTCCATCGCCTTATTTTTAGGGGCACGCAGAACGAAGTTTTGGCGGAAATGGCGACCCGGCTTTACAATCAGTTGACGGGATACCGCCGGCGTCAACTGACCCTCAGCAAACGGGTGAAAAAATCGTTTCGGGAGCACGCCGAGGTGTTGGACGCCATTTTGGACGGCGACGAGGACCGCGCCGAAAAAGCGATGCGCGATCATACTCATATCGTCGGCGATAATGTCATGGATCTCATCAGCACCCTCGGGGACGATTAGGCTTATTCCGCCGCCTGGGCAGGCGACGCCGGCGCGCCAACGGCGCCGTCAGCGACAAGTTCGTCAATCTTTTGTTGATCATACCCAAGACTGTGCAAAACCTCGCATGTGTGCTGACCAAGAACAGGCGCGCCGGTTTTCACCTCCGCCGGTGTTTCTGAAAACCGAATAGGGCACCCAAGGGTTTTGACGCGCCCAAGCGTTTGGTGTTCAACCTCCGTCACCATACCGCGCGCTTCGATTTGCGGGTCCTCAAGCATCTCTTTTACAGAATTGATCGGCCCCGTCGGCACGCCAGCAGCATCCAGTACGGCCATCCAGTGAGCTTTCGGCTTTACAATGAAAATATCGCTCAGCGTTTCAATTAAAACGTCGAGATTTTCCACCCGCGCCGGATTATCAACAAAGCGCGGATCGTCCGCCAGATGCGGCGCGCCGATCGCTTTAACAAGCCGCAGCCAGTTGGCCTGGTTCGCAGCCCCCACCATGACCCAACCGTCCGAGGCCTCAAACGCCTGGTAGGGCGCATCAAGAGGGTGCGCAGTCCCCATAGGCTTGGAAATTTCACCGTCGGCGAAATACATCGCCGCCGGCCAAGCCATATAAGATGCACACGCCTCAAATAATGAAGTGTCCACCTTCTGGCCGCGGCCGGTTTTGCGACGGTGCTCAAGCGCCGCCAGAATGCCAATGACGCCATAAAGCCCGGCGCTGATGTCGCCCACGGGCACCCCGGCCTTGACCGGCGGGCGTCCCGGCCCTTCGCCCGTCACGCTGAGCACACCGCCCATAGCCTGGGCGACGACGTCGAAACCACCGCGATCGGCATAGGGTCCGGTGCGGCCGAACCCTGAAATCTCACAATAAATTAAGCCAGGGTTCGCCGCAGTCAACGCATCGTAACCCGCGCCGAGTTTTTCCATAGTTCCCTTACGGAAATTTTCGATGAGAACATCTGCGTCTTTACATAAATCGAGTAAAACCTGTTTGCCGCCGTCGGTCTTCAAATTGACCGCAATGCCGCGCTTGTTGCGGTTCAACATCAAGAAACCAGCCGCCTCATCCCCTTGCCAGGGCGGCGCCATGCGTCGGCAATCTTCGCCTTCAAGACGTTCCAGTTTCACAACATCAGCGCCCATATCAGCGAGCATGCGCCCGCAGGTGGGGCCGGCCATCACATGGGCCAGTTCGATGACCCGAAGGCCGGCAAGTGGTCCAAAAGTCTGCGTGTCGCCCATGTCAGCGCCCCTTGAAGACCGGCTTTTCCTTCGCCAGAAAGCTGCGGTAGCCGGTTTTGTAATCCTCGGTCTCGAAACTGAGATAATGCTCGTCATAATCTTCGTCCGTCAGCGGACGGGGGTCCTGCAGACGATCAAAAAACTTTTTGTGCCAACGATTGACGAGCGGCGGCCCGTCTGCGATCGCCCGGGCGATCGCCGCGATCTCTTCGTCCAGAGCAGCAGCCTCGACGACGCGGTTAACAATGCCGCGCTGTTTGGCGTCCGCAGCATCGATGATGCGCCCTTCGACCAGAAACTCGAACATGGTCGGGCGATCTGCAATGCGCCAGATCGGAAGCATTTCTTCATAGGCCATTGTGAGGCCGAGACGGTTCAGCGGCGCGCCGAAGCGACTGTCGGAACTGGCGATGCGCATATCGCACATGGCGGCGATTTCCAGGCCCCCGCCGACACAGGCGCCTTTTACCCGGGCGATCACCGGATGGGGGCAGGCGAGCATGGCCGTACGGCCGCGGTTCATAATGTCGGACAGGGCCCGCGCCCGCTCGGCGTTCGACCTGTGCTCTTCGAACTCGCTGATGTCATTGCCGGGGCAAAACCCGCGATCGCCTGCGCCGGTGACGATCACGCAGCGTACAGTATCGTCGGCGTTCAACGCTTCCCATGTCTCGGCGAAAGCGATCCACATATCGCGCGTCATGGCGTTAAGCTTGCCAGGATTATTAAGCGTTATCGTGACGACATCGCCGGCGCGCGCTTGGTCTATGGATCCCATAATTACCTATTTCTATTGCTTTGCATGACTTTTACATCATATTGCATACAAAAATACAAATTTAAAAAACAATTCATACGATATTCGCCTCGTATTTTCCGTAAGATATTATAAAGTCAAGAAAATCAGGCATAGCATGCGGACAGGCGCCGCCTGCACTTAATTGACATCGGTGATCACCCATGAAGCTATATGTATCGGCGGACATCGAAGGCGTCGCCGGCGTCGTCAGCCCGGATCAAACGCTGCAAACCGGGTTCGAGTATGAGACAGCCCGGCGCTGGATGACGGAAGAAACCCTGGCGGTGTGCGAAGCGGCCCTGGACAACGGTGTCACTCATATCGTTGTCAGCGATTCCCACGGCAACGGGCAAAATCTACTGCTCGACGCCTTCCCGTCGTCCGTAGAGATCGTGCGGAACTGGCCCCGCCCCCTTGGTATGATGCAAGGGATAGAAGATGGCGACTATGTCGGGGCGATCCTTCTCGGCTATCATACGGGCGCTCACCACAGCGGCGGCGTGCTCGCCCACACAATGGCCGGCCGGATCTTTACCGAACTGCGCCTCAACGGTCGCCCCGCTTCGGAAACCATGCTGAGCGCGGCGATCGCGGGGCATTTCGCAACGCCTGTTTTGATGGCCACCGGCGACCGGGATTACGTTATACATGCCGAGGAGCTTCTCGGCGACATCGTATGCGTTGAAACAAAAACCGGATACGGACGAATTTCAGCACGCACGCTGACCCCGAACGCCGCTTGCGAAAAACTCGCCGCAGCCGTCCCCAAGGCCCTCGACCGCAGAGGACGTACGCCGTTTAAAATCGAAACGCCGGTGGTTCTGGAAGTGGATTTTCAGCGCCATCTCGGGGCGGAGCTTTTATCTTATCTCCCGGGGGTGGAGCGTACGGCCTCCAAAACCATACGATTTGAAGGCGCGGACATGACAAACATCTCGAAATTCCTCGCCGTCGTCGCCCATTACTCTTACAGCTTGTAAGTATTAGGCGCCTTTGAAATAGGCAATGATTTTCTCCGTAGAAACGCCGGCGCCGGACAGGCTCCAGCCGCCGTCCACGGGCAAAACGACGCCACTGATATAAGCGGCGGCCGGAGACGCCAGGAAGAGCGCAGCATCACCCACTTCCTCAGCCCCGCCGAAACGTTTTAAAGGCACTGTCTCGACGATCATTTCCTTCAACTCATCGCCGGGCGCGAGGCGGTCCATACCCTCGGTGTCTTTGATCGGTCCGGGTACGATGGAATTGACGCGCACGCCCTCCGGCCCCCATTCCATGGCGAGGACGCGGGTGATCATATCGACGCCGGCTTTGGCGGCGCAGACATGGGCCTGCATCTGCATGGGCGCGAAGGTCTGGGGCGCGGAGATATTGATGAACGCAGCGCCCGGCTTTTCCGCATAAGCATAAGCCGCCTTCATCACATGGAACGTGCCGAGCACGTCGATATCCATAACGGATTTAAATCCGTTGGGGGACAAATCCGCCGCGGGCGCGGGAAAATTTCCCGCCGCGCCGGACACGACGGCGTTGAACGGTCCGTGGGCCTCCGCCGCCGCTTTCAGGGCGGCGTCGACGGCGTCGCTGTCGCGGACATCGGCCGCAAAGCCCGCCGCCGCACCGGCGCCCGCCTCTTTTAAAATCGCAACCGCCGCATCGACCTTGTCCTGGCTGCGGCTCATCACGGCGACCTTGGCGCCGGCCTCGGCAAATCGCCTGGCGATGCCGAGATTAATACCGCTTGTGCCGCCGGCCACGAAGACCGACGCGCCGGAAAAGTCGAACCTTACGGGAGCGGAGGTCATGGCGCGTCCTTTCTTATTCCGCCGCCTGCATGGCGGGCGCATCGTCAGGATAGAACCGTTCGCCCTTCGCCACCATATCGCGCAGCATCTGCGGCGGCTCGAACCGTTTGCCATATTTTCCGGTCAACTCTTCGCAATCGGCCAGGAACGCCGGCAGGCCGATTGTTTCGGCGTAGGAAATCACCCCGCCGTGGAATGGCGCAAACCCCCATCCGAAGATCGATCCTATGTCCGCATCGTCCGCCGCTGTGACGACTCCCTCCTCCATACAGCGCATGGTCTCGATAGACTGAATGTGCAGGAAGCGTTTTTTCAACTCATCAATACTCGGCTGGTCCTCTTTAGCTGGGAAACGGGCGCTAACCTCAGGCCAGATGCTGGTTTTCTTATTCGCATCGTCATACTCGTAAAAGCCCTTGCCGATTTTCTGGCCATAGCGTTTTTGATCGTCGACGATCCAATTCAAAACCTCCATCGCTTCGAACGGCTCGCCGCGTTTTTTCATCTCCTCTTCGCCGACCTCGCGGATGGTTTCGTGGATGATCTTATGCCCGGTGTCGATGCCGACCATATCGATCAGCTCCAACGGCCCCATGGGCATGCCGGACGCCTTACCGGCGTTTTCAATGAGGGCCGGGTTTACGCCCTCGGTCAACATCATAAAGCCCTCCCGGGTATAGGTGCCGAAGACGCGGCTTGTGTAGAACCCGCGGCTGTCGTTGACGACAATCGGCGTTTTCTTGATGAGCTTTACGTAATCCATCGCCACCGCCGCAGCGTGGTCGGATGTTTTTTCGCCACGAATGATCTCCACAAGGGGCATTTTCTCAACCGGCGAGAAAAAGTGTATGCCGACGAAATCGTCGGGGCGGGACGCCGCTTCGGCGAGCCCCGTAATCGGCAGGGTCGAAGTGTTGGTGCCGAAGACGTGGCCTTCGTCCGTCGCTTCTTCCGTCGCCTTCGTCACTTTCGCCTTGATGCCGCGATCCTCAAAAACAGCTTCGATAGTGAGCTGCGCGCCTTTCAGGTCGGCGTAATCCGTCGTTGAATGAACGCGGGCGACAATGGCGTCCGCCTCTTCCTGGGTCAGGCGTTTCTTCTCAACCTGACGGGCGAAGTAATTGACCACATGCTGCCGGCCACGCTCCGCAGCTTCCGCGTTGATGTCGAGGAGATAAACGTCGCAACCGGCTTGCGCCGTACAGCTGGCGATGCCGGCGCCCATCACGCCAGCGCCGAGAACGGCCACCTTTGTGAATTGCGTATCGGGAACGCCTTTGGGACGCTTTTCAAGTTTATTGGCGGCGTTGCGGCCGAACCAAAGCGTCCGGATCATATTTTTCGCCACATCGCCGCTGAAGAGGGACGTAAACTGACGGCCTTCGAAAGCGAGCGCCTTATCCATATGCAATTGCAGTCCGTGATACACGCAGGCCATGATGCGCTGTGGCGAGGGATAATTGCCCTGTGTCTGCTGGCGCAGCATCGTGCCGCCGGCTGCAAAAGTCTCCGTCCACTCGCGCCCGTGAATACGGCCACCTGGCGGGGTCCACCCCTTTTCGTCCCAGGGCGCCTTCGCCGGAACCTTGCCGTCGAGGATGGCGGCCTTGGCCGCAGCGAGCAATTGATCGTGGGCGACGACCTCGTGCACGACGCCGAACTTCAAGGCCTTGTCGGCGCGCATGTTTTTGCCCGTCGTCAAGTACGGCAGACAATCGCGAGGCCCCATGATCCTGGCGAGACGCTGGGTGCCGCCGGCGCCGGGCAACAGACCAAGCATGACCTCAGGAAGGCCGAGCTTAGCGCCCTTTTTGTCCGTCATCACCCGATAGCGGCAGCACAACGCCGTCTCCAGGCCACCGCCCAGAGCATCGCCGTTGACGGCGGCGACGGTGGGCTTTTCAGTGATCTCAATCTCACGGAAAAAACGCGTCAGGGTTTGGTTTTGTTCGAAGATCTCCGCCGGCGCGGAGTCGCGCAGCCGCCAGAGCATGTTGATGTCGGCGCCGACGATGAACTCGTCCCGCGCCGAGGTGACGATGATCCCCTTGACGGCGTCGTCCTCCACCAGCTTGCGCCACTCTTTTTCATAGGCCAGAAGAACTTCTTCCGACAGAACATTCATGGGATAGCCCTGCATGTCCCATGTGATGACGGCGACGCCGTCTGAATCGATTTCGGTTTTTAACAGGTCGGCCATGTGCGGCGTCCTTTCTCGGTAATCAGAAAATCAAAACGAAAACGCCTTAGTTGACGCGTTCGACAACCGTGGCGATGCCCATGCCGCTGCCGATGCACAACGTCGCAAGACCCGTTTCGAGGTCGCGGCGCTCCATCTCGTCCACAAGCGTGCCGAGAATCATCGCGCCTGTCGCGCCCAACGGGTGGCCCATCGCAATGGCGCCGCCATTGACGTTGATCTTGTCATGGGGAATGCTCAACTGATCCATATACCGAAGAACGACCGCGGCGAAGGCCTCGTTCAACTCCCACAAATCAATGTCAGAGGCGGTCATACCGGTCCGCTCAAACAGGCGGAACGTCGCATCGCCCGGCCCTGTGAGCATGATGGTCGGCTCCGAGCCGATGGTTGCGAAAGCTTTCACGCGAGCGCGGGGCTTCAGACCCGCCTTTTCGCCGCCTTCCTTAGAGCCGATCAGAACAGCAGCGGCGCCGTCGACGATGCCGGACGAGTTGCCGGCGTGGTGGCGGTATTCGATTTTTTCAAGCTCGGGATACCGCTGAACCGCGACGGCGCCCATGCCCGCGAACTCTCCCATCAACTCGAAGGACGGCTTTAACGAGGCCAGAGACTGCATATCCGTTTCCGGCCGCATGTATTCATCATGATCGAGAAGAGTCAGCCCGTTTTCATCCGTTACAGGAACAACGGATTTCTCAAAGCGCCCCTCATCCCACGCTGTTTTGGCGCGCTTTTGGCTTTCCACCGCATAGGAATCGAGATCGTCCCGGGAAAATCCATATTTCGTCGCCATAAGATCCGCAGCAACGCCTTGGGTAAGAAAGTAATTTGGCAATGACAGCAGGGGATCGGCCGCCAAAGGCATGCCGGTATCTCCGATCTGGACCCGGCTCATGCACTCAACGCCGCCGCCGATGACGAAATCGGATTGGCCCGACATGACGCGGGAGGCGGCCTGGTTGCAGGCCTCAAGACCGGAAGAACAGAAACGGTTCACCTGCACCCCGCCGACGGTTTGGTCGTAGCCGGCGTCGATCGCCGCCGTCCGGGGCACATTACCGCCTTGGTCGCCAATGGGCTCGACGATGCCGAAGACAACGTCGTCCACCAAAGTCGTATCGAGATTGTTGCGCGTCTGGAGCGCTTGCAGCACCTCCACCGACAACATATTCGGCGAGGCTTCCGTCAAAGCCCCGTCTTTCTTACCCTTGCCGCGCGGCGTGCGCACTGCGTCATATATATATGCGTCCGTCATAGGATGATCCTGTTATTAAGGTGAAAAGCTAAAGAGATCTGGAAATGATCTCTTTCATTATTTCCGTGGTGCCGCCGTAAATGCGCTGCACCCGGGCGTCAGCGTATCCGCGGGCGATGGGGTATTCCCACATATATCCGTACCCGCCGTGAATTTGCACCGCCTCGTCCACAACCCGGCAGAGCATTTCCGAAGTGGTGTATTTGGCCATGGCCGCGTTATCGATATCGAGCTTCTTGTCAAGCTCCAGTTCGAGACACCGGTCCACGAACACCCGCGCGATTTCGATCTCGGTTTTCATTTCGGCGAGCTTGAACCGCGTGTTCTGGAATTTCCCGATTGCCCGACCGAAGGCTGTACGATCCTGGGAGTAAGCATGCGCCTCTTTAAAGGCCATCTCCGCGCCGGCGACGCAAGCGATGGCGATCATAAGGCGCTCCCAGGCAAGCTCCGCCATCAACATCAAAAACGCGCCAGACGGTTCGCCAAGAAGGTTTGTCTTCGGCACGCGAACATCGGAAAAATGAAGTTGCGCCGTATCTTGAGCTTTCATGCCGACTTTTTTGAACGGCTTTTCTTTTGTAAAACCGTCGCGCCCCGCCTCGACGATTATGAGAGACATTTGGTCGGCGCCGCCTTTGGGATCGCCGGTCTTGGCGACAACAATGACGTGGTCGCACATATAGCCGTTCGTGATGAATATTTTCGACCCGTTGATGACGTATTCGTCGCCGTCTTCAACCGCCGTCGTCTTCACCGCTTGAAGGTCGGAGCCTGTGCCCGGTTCCGTCATGGCGACGGCGCCGATCTTTTCCCCCCGCGCCATCTGAGGCAGCCAGTGTTTCTTCTGCGCCTCAGTGCCGTAATTCAAGATGTATGGCGCGATAATGTCGGAGTGCAGGCTGAACCCGGGACCAGTGGCGCCGATGATCGATAATTCTTCAAGGATGATGGCGCTGTAGCGCCGATCGACGCCGGAACCGCCATACGCTTCCGGCATGGTTGGACAAAGAAAGCCGGCCGCGCCGGCCTTTGTCCACAACTCCCGATCCACATGCCCCTGATCTTCCCAACGCTCATGGTGAGGGACGATCTCTTTTTCCGCGAATTTACGGAAGTTTTCCCGAAACATATCATGTTCTTCGGTGAACAATGTGCGCGGTATCAACGGCTGCTCCTTAAAAATCATTGTATTGACGAGGGTGCGAATTTTACATACATTATGTACTGCAAATTTATGAAAAGCAAGGCGTCACACGTGCGAATGGCGCCTCAAAATGATAAGAAGCCGCGTTATGGCGTTGAACGAAGCAAAGACGGCGAAACGCACCCAGGAGCAACGCAGTCGCGAGATGCGACAGCGCCTGATCGAGGCGACGCTTGCCTGCCTTGAGGCGGATGGATACGCCGGCGCCACGATCAGCCGCGTTGTGGAAAGCGCTGGCGTATCCCGGGGGGCGCATTTGCACCACTTCGAATCGAAGGCGGCGCTCCTCCATGCGGCGGCGGAACACCTTATGAAGTCGGTGTTCCGTGAACTTGGACGCATCGTCCTGTCCGTGGAAAACGCCGAAGATCGGCTGCCCATCCTGATCGACGCCATTTGGGAACAAGTGTTCTGCTCCCGTGACGGCAAGGTTATTTTAGAGCTCTTGATCGCCGCCCGGACCGATAAAGAACTGGCGGCGCACCTTCAAAAACTCTTCTTGCGTTTGCGGGAGATGTTCGCTGAAGCTGCAAAACATTATTTCACCGCCGCGCCTGGCCTGTCTTTGGAAGTCGAGGATATTTTTCTCCAAAGCCAATGGCTGCTGCGCGGCATGCTTCTCGATTATCCATTGGTGGACGATCCCAACGCCTTTCGCACAAGCTTAGACAACTGGACAAAAATGGCGCAAAGCCTTGTCATTGCGCGTACGGACGTTACGGGACCGCCTCCGAAGCCGGATTGGTGGGATGAACAGCTCTAACACGCCTTCACAAACGACGCCTCCCCTATCGATACGTCCTAACGACCCGCCGCCCCTGCCCTACGCTACGGTGGACGCCCTGGTGCGCGACTGCGCGGGGAAGTACGGCGACGCGCCGTTCGCGACGACAGCGTTGCCGACCGGCGCCTCCGTCACGTTAAGTTATGACGAAATCGAGCGTCAATCTGCAGCGTTCGCAAAGTACTTGCGTACGGGCATCGGCCTCGCCAAGGGCGACGTGGTGGGCGTACAAGCGCCAAATTGCGTAAGTTACGTTGTCGGCATGCTTGGCGTGTTGCGCGCAGGACTTGTCCTCAGCAACATTAACCCTCTGTACACTCCCCACGAAACCCAACGTCAATTGAAAGACTGCGGGGCCAAGGCCTTGATCGTGATAGACCTTTTCGGCGACAAGGTGGCCGACTCAATTAAAGATACAAAAGTCAGTACAGTGATAAGCGTATCGCTGCTCGATTTTTTCCCACCTGCCAGGGCTATGATTCTCGGCTTTGTTATGAAACGCGTAAAGCGCATGGTTCCGCCCATGACGGCCCCTCACGTAAGGCTCGCCGACGCACTCAGCGCCGGCGCCGGGCTTAGCGCCGATGTTGCGCAATACACTTCGGGCGCATCCCCGGACGATACGATTTTCTATCAATATTCCGGCGGCACCACAGGCGTGTCGAAGGGCGTAGAGCTCACTACGCGCAATTTACTCGTAAACATTGAACAGGCCGCCGCCATTGCGCCGGACACTCTAGGGAAAACCGGCCGGCGCGCGCTTATGGTGATGCCGCTCTATCACATGTTCGGCTTGTTCATCACCTTAAGCGGCATGATGCGCGGGGGACAAGCGATCCTGACGCCGAGCGCACGCCCCTTGTCGAACCTGCGAAAACCTTTTGAGAAGTTTAAACCGGATGTTTTTCCCGGGGTAAATACGCTGTTCGCGCATCTGATGCGGGAGCCATGGTTTAAAAACGCCCCCCCGCAAATCGATTTGACACTGACTGGCGCTACGGCGCTGCATGCTGATGTGGGGGCGGCGTGGACGAAAATGACCGGCGGGCCGATCGCGGTTTCCTACGGCATGACGGAGACAACGACAGTCCTCACTACAAACCCGCCTGACGATCGCAATCGACCAGGCTCCGTCGGCCTGCCTTTACCCGGAGCGGAAGTGCGGATTATCGACGGCGATGATAATCCCTCGCCCCCTGGCGAGGCCGGGGAAATCCTCGCCCGCGGCCCCCAGGTCACCAAAGGGTATCTCAACAAGCCGGAGGAAAACGAGAAAGCGTTCCTGGACGGATGGATCCGCACCGGCGATATGGGGTATCTCGACAAGGATGGGTATCTCTATCTTGTGGACCGCAAAAAGGACATGATCATCGTCAGCGGGTTCAACGTGTTCCCGAACGAAATAGAAGAAACGCTTACCGCCTGCAAAGGGGTCACGGAAGCTGGGGTCGTCGGCGTCAAAGATAAGGACGACGACGAGATTGTCGCCGCCTACATCGTCAAATCCTCAGACAGTCTCACAGAAGACGACATTAAAGAATTCTGTACAGACCGTCTAACGAATTACAAACGCCCGAAAATCATAGCCTTTGTGGACGAATTACCGAAAACGCCGATTGGAAAAGTATTGCGTAAAGATTTACGCGATCGCGCACAGGCGGATTTCAACGCTTAAATTAAGGATAGAAAGCCATGAATGCTCTCGACGGCACCGTCGTTTTGGACTTAACGCGCCTCCTCCCAGGCCCTTTGGCGACACTGCAACTCGCAGATCACGGCGCTGAGGTCATTAAGATCGAAGACATCGGAAAGGGCGATTATGCGCGTAGAGAAATGGCGTTCGGCATATCTATGTCTCATCTGTTTCACGCCCTGAACCGCGGGAAAAAATCAGCGGCGATAGACCTTAGAGCCGATGCAGGACGCGAGGCTTTTCTGAAGCTCGTAGCAACAGCGGACGTCGTTGTGGAAAGCTTTCGACCGGGCGTTCTCGATCGCCTCGGCATCGGATACGACCAGCTAAAAGAAGTGAAGAACGACATCATCCTCTGTTCTATCACCGCGTACGGACAAACAGGCCCTTACCGCGACCAAGCCGGACACGATATAAACATGTGCGGTTACGCCGGCGTAAGCGATCAGTTGGGATTTGAAAACGGCGCGCCTGCGCCAAGCAACTTTCAAATTGGCGACATCGCCGGAGGCAGCCTCACCGCAACAACAGCGATCCTGATGGCCTTGTTGAAACGCGACAGGACACAGGATGGCGCGCATATTGATGTTTCCATTACGGACAGCCTGTTTGCATATAATCTGCTGCCATTTACAAACGCACAGCTGTTTCAAAAATCGCCTGAGCGGGGCGCCGATATTTTAACAGGGGGCCTTGGCTGTTACGGATATTACGAAACATCGGATGGAGGATACATGGCCGTCGGCGCCTTGGAGCCGAAGTTCTGGCAAGCGTTTTGCAGAAAACTTGACCGTGAAGACCTTATTGAAGAACATCTTAAATTCGGCGACGAGGCCGCATCCCTGAAACAGACCTTGAAAGAGGTCTTTAAAACCAGAACCCGAGACGAATGGGCGGCGTTTCTGGGGGATGCGGATTGCTGCATCACGCCGGTGCTGACGCCGCTTGAGGCTCAAAACGACCCTCAAATTAAATCAAGAGGTCTTCTTTATACATCTGAAGACCCTGTAGATGGAGAGATGCTCCGGCTCGTTAATCCAATCCGCATGAATGGCGCCGCCCCCGCCCCCGCCGCGCCTGCGCCTCGGCTTGGGGAGCATACCGATGAGATATTGGGCCAGGCTGGCTATGACGGAAAAGGGATCGCTGCGCTTTATGAAACAGGCGTTGTAAAATCCGAGCAACCTTAAGGGAGCAGCCTCATCAAAGATCTCGCGCCAGATATCGTCCGCAAACGCCTTCTTCTGGAAGGGTTCTACAAAGGCGACATGCCCGAGGCGCGGCTGCGCGCCTACATGATCGACGTCTGCGCCCATCTCGGCCTCAGGGCCTATGCGGAGCCCATGATCTACGCCCCGGCGGACGGCATGGGCAAAGATGAGAACGCCGGATACGATGCGTTCATGTCCTTGATCGACAGCGGCATATCCGCCTATATCTGGAAAAACAGGGCCTTTTTCTCAATCCTGCTGTATACGTGCAAAGATTTTGACGAGACCGCAGCCGTCGCCTTCACCCGCAAGGCCATGGAGTGCGACGGCGAGATTGAGACCGCGGCGTTTTAATCCTCCAGCGTGACGGACAGCCCCGCTTCCTGCGCCTGGCGCAGCGCCGTGACGGCCGCCGCCAAATCCTGCAGACCCATGCCGGTGCTGTCGAACAGGGTCACTTCTTGGGTGTCCGTACGCCCCGGATGCGCCCCCGACAACACATGGCCGAGGGTCACGATGTCTTCCGGCGTGATGTCCCCCGCCGCATAGGCGTGCTGGCATTCTCCAAGCGTAACCGCCTGCTGCGCCTCGTCGCCGAACAGCGATGACCGCGCCACAAGCGCCGTCTCCACTTCCTGCTTGCCCCTGGTGTCGGCGCCCATGCACGCCAGATGCGTTCCTGGCTTCACCCAGGCGTCTTTCAGGATCGGCTTGAACGACGGCGTCACCGTGATGATAACGTCGGACTGCGCCGCCAAACGCTCCGGGTCCGTTATTTCGATCTTAAGGCCGTCGTCAGCGAGGGACGCCTTTAACTGTTCGGCGTTTTCCGCAGACGCATCGAAAATATAGAGGTCCTTGAAATCCCGCTCAGCAAGGGCGGCGCGCACCTGGAACGTCGACTGTCCGCCGGCGCCGACAATGCCGAGGGACGCCGCATCCTTGCGGGCAAGGGCGCGAATGGACAAGGCGCTGGCCGCCGCCGTGCGCAGCGCCGTCAGATAGGTGCCGCGCACCAAGGCGTGGGGCCCGCCGGTGTCCGGATCGAACAACACAATCGTCGACTGATGGTTCGCAAGCCCCTTCGCCCGGTTCCCCGGCCACAATCCGCCGGCTTTGACGCCGAGGGTGGGGCCGGATTTATCGAACCCCGATTTAAACCCGAAAATGGCGTCGGCATAGCCGAGCGTTTCGCGCACCACAGGAAAATTAACCGCCGCCTCTGAGGCGAGGGCCTTGAAAATCCCCTCAATGGCGTCCGTGACGACGGCCTGGGAAACCGTTTTTTCAACGGCCTGTTCGGAAACGTAAAACATGAGACTTTATACTCCGGGTTCGGTTAACGGCGTTACGCGCCGGCGATGGTTTGTGCAAAAAGCGCCGGGTCGACATTACCGCCGCTGATCACAACGCCCACTGTGCGGCCCTTCACATCGAGTTTGCCCGATAGGACTGCGGCGAGCGCCACTGCGCCCCCAGGCTCAATCACAAGCTTTAATGTGGAAAACGCATAGGCCATGGCGGCGCGCACCTCATCGTCGGTGACGGAAAAGCCGCCGGCCAGCGTTTGTTTGTTGATGGGAAACGTCAAAGCCCCCGGCTGCGGCGCCAACAGCGCATCGCAGATAGAGCGCGCCTCAGGACTGTTGCCTTCCCGTTCGCCGGATTTCAAGGACCTGAGATGGTCGTCAAACTCAGCAGGCTCGACGCTGTAGGTTTTCGTGTCCGGACTGAGCGCCGCAAAGGCCAGGGACGACCCGGCGATCAGACCGCCGCCCCCGCAACACACCAAAAGCGCATCAAGGGGCGCGCCCATAGTCCGAACTTGCTCCGCGAATTCAAAACCGCATGTGCCCTGACCGGCGATAATGTGCGGATCGTCATAAGACGGCACCAGCACCGCGCCGCGCTCCTCAGAAAGGCGGGTTCCGATCTCTTCCCGATTTTCCGTATAGCGATCATATCCGATCACCTCCGCGCCGTAGGCCCGGGTTTTGTCCGCTTTCACCTTCGGCGCATCCTTCGGCATGACGATGGCGGCGTGCACGCCGAGGATTTGCGCCGCCGCGGCGATCCCCTGGGCGTGGTTGCCCGAGGACCAGGCGACGACCCCCGCCTTTTTCTCCGCCGCATTCAACTGCGCCAGCCTGTTGAAGGCGCCGCGAAATTTAAACGAACCGGAACGTTGCAAGCATTCCGGCTTAATCAACACCCGCGCGCCAACATCGGCGTTCAAAACCGCGCTTTCCAGAACCGGCGTTCTTACCGCTTCCCCGGCGATGCGTGCGGCGGCGCGCGATATATCAGCGATGGTGATGGTTGGCGTATCCAAAGTGCGATCTCCCAAAGCGTTATGGACAAGCGTACAGCGCCGCAAAACTTGCGCCGCATGTGTTATGTGCGGGAGGTTGGCATACGACAAAAAACCTCTTGATGTCGAGATATTTTTACCAAAACGACACTTCTAAAGGGCGCCCTGGAAGCTGTCAGCCAAACATTTTAAACACCAAATACCAACGCATGCGAAAGATGCGACGGCTAAAAATACGTAAGACTAAAGTATCTTGATTTGCGATTACTTTCAGCCTAGAGCTTCAAGAGGTGACTTGAAATCGCCTGAAGCTCTAAATTCATTGTTGGCCGCGCCGGGGTAACGAATAACCGGTTCCCACTTATTCGTTCGGCGCCCTAACCCTCAACGCATCGGCGGTTTTATGCGCCGAAAAGCGCGGGAGATTTATGTGACGCAAGACCTTGTGGACCGATTGATCGCCGATTGGCGGCGCGAAGCGCCGGAGCTTGAGCCTGAAGGCATGGCCGTTATCGGACGGGTCGTCCAACTTGGCCGCAAGGTGGAGCAACGGATTCAAACAAAGCTCAAGCCCTATGGTCTCACCTATACGGACTTTGACCTCCTGGCCACGCTTCGCCGATCCGGCGGCGATTATTGCCTCACCCCGACGGAGCTAAGACAATCCGTTTTGCTGACGTCAGGCGCCATGACTGCCGCCCTCGATCGGATTGAAGGCATGGGCCTTATTGAACGGGTGCGTACAAAACCGGATCGCCGCAGCCTTGCGGCGCGGTTAACCCCGGCGGGCCGCGCCTTGCTCGATAAAGTATTAAAGCTGCGTTTTGACGACGCCAACACACTGGTCGCCTCTTTAAGCAAAACCCAGCGGGACACCGCCGCGACGGCCCTGCGCCGATTGCTTTTGGCGTGCACGGAAACTTAACTCCCCATACCCGTAAGAAGGGTTGCAGAACACAAAGCTTAAGGCGCGCCCCCTCATGCGCGATAAAGAATCAACGCCACCGCTTTTGCAATGTCCGCCCAATCATCGCAAAAAACCAAACGGACAAAGCTCCCGTACCTAAGGTGCAAATAGCGACCCAAGCCGCGACTGCGCCGATCTTCGCCTCGACAGCGGCAAACGCCATAAAACACAGCGTCGCCGGCGCAGCCAGATAACCGACGAGAAAGGCTATAAAAGGCTGCAATACCAAGGCGCGATCCGCCCCGGCCTCTTGTATGACACGCTTTGGAACGCTGGAACGCGATAAACTGGCTATGATCCAGGGATAGACCGCTCTGTCGGCGGCGCGCCCGTCGGGCATAATCGCCGGCAGGAGAGAAAGATCCGACCATAGCCTTAGTACGAAGACATGGAAGTACATGAAAAAACTGAAAATCAGCACGGGGAAAATTGCGAAGAACTGTCCGACCGTGATCACCAAATTCAGCCATGGCAACGGACTGACTTTATCAAGGCGACTTGTTTGCTCAACAGCATCAGCCGCGTCTCCTGGGAAAGCGATATTGAATGTCACGATGCAGGCGAACGCCAAAAGCAGCCCCAAGACCAGGAACATTCTTTGCCCATGCCGCGATATGTTTTCGATGGACGCTCTGATATCATTCAGATCAAGCGTGTCGGGAAGGATGACCCCTGAAAGATTAAGTCCCGAAAAATCGTTCAGCGTCAAACCTGTCGACTCATCAAAGTTTGCATAACTTATCGTTTTGGCGTCACGTATGTTGTTCACAGCGCCATTGAACTGCGCCTCGACAAAAGTCGCGCCCTTCAAATCAGACCCCGCAAACGATACGCCGTCAAACTGGCTTTCGGAAAAATCGGCCGCTTCCTTCTTCTTTTCAGCCTCACTCTCGATAAAAGCGACGTTATGAAAATTGGTGTAGGCCACAATCATTTTTGAAAATTCAACGCCGTTGGCTTTGCCGCCCTCTATGATGGAGTAATGAAGCGAGCCGTCATGGAAGCGCGCGCCGTCAAAATCGACCTTCTTGATGAATGTATCTATGATTTTGGGCGCATCGAATTGCACATCGGATGCATTGAACACTTTCAATTTGCAATTGGCTATAGAGAAGGACGGCTCATTGCCAAGGGCCCTGTCCACAGGACCAAAGTAGGTAAAGGTCTCCTCCAAATAGCGGCTGACGGCATCATTTTTTTCTTTGTTTTTAGTTTCGGTCGTCGCACCCCGGCCGACCGGCCTGTTCGGCGACGCCAAAACCGTGGAGAATTTCTGGAAAACCGCCCAATCGAAATTCGTATTGAAAAATAAAAGGTTTCGTACCGTTCCGTAAAAGCTAAACCGCTTAATGTGTGAATCGTTGACGCGAAAATCACGCACAGCCGTGCCGCGTTCCAACGGCCCCGGATAAACATAATCTCTTTCAAACCGCATTGTTCGAAACTTAGACCACCGAACATAAAACGAGTTGTATACTGTATTCTTACAGGAAAAGACGTAAACTTCCGACTGTGTAAAGTCCTCTAATTCTCCCTTTGTGGGGTAATACCTAAATTGAAAGTTATCATTGTCGTCTTTCACAAAACATCCTGGCTCGAACCAAATGTCTGCGACCAGGCTACTCCCGATATGAAACGTGTGTATAATCGCGCAATATATGTCGACAACATTTGTAACGTGGCAGTTAACGATGTGTAAATCGTGTGCAACAGGCCGCACCATAATGCCGTTAGGCGTTTCGACTGTCGCTTTGACATCCTTATCAAAAAAATCATTATTGAACTCATCGGGATATATATCCGAGAGCGGTTTATCGAAGCGCCTCAGGATTTTAGATAACTGCGCATCGTCTTTAAACGCATTGGCCGGCAATATTGGCTTGAGCACCAACCAGCGAATTATACATTGGTCGAATGACACTCTGTACAGCAGACAACCGAAAAAATCCAAACTATAGAATTCACACCGTACAAACCTGACATTTTTAACCGATGAACAAAGAAAAGATGCGTAATCGAACCGGCAATTTATAAAGTGGGCGCCCTCCAAGGAAACGCCGGTCAAACCTTCGTCGGACGCGTCGACAATATCTCGATCCTTAAATTCAATAATCTCGTCGCCGCTGCGATTTTCTAATTCAGCAATGACGTCGTCCCAACTCGTTTCCTGCCTATTTTCGTCTTGCGCATCAGGCAGGCCAACTCTTTCTGTCGTAATTGGATCTACTTGAATATCTGCATAGCGCGCGCCGGTCCGCCCTTTACGGCGAATGGGCGTGTCAAAAAAACTTTGAGAAGGCGCAACGCCTCCCCCGCGCGCGCCGGAAAAAACATTTAAGAAACGCACTTTAGCCCCCACGTATCCCAAGTATGTTCATAAGGTAAAGTATAGGCTCCGATTTACCAATATTTTTCTTGCCGCCGGTCGAGGCGACCGGTGCTGCGAAGCAACGCACGTCGAGTGTTAAGCAGTCGGCGCTTTGCCTGGCGCATGGGTCACCGCCAAACGGCTTTGCACCCCGCCTTGCGCCCACGACGCCAGAGCCGTCACAACGTCTCCTGGCACGGCGCGCAATAGCCCGATAATTCAACAACCCTGTGTCTGACGGCAAAGCCAAGGCGTTTTGCATCCTCGTTGATGAGGCGCTCAACATTCGGGTTCTCAATTTCCTTTGCTCCGCCACACGTCTCGCAAACGAGAAAAACACAGGCGTGATCGTGCTCGGGGCGCCGGCAGGCCACATAGGCGTTGCGACTTTCGATACGCGCCGCGACCCCCTGCTCACAAAGGAAGTCAAGGGTTCGATAAATGCTCGGGGCGGCGATCTCGCGACCGGACGCTTCCGACACCAGATCTCGCATCTCATACGCGCCGAGCGGACGCCCCGCACCCCAAAGCGCCTTCAACACCGCTATGCGCAAAGACGTCATCCGCGCGCCGCGCAAGCGGCACAAGGCGACCGCCGAATGAATATCCTTTTCACCAGAGGACCGTGCGTTTGCAGACAGATGTTTCAGATGCGGCATAAGCGGGATCGGAATCTCTTAAATGATATATTGTTGCATTTAATGATATAAAATACTATTTTTATTGGCAAGCTTGTTCTCAAACATATGCATGGAAGAAAAATGTCATTAGCATCGACTACTGATGATCGCCTGCCTGTAACGGTTCTTTCGGGATTTCTCGGCGCCGGCAAAACGACTTTGCTAAATCGAGTCTTGAACAACCGGGATGGACGACGGGTCGCTGTAATTGTCAACGATATGTCTGAGGTCAACATAGACGCCGACCTTGTTCGGGCTGGCTCTGAGCTTAGTCGTACGGACGAAACCCTTGTAGAGATGTCGAACGGCTGCATCTGCTGTACGTTGCGGGATGATCTTCTTGCTGAGGTAAAACGTCTCGCCGCCGAAGGTCGATTCGATTATCTGTTGATTGAATCGACAGGAATTTCGGAGCCATTGCCTGTCGCAGCTACATTCGATTTCCGAACCGAGGACGGCGACAGCTTATCCGATGTCGCGCGCATCGACACGATGGTGACTGTCGTCGACGCCGTTAATCTTCTGAAGGATTTTTCAAGCCATGACTTCCTGCGCGACCGCGGCGAGGTTTTAGGCGATGAAGACGATCGTACGATCGTTCATCTGTTAACTGATCAGATTGAGTTTTCTGATATTGTCATCCTTAATAAAGTCGACGATGCGCGCCCCGAACAAGTGGACGCCGCCCGCAAGATCGTCCGCAGCTTGAACGCCGACGTTCGAATCATCGAAACAAACTATTCTGACGTCCCTGCCGACGCGATCCTCGATACAGGGCTTTTCGATTTCGGAAAGGCGCATGAGCATCCGATGTGGGCGAAAGAACTATATGGCTTCGCCGACCATACGCCAGAGACGGAAGAGTATGGGGTTACATCCTACGTCTACCGCGCGCGTCGCCCGTTTCAGCCGGAGGCCATACATGCTCTGTTGAACGGCCCGTTGCCCGGCGTACTTCGCGCAAAAGGCCATTTCTGGATGGCGACACGGCCGGATTGGGTCGTGGAATATTCACTGGCGGGCGCCCTGTCGAGCGTTGCGCCCCTCGGCTCGTGGTGGGCGAGCGTTCCCCGGGAAAAGTGGCCGGAGGGAGACGTCATCGATGCCTATATAGCGGACCGATGGCAAGAACCTTTTGGCGACCGCCGTCAGGAAATCGTTTTCATTGGCGCGGGAATTGATTGGCCGGCGCTTAAGACGAAGCTTGATTTAGCTTTGTTGCCAGACGGAGAAGATTATTCGGTAGACGCCGTTCCCAACTTGCCTGACCCGTTTCCGCTCTGGCGTAGGGGCGAGCCCGAGGCGTAATCGCCTTATACGCGCAAAGGAACGGATTATGAAAGCCACGGATTCAACACTGGATGCATCGGCGACCAGCCTGTCGGTCATGTGCCTGATCCATTGTTTGTTGTTGCCCGTTATCGCTGCAGTTCTTCCTCTTGCCGGCGTTTTAGCGGAGATGGAATGGATCCATAAAGCATTAGCGCTGGCCGCCCTTCCAATCACGGCCCTGGCCATCGCGCGTCATCAGGCCGGCAAAATCAACTTTATCTTCATTCTACTCGCGGTGCTCGGTCTTTGCCTTTTACTCGCAGCCGGCTTTATCGAAGAACTTCACGACTTCGAAACGCAGCTGACGACAGTTGGCGCCATTTCCTTGGCTACAGCGCATATCTGGCGCTGGATGAACCGCACGGCCTGACAAAACCTTTTGTGCGATAGGAAATCAAAGGCATGCCCCCCCAGACAAGCGCCCGTCACGAACCAGCCCACCCTGTGCAAACGATCCATAAGCTGCAAGATCTCGATGCGATCTTTCATGATGAGACAGACGCCGTCATTTGGGAACGACCAACGCCCCCGTCGGTTCTGTCAGCATTGAATAATTTGCCTACACACCAAATTACAAATGGACGATTTTGCGTTCCGGCAAGCGCGGTTGGTCGCTGCGTTGCGGATACTTTCAACGCATGGGGGTTTGATGCAGAAGATGCACGGCGATGGTTGATCGCTGATATCGAAACGCTGGCGCGCCACATGGCGCGCATTCTTTCATCTTCGAATCTTTTAATTCGTATAGAGGTCGTACGCGATGACGCCTGCCGAAAATTTCATCGCGATACGGTCAAAGCGCGTCTCATTTGCACCTATAACGGTCCAGGAACGGAGTTTGGCGTTTCCAACGGCAACGGATGCGCCGATGACATAAAAAACGCGCCTACAGGCGGCCCCATCTTGCTGAAGGGCAAACTTTGGCCTGGATCTCCCAGCCAAACCGTCTTGCATCGCTCGCCTCCAATTGCAGGGGCAGACACATCGCGATTGGTCATCGTGCTTAATGAGGCATGTTGAAACAGCTGGTGCGCGATCAATTTTACACCTTGTATGACCATATACAGATGAACTGACCCGGCTTGCAAAAGACTTAAAGGGCGTTGATAATTTGTCGCTACAGCGCCTTGCAAGCGATGCAGGTCAGGGACGGGTCACAGCCTTGCCCAAACAACGGCATGGAGCTTATGCGGCGGCTTTCAACGGCAGTGTAATTGAAAAACAGGTCCCTTCGCCAGGCGTAGAGCGAACATTCAGCTTGCCACCATGGTTGACTTCGACAATGCGCTGGCAGATGGCGAGGCCTTGACCCGTTCCTTTACCCGGCGGCTTGGTTGTAAAGAAAAGGTCGAAGACCTTTTCAAGCGTGTCCGGTGGAATGCCTGGGCCATTGTCGGCGACGGCGATCTCAACCGCCTCACCTATGTTCCTGGCGTCAATTGAGATCCGTCCCTTCTCGCCCGTTTCCTGTTCTTCAATAGCGTCAGCCGCATTTACAATCAAATTGATCAAAACCTGGCTGAGCTTACCGGCGACGCATGGCACTTCACTGAGATCGCCCTCAAAGCGGCTGTTCACATCGGCGCGCAACTTCCATTGATTGCGGGAAACTGCAATTGTGTTTTCGATCACCGCACGCAAATCCTGTACATTCATTTTATCAGCATCAGGATGTGCAAACTCCTTGATAGAACGTACGATATCGGCGACCGTCGTGACGCCAGCCTGGGCGGCTGAGACTGCATCGGGCCATTCCTCGCGCACGAAGTCCCAATCCAGTTCGTCGAGTTTTTCACGCAGCACCTTTTCAACATTCTCTTTTTCAGATGTACACGCATCAATCGTATCCTGGATATCAGCGAGCGCTTCGCCAAGGAAGCGCAGATTGTCGCCGACATATTGTATTGGCGTGTTGATCTCATGGGCGATGCCGCTCGCCATCGTACCAAGGGCTTCCATTTTTTGGGTTTGCAACAGCTCCAGTTCAAGTTGACGGTTGCGTTGCAGCGCATCGTAGAGCTCCGTTACATCCTGTTCGACCACGACGACCCCCCCGTTGGACATGCGTTGCTGGGTCGTAATCATAACGCGGCCGTCTTCAAGACGTGTCCGCCAGCTTGGGTGGTTTTCAGCGTCTCGAAGGCGCTCCAGGCGATCCTCAAGCGCAAACGGCCTTGGCTCGCCGCCAACGTCCTCCATGGGCGCCAATGTGGCCGCCGCGATGTCGGCGAAGACAGGCGTTCCAACCATAACATGCGCCGCATCGGCATAGTGCGTTCTGAAGCTGTGGTTTATGAACGATACGTTTTGATCCGCATCGACGATCAAGACCCCTTGGGGCATGGAATCCATGGCGTCGTTTAAAACCGTTTCGGCATGGGCGCGGCCGTCTTCGGCGCGTTGGCGCGCTTCTTCTGCATTTCGGGCGAACTCGGCAAGTTCTGCGGACATACGGTTAAAAGACTTTGTGGTATCCGCAAGCTCATCACGGCCGTGGACGTCAAGTTGATAGCCAAACTCTCCGGACGCGACCCGCCGCGCGGCGTCCCGTAATTTGGCGAGCTGACGCGTCAGCACCGTGCCGAGAATCAACCCAAAGATCCCGACAATAAGAATTTCCGATCCCGCAATCGTCAACATCCACCGCTGCGCTTCGGCCAGCACCTTATCGAGGTGATCTGTAGACAATCCAATTTCGACATGACCAAAGGTTTCACCCGCCACCTCAATCGGGGCGGTCACGTCTAAGCGCTTGTCGTTTTCTGCATTTGCTATGGTTGCATCAGCCTCGAAAGCGGCTGCAAGCGCCTCCGGCGCGCCGCCCTCAGACATAACGACGTCATTGGCGCTCAGCACGCGTATGTAAACAACACCTTCATTTTGAAGAGTTTGGGCGACAAGTGCATCAAGGGTGGCGAGATCCATCGACAAAACCGCATCGCTCGTCATCGTCGCGATCAGACGCGCCGTGACATGCGCACGACTCAAAAGTTCGGTTTCGCTTGAGCTGCGCAAATAAAACAGACCACTGACCACAAGAATAGCAAGAAGCGAGACTTCTATGAGCGCTATCCCTAAAATCGTTTTTAGCCGGAATGACATATCACATCACCGTCTTCAACGATTTCCGTATGATTACGCTCAAGACCTAAAGCCCGCACATCGTCCCAATCCGCATCGACTGCAGAAACAATTCCACTCATGCCGAGGTCGGCTAAAAGCTCCGGCCGGCTGTCTGCCAGACCCGTCAAGCTGTCGGCGATCCGTGCAAGCTTGTCAGCTGCGACATCGGGATGTGCGGCGAAAGCATGGGGCGTATACCCACTTGTTCTATAAATAATCTTGAGCGTGTCGCGAACATCCTTCGGAACGGTGTTGAAGGTGCGTACGACACCGCCGCCGGCTGGCAACAATCCAGCGCTGACCGCCCGGTAGACAGAATCGTGTGACTTTACATACTTCGGTGTAAAGTTAATGCCCTGGCTCTTCATTTCAGCACGCGGAATGATGCTGGCGCCAAACGCCGCCGGTGAGGGAAACGCTATGGTTTCGCCACGCAAATCTTTCAAGGCGCCGATGTCAGCGTCTTGACGTACAACGATAAGCCCGCGCAGCTGCTTATCTTTTTGCTTTGCAAATGCGCGGTAGCCCGGCGCATTATGAAACACTGAGTAGTGATAAGGGTTCATGTAAGCAATATCGTACGCGCCCTTTGCAAGACAGGCTTCAAAGGTTGGAATATCTTTGGCGGTGACAAAGGTAAGAAGCTCTCCGGATTGTGCGCTTACTTCCTTTAGGAGGGGTGTCCAAACCTTGGCCAACCGCGTTGCGGATTGTTGCGGCACGATGCTTACGGTAAGACCTTCAGCGACAGCAGGCGCAGGTTTGGCGGCGCACAAAAAGAGTATGGCTGTCAAAAAAAGGACGGCCGTCTCTTTGTAACGAGGAGCGAAAATAGCGGCGTTTGCGACAAACATGGAAAGGGCCTCTTTTGTTTCTCAATATGGGACAAAAGTTAGCTCAGAAAGCCAACAAGCGCCGCCCCCATATGGGGAGAGTGAAGCGCAAAAGCAGTTACCCCTTCGTAAATATTGCACCTTTGAAAATCCCCGCCCCTTGCCGCCGCCCGGCCCAATCAGGCTTTGGTGATAACAGCCCGAGGAGGCTTTGATACAAGGACCTCCGGCGGTTCTGGGCATCCAGAATAATAAGGAAGTTGGTGCGAGGCCAACGCTGTTCCCGCAACTGTATTTGGCGAGCCGGCGATCAAGCCACTGGAGGTATCCGGGAAGGCGATTGCGAGAAAGGCGACGACCCATAAGTCAGGAGACTTGCCGCCTACGTCGTCCGCACTTGCGACCGGGACAGTCGTAGGCGCCGGAAAACCGTTGAGACGACCTCATTATTCACGCCGGACGTTCTGAACGTGCGGATAGAAAGGGCTGTCGAAATGGTCGCTGTCAGAACTTTTTGTGTCATCCTGACGATGATTTTGGGGGCGAACGCGGCGTTTGCTGAAAGCCTGTTCGGCATTGTTTCTGAACGCAACTCAGCCACAGCCGCGGCGGCGGCCAAACAATTCAAAGACGCCTATCCTGAAGCGGATATCTCCCTCCGCACCCCAAGGCAGGTAAGTCTGCTTACCGATGCGGACGTTATCGCAAAAATTCGTCAGTCAGATGTCTTTTTTGTCGCCGGCGTTTTCAGCGATGACGCCGATCGACTTCAAAGGCTGGTTGAGACCTCCGGGAAGACGGACAACATCTATATTGTCAGCTCGACGCAAGGGCTGATTTCGCTCTCGCGAAACAGAGACGGCGCCCCGCTCGCCATCGACCCGGCGACGTCGGGAGAAACAGTGGCCGACGGCGGTGGCTGGCGGTCAGCGAATGACTACTGGCAGGCGCGGGGCGTCGCCAACATCGCCAATCTGTTTGCCGCCTTGCTTTATCCGGACCGCATGAACGAGATAGCGGCGCCGGTCCCCCTCGCCCCGGTTCGCTTTGCTGAGCGTATAGGACAGCCAGGGGCGCCGACCATCGCTTTGGTGGATTATGAAACCGGCGACCAAGCCGGCAATGCTGACCTGCATGACCGTCTTTGCGAGGAATTGGTTGCAACAGGTCTGGCGTGCCAGTCGGTTTTTGCCGGTTGGGGCGCCGCCAGCGCCGATGCGTTGGAACACCTCAGTGATATGAATGTTTCCGGCATAGTCCTTCTTCAAGACTTCGCCATCGGCGATAGCTTCCTGGGCCGCGCCAGCAATTTGTACGGTCTGGTCGATAACAATGACGCGTTCGACTATCTGGGCGGTTTGAACCTGGCTGTGGAATCTGTCCGTGGGCGGGCGTCTAAAGGATATGTTGTTGATGTAAGCGATCCCGACAATCCCGAGACCTCGCCGCTCGCCAGTGCGATTGTGCAGGAGTTGCGGGCGCGTCAGTTGAACCCAAACTGGATCAAATCCTTGATGCCTCACGGATATGCCGGCGCCCGGACCATGAACGTCGCATTCTTTGAAAATCTCTGGGGGTGGGAAGCAACGGACCCGGAGCTGTTTCCCGATGAGATTTGGGAGGATGCAAAAGACATCTACATTGACGACCGCTACGCGCTGGGGCTGGAGGCGTTTTTCGATGAGGCCAACAACAAGCCTGTCAAAGCCAACATTCTGGCCATCATGCTCGTGGCGGCGCACAAGGGGTATTGGCGAGCCGACGCTGAAACTATCACCAAATTGGCCGAGAAATTTGCCGCCGCTGTGATCGAAGCAGGGCTGCCAGGCAGCGGTCATACACGCCCGGATCATCCCATGCTGGACTGGCTCGGCGATGTTCTGCCCGAAGAAACAAGCGCAAAGTTGACGGACGTGCGCAACGCCGCGCGCGGACCTGTAATGCCTGAGGCGGCGGCGCCGGAAACGATTAGGGAATTGCAGGCACGCGAGTCCTCGCCCAACGCTTCCACCCGGTCTTCCTGGTGGACCCTTATTCCCGCGTTCTTGCTTGTGGGGGTTGGCGTTTTCTTAGGGAGAAGATCGCAAGTATGAGTAACCTATCGTTTGTTCTGCATACGCTGGTTGATGCGCTGTTGTGGCCGGTGATCGCCGCTTTGCTCATCTTGACCTGTGGGATTGCGATTGAAATCGGAGTCGCTATCGGTGAGCGGCTCGGCGGCGTTCAAAAGTTCAAAGCGCTGGGTTTTGACCGCCTCAATGACCTTGCGCGGCGACGAATCGGGCGTGTTGACGTCATTGCGCGCATAAGTCCGATATTGGGCCTCATGGGTACGCTCATACCTTTAGGGCCCGGCATCGCGGCGATGGGAAACGGCGATTTTGCAACGCTTGCATCGGCTATAACCACGGCGTTCGACACAACGGTGCTCGGACTGTTTGTCGGCGTTCTCGCCATGCTGATCGGTCGTTTTCGGCGCGGCGCTTATGATGCAGCTTTAACCGAACTCGAGAGTTCGAATGCGTGATTTCAGCTCAACCCGTTTCGACAGCGACGCCCATGCGGCCGATGTCGGGCATCTGCCCAACCTGATGGACTTGATGCTCGTCTTCGCCGTTGGCCTCATCGCCGCGCTGGCGAGCTTCGACAGGCGTCCCATTGTGATCGAGGATGCACAAGCGGGCCCCGAATTGCCGGAGACGCCCGCGTCTGCGGACGCTGACGGGGAAGGCCTGGAAGCCGTCGGGCAAGTTTATCGTGATCCGGAAACAGGTAAGCTGTATATCATAAAGTAAGCTGTGCGCGACCAACGCCTGGCCCCTGTGCGCTTGCACGGGAGGGAGGTCTTGGGCCAAGCTGCGTCACGGTTGCGACAAGAGTACAAACACGCCGAGGCCAACTTTGAAACTTCAATTCCTCACGATCCTATCCGCTTGCAGCATGCTTTTATCGACGGCGCACGCCCAAATCCTGTACCGGGGGAATGACGGCGACCCGGAAACCCTCGACCATCACGGGACCGCGACCGTCGCCGAGGGAAGGTTGTTGGATGACCTTTATTCAGGATTGGTGGACTTCTCCGCGCGCGCCACGGTCACGCCGGGCGTCGCAGAACGGTGGGATATTTCCGATGATGGGCTAACCTATGTTTTTTATCTCAGAGAGGATGCAGCGTGGTCGAACGGCGACCCTGTCACAGCCCACGACTTTGCGTTCGCTTATCGGCGGCTGATGGACCCGCTCACCAACGCCAAATACGCCATCATTCTTTATCCGATAAAAAACGCCGAGAAAGTCAATTCTGGCGTGTTGGACCCGTCCGAGTTAGGCGTGAGAGCGATTGATGAGCGGACGCTCGAGATCACTCTTGAACAGCCCACCCCCTATTTTCTGGATCAGTTGACCCACCAAACGGGTAAGCCCCTTCACCAAAAGTCAGTTGAAGCGTTTGGCGACCAATTCGTGAAGCCGGGCAACCTGGTGACGAATGGCGCATACGTCCTTCAGTCATTTACACTGAACGATCGTATCATCATGCGGAAAAACGAGTATTTCTACGATGCCGACAACGTCGCTATTGAGGAGGTGCACTATATTCCGTTTGAGGATCGCTCAACCTGCGTGCGGGCGTGGGAAGCAGGGGAAGTCCATATCTGCTCCGATCTGCCCGCCCAGGACCTTGAGCGGCTTGAGCAATATGGCGCCTCGCTGAAGATCGAACCTTATCTCGGCACCTATTACTATGCGCTCGACACAACGGATGAATTTTTATCCGATCCGGAGGTCCGGTTGGCCATGTCCATGGTGATCGACCGGGAGTTTCTGGCCGAAGAAATCTGGCCCGGCATGATTCCGGCGACGAGCTTTGTTCCCGTCGGCATCAACAATTACGAAGGCGGATCACCAAAGACGGACTATTTCCTAATGTCGATGCTGGACCGGGAAGATGAAGCCGCCGCGATCATGGCGCGAAAGGGCGTCACGAAGGAAAACCCGGTGACCGTTGAGTTGATGTACAATAGCGGCGAGAACCACAAAAATACAGCAACCGCCATCGCCGATATGTGGTCTCACATCGGGATCAACATAACCTACAAGATCCGAGATGCAGCGGCGCACTATGCGTACTTACGGGATCGGGGGCGGATGCAGGTCGCCCGCGCAGGTTGGGTCGGCGACTATTCAGATCCGCAAAATTTTCTCTTTGGCCTTGAGTCCCATAATGTGGGCTTCAACTATGCAAAGTATGAAAACCCCGAGTATGACGCGCTGATGGTGCGCGCCGCCAATGAATTGGACCTTGTGAAACGTGCGGATATCTTGCGCCAGGCCGAGGCTATTGTGATGCGGGACACGCCCTTCCTCAGCATTTTCTACTATTCGTCTTTTGGGCTGGTGTCGCCTAAGGTGCGCGGGTGGGAAAGCAATGTTATGAACAAACATCTGACCCGTTATCTTACGCTGGAAGAATAATCCACATGACTTTTAAAACATGCGAGCGCCAGGCCGTTCGGCAGAGGGGCCTATGCTCAATTACACGTTGAAACGGGTGCTCACGATCATCCCGACGCTTTTCGTCATCATCACATTGACGTTCTTTCTAATGCGGGTGGCGCCGGGAGGGCCATTCGATGAAGAGCGCCCTCTGGCGCCCGCAGTCCTTGAAAACATCCGGGCGAGCTACGGGCTCGACAAACCGTTGGTCGAGCAGTACTGGACCTATATGGGGAACCTGCTGAAGGGCGATCTTGGTCCATCGTTCGTGTACAGAGACAAACGCGTTCACGAAGTCCTTGGCGAGGGCCTGCCGATCTCCATGACGCTTGGCGCAACAGCGCTCACGATCGCGCTGATTATAGGCGTACTTCTGGGGACGATCGCCGCACTCAACCAGAACAAGGGCGCCGACTACGCCATTGTAACGTTTGCGACCTTTGGCATCACCATACCGAACTATGTCCTCGCGCCCATCCTTACTCTGATTTTAGCCCTCACATTTAACCTATTGCCGGCGACGGGATGGGGAACTCCGTCTCAAATGGTTCTGCCTGTTCTCTCCCTCGCCTTGCCGCAGGTCGCGATTATCACGCGCCTGATGCGCGGCTCTATGCTGGAGGCGTTGAAGTCCGACCATGTCAGAACAGCACGGGCCTACGGGTTGCCGCTCACAAAAGTTGTCGGCAAGCACGCGTTGCGCTCGGCCTTCATTCCGGTCTTAACATATCTCGGCCCCGCGGCGGCGGCGCTGTTGACCGGTTCAATTGTCGTGGAGCAGATTTTCAATATTCCCGGTATTGGCCGCTATTTTGTCTCAAGCGCCCTCAACCGCGACTACACGATGGTGATGGGCACAGTCGTCATCGTCGCGACTTTTGTCTTGATCTTCAATCTCATCATCGATCTGCTTTATTCCGTCCTCGATCCACGGGTGCGATATGAATAGTCGATCCGACGCTATGGAAGCCGCCCCCGAGAGCCGGTCGCTTCTCGACACGGCGTTCCTGCGCCTGAAGCGGAATCGCGCGGCGATGGTCTCCATATGGGTCGTCATCGCCATGACTCTTGCCGCGATTGTCGGCCCATGGATTTCGCCGCACCCTTATAACGAGGTGTACAATAATTTCGTGGGCGCGAAGCCTTCCCTCACCGCCTATCCGAAAGACAATCAGATTGTCCCGATCGCTGAACGGGCGCTGAAGCGCGCACGGGTAAACGTTGAGACGATCGATGCATCACATGACCGGGTTGAGATTGACATCGTCAATCGTATTGATGAGCCGCTCGATCCACGGATTACAAGATATCTCGTCCGCTCTGACGTGTTTGAAAATGTCGAGATGTCAATCAATGCGGCGGACGCCACCCGGGCCCGCATGACGGCCGATGTGAAAAAGCTTTATTTTCTCATGGGGACCGACCAAAACGGCCGTGATCTTCTGACCCGTATTTTGATTTCCCTACGAATATCGCTTCTGGTCGCCGCACTCGCCACGGGGGTGGCGCTGTTAATTGGCGTCACTTACGGGTCCATCGCCGGTTTTATCGGCGGGCAGGTCGACAATCTCATGATGCGGGTCGTGGATCTGTTGTATTCGCTTCCCTTCGTCTTCTTTGTCATTTTATTGGTCGTCTTCTTCGGCAACAATATCGTCCTGATATTTATCGCCATCGGTGCCATCGAATGGCTCGATATGGCGCGGATCGTCCGGGGGCAGACCCTTCAGCTCAAGCAGAAGGAGTTCGTGCAAGCCGCCCAGGCGCTCGGCGTGAGCAAACTGGATATGATCAAACGCCACATTGTCCCGAATGTTGCAGGGACAGTGGCCATATATATGACGCTTCTGATCCCCAAAGTGATCTTGCTCGAAAGCTTCCTCAGCTTTCTGGGTCTCGGGGTCCAAGAACCGCTGACCTCGCTGGGCGTGCTGATCGCCGAAGGCGCGCGCTATATGCGGAACGACCCTTACATGTTGATTTTTCCGGCGCTGACGATGTCCATACTCCTGTTCGCCCTCAATTTCCTGGGCGACGGGTTGCGTGACGCGCTGGACCCGAAGGATCGATAAGATGAGCACCGTGACGCCGCCTCAACCCGTTTTGGACATTGAGGACCTGAAGGTCGATTTCGAGACGCCCGACGGCGCCGTCCACGCCGTTAAGGGGATGTCGATGTCGGTCGCCCCCGGAGAGGTGGTCGCCATTGTTGGCGAAAGCGGCTCCGGCAAGAGCCAGATCGCCATGTCGACCCTTGGCATCCTTGCCTCCAACGGCCGCGCATCGGGCAAGATCCGATTCCAGGGGCGCGATCTTCTCGGCCTCTCCCGACGCCAAATGAACGAAATACGCGGCGCCAGAATCTCTATGATCTTTCAGGAGCCGATGACGTCCCTGGACCCGCTCTATCATGTCGGCGATCAAATCATTGAACTGCTGATGACCCATAAGGGACTGGCGAAATCAGAGGCGAAGTCAAAAGCGCTGGACCTTCTCAAACGGGTTCAGATCCCCGAACCGGAGCGCCGTATGCGGTCATACCCCACGGAATTGTCCGGCGGACAACGCCAGCGCGTGATGATTGCGATGGCGCTCGCGAATGAGCCGGAACTCCTCATCGCAGACGAGCCGACGACGGCGCTCGACGTAACGACGCAAGCCGGCATCCTCCAGCTTCTCGCCGCGCTCAACCGCGACTTGGGCATGAGCATCGTTTTTATCACCCACGACCTTGGCATCGTCGAAGCCTTTGCAGACCGGGTCTACGTCATGCAGAGGGGGGAGCTGAAAGAGACCGGGAAGACCAGCAAGGTTTTTAAAAGTCCGGAGACAGCGTATACGCAAAGTCTCCTTGCGGCAGAACCGGAAGGCGCCAAGCCGCCCGTCGATGACAACGCAGATGTTATTCTTGATGCGAAGAGTATCGAAGTCGTCTACGGAAATGGACCGGGGTTTCTTCGGAAAGACACCCGCTTTAAGGCGGTCAAAGGCGTTAGCCTCAATCTGCGGGAAGGCCAGACCGTCGGTCTTGTGGGGGAAAGCGGATCGGGAAAATCAACGCTCGGCCGCGCCCTGTTAAGGTTGACGGAAAGCACCGGAAGGATCGCCTATCTCGGGAACGACCTGCAAAGCCTGTCTCCCGGCGACATGAAGCCTTTACGCAAGGAACTTCAAATGGTCTTCCAGGATCCGTATGGGTCTCTCTCCCCGAGGATGACGGTTCTCGACATTGTTGAGGAAGGTTTGCGAACCCACGCGCCGCACTTGGCGAAAAAGGACCGCGACGCCCAAGCCCTGGACGCGCTTGAAAAGGTCGGCCTCGATGCCTCGGTCAAAAACCGGTTTCCCCATGAGTTCTCAGGGGGGCAACGTCAACGGATCGCCATCGCCCGGGCCATGCTGCTGAAACCCCGCGTCGTTGTTCTGGACGAGCCAACATCGGCGCTTGACCGGACCGTCCAAAAAGAGGTGGCTCAACTCCTACGCGATCTGCAGTCAGAGTTTTCATTGTCATACGTTTTCATCAGCCACGATCTGGCGGTTGTACGCGCCATGGCTGACTATGTGATGGTTATGCGCGAGGGGACAATTGTCGAAGAGGGCGTAACACAGAAAGTTTTTGATACCCCTCGGGAGGATTATACCCGAAATTTGATAAAAAGCTCTTTTAACCTCAAGGACCTTCTGGGGGCGAAGACGGACGTACAGACAAACGCGTAAAAGGCGGGCTGGATAGGGGAAGAGGTTTTGTCGATATTACGTTCTGCGAAGGATCTCACCAAGCTTTGGCGCACTGTATTTCAGCGCGTATTCGTCCTGTGGGCCATTGTCATACCCCTCGCCGCCGTCCCGGCCTACAGTCGAGACGCCAACCGAGCTGACCCCTACCCGGCTCTCGCCGGGCTGCGTTACGGGATCTCAGTGACCGACCTTGATGGAAACATTCTTGTGGCGCATCGGGCGGATGAACGGTTTACGCCGGCTTCAAACGTCAAATTATTCGTGACCGCCGCGGCCCTTGCAGCCCAAACCAAGATTTCGGCGCTGGATGCCGGATTAAAGGTGGTGTTGGAGCCGACTGAGTCCGGGCCTCCTGCTCTCGTGTTGATAGGACATGGAGATCCGACGATTGGGGCCGGTGCGAATTGCAATGTACGCTGCATCGAAACCCTGGCGGCGGCCGTGGCGGCGTCAGGGATCGGGCGCGTCGGCGATATTATCGGCGACGATCAATGGTTCGCCGACGAGCGACGCCCCCTGGGGTGGAGTTGGGACGATCTGAAGTTCGGCCACGGAACATCTATTTCAGCGATCGCTGTCAACGATAATATCCTCTCTTTAAGAGTCTCGCCGGCCCGCGCAGCGGGGACCAGCGTTCGGGCGTCTTGGGCGGACGCCGGACAAAGCTATTTCGCTCTCAAAAATGGGGCGAAGACCGGCGAGGCAACCAGGCGAAAAGCGCTACGGTTGGAGCGACGCATCGGCGAGCGCACAGCACGGCTTTACGGTGAACTGCCCATTGGGTCAAAGCCGATGACGCTCGATCTTGGCGTCGACGACCCGGCGCACTTCGCCGCATGGACGTTCAAGAGAGCGCTGGAGGCCAAAGGCGTTTCGGTTTCAGGACAACTGCGGACCCGCCGCCGCCCCCTCCAATATGCCGACGAACCGCAGTCAACCGACCCAGGCGTCCCGGACGCCCCGGCTTCTGCGATGGAGTGTATCCCGCAAGGCGAAGTTAGGCCCGCCGAAACCGTGATCGCATCGCTCCCGCCCGCGCCGCTCCAGGACATCGTAACTGAGATTAACCGCAATAGCCAAAATCTGTACGCCGAAGTTCTGCTTCGGCAATTGGGCCGTACGGCGGGAAGAGGGTCTTCCTTTTGCGGATTGCTGCAGATCCAGAATCTCTTAGAGGATATCGGAGCGCCCCGTACGTCCTATGACATCGCTGACGGTTCTGGCCTGTCCAGTTATAACCGGGCGAGCCCCGCGACCATCACCGCCCTCCTCCGTCACGCCGTCGCAGCGCCCTGGGGGGAGGCCTATCGTGCGAGTTTGCCGGTAGGCGGCGCATCGGCGGGGTCGCTGAAATACCGATTCCGCGGTTCAGCGTTGGAGGGGAAAATCTTTGCAAAGACGGGAACGCTCAATCACGTGGATGCATTATCCGGCTACATGGAGGCCCGCAGCGGGCAAATGTTGATCTTTTCCATTATTGTGAACGACCGCCCCCTCGACTCCCCGTCTGCAATGCGCGGCATCGACTCCACCCTTCTGATGATTGCCGAGCAATATTAAATGCACAGCGCTTTATGACCCTGCCAGGGCGATATCGCCGTTTTCAGGTACAGCACTCATCTTCTGGGCGACTTGAGACGCCGCCATATCCGCGATAGCGATGATCCATAGCGGACCGGAATCCGCGCCCAGCAGCCGACTGCAAGGTTCAGCAGACGCATGACGGCTTATAAGGCGAAAACGCCATTTGCGCAGATTTCTTCTGCAGCGACTTGCTTATCTCAATGCCGTTAGTAGTCTGAACGCAGAAACGATGGAGCAAAAACATGATCCGATACGGTTTGGCTGGCGCGCTGGCGTTGATCGCTCAGGGCTGCGCACAATCGCTAACAGGAGCGGGAGATTCGCCAACGCTCGACGCCGCCGCCAATGCGTTAAATACTGCTGCGATCCATGACTCCGTTCTAACCCTTGATGCGCATCTCGATACGCCGGCCCTGTTTCGCCGAGACGGCTACGATTTTTCAGAACGCGGCTCCTTTGCTGAGGACCAGACCAATGTCGACCTGCCGCGCCTGAAGGACGGTCGGCTCGATGGCGGGTTTTGGGTGATTTACACCGGGCAGGGTCCGCTGGATGAAGCGTCATACATCACGGCCCGCACCTCCGCGCTTTTACGACAAATGTCGATCCGGGAAATGACGGCTAAATACGCGGACTTTGTCGAGCTCGCATTCGCTGCAGACGATGCGGAACGTATTCAAAAAGAAGGCAAGGTTATTGTTTTTCAGAGCATGGAAAACGCCTATCCGCTGGGAGAGGATATCTCGCTTTTAGAGACCTTTTATGTCGGCGGGCTGCGTATGCTAGGCCCTGTGCACTTCAGCAATAATCAGTTTGCGGACAGTTCAACCGATGATGAAGCGCCGTTTGGGGGGCTGAGCCCGCTTGGCGAGGACTTGGTTCGTGAAGCCAATCGACTGGGAATCATTGTCGATGGATCGCATGCGTCAGACGATGCGTTGCGTGACATGATGGCGGTTTCAAAGACACCGGTGATTCTGTCCCATAGCGGGCCTGACGGCGTATATGAGCATGCGCGGAACGTGCCCGATGCGTTGCTGCTCGAACTCGCCGAGAGCGGCGGCGTCATCCATGTCAACGCGTTTGGCGGCTATCTTGAAGAACTGCAGCCCACGCCCGAACGCGCCGCAGCGCTTGATGCGCTTGACGCCGAATACGGCGCCGACCCGTCGGCCATGCCGGAGGATCAGAGGGCGGCGTACTGGGCAGACCGAAGCGCGCTCGATCAGCAGTTCCCGCGGCCCCGCTCCAGCTTCGAAAAGTATGTTGAACACCTTCTTTACACGCTTGACCTTGTCGGGCCGGACCATGTCGGCATCGGCGCCGATTGGGACGGAGGCGGCGGCGTGGACGGCATGGCGGATGTCGCCGCCGTGCCAAAGATAACGCAAGCCCTGGTCGACGCCGGATACAGTGAAGCGGACATCGCAAAGATCTGGAGCGGCAATCTCCTGCGATTGATGCGAGAGGTTGAAGCAGCCAAAACGACGACGCTTCAATCACCCAATGTCGTCAAATAGCGTTTGGAACCGACCGCCATTTCTTGACATGGCTCAACACGTCAAATTGACAAGCAAAGCCAGTATTCGATCTGCTATTCATAAGTACCTGCTTGCGGCGATCTTCGGAGGTCCTGGGCGCAGATCGATACGGCCCTCAGCAGGCGTTAAACCGTCGTCGCTTTACTCGGAATAGAGACGACGTTTTCAGTCTTTGTTTTCTAGATTTCCGGACGGCGAACCGCACACACTTCGCCTGGAAACGCTTCTTGGTTTTACGCGTTTCCGGACGGCGAACCGTACACACTTCGCCTGGAAACGCTCTTTTGGCAACGCGTTTCCGGACGGCGAACCGTACACACTTCGCCTGGAAACGCTCTTTTGGCAACGCGTTTCCGGACGGCGAACCGTACACACTTCGCCTGGAAACGCTTTAAACGCCTTGCTTATGAGGGTCCGTGACATTCAAAAGCGGGAGCATGCAGCGCCCGGTGACGTTACGCTCCATCTCCTGATAGATTAACGCTTGACGATTTCGCTATGTCCCTTGAGAGGAAGACGACGATGAGGCATTTTCTGAAATTCGCTATCACAGGGGCGTTGGCCATCACGCTGGCGGCCTGCACCTCTGAAACCCCATCCGACGAAGAGATTGCGGATGTTCCGCAGACCTCAACCGAAGACGCCAGCGTAGAGGTTGATGCCGACCTTATCCCGCGGGAGCTGTTTTTCGGCAATCCGACCTATACAAGTGTTCAGATCAGTCCGGACGGCTCCCGGATAAGCTATCTCGCTCCAGTGGCGGGCGTCATGAATATCTGGGTCGCCCCCGCGGACGATATTCAAGCCGCAACCCCGGTCACCCGCGACACCGGCCGCGGCGTTCGCAATTATGGCTGGGTCGCCGGCATGGATCGCCTTATCTACATCCAGGACAAGGGGGGAGACGAGAACTTCCTACTTTACGGCGTTGATCCCGCCACAGGCGAGGAGACAAATTATACGCCGTTTGAAAACACGCGCGTGATGTTCCTTGCCAGCGACGAGGATATCCCCGGCAAACAGATTATCGGCGTCAATAACCGCGACCCGCGATGGCATGATGCCTATGAGCTGGATATTGAAACCGGCGCGCTCACCCTGATTTATGAAAATACGGAAGAATTCGGCGGCTTCACCTTCGACAATAATCTTGAGCTTCGGTTCGCCGAGAAGTCGACATCTGAAGGCGGCATGGAGTATTATCGCCGCAATGACAGTGGTTGGGACCTATTCATGGAGGTCTTACCGGAAGATCTGTACACAACCCGCCTTGCCGGATTTAGCGAAGACAACGCCACCCTCTATGTCATCAAAAGCGAGGGCCGGGACACCGGCGCCTTGTTCGCCATGAATATGCAAAGCGGCGAGAAGACCCTGATTGCGTCCGATGAGCGGGCCGATATTGGCGGCGCCTGGCGCGACCCGGAGACTGGCGAACCTTATGTTTACGCTGTCACCTATGACAAAACCCAGTATACGGCGCTTGATGAGCGCGGGGAAGCGATCCTTGCAGCGCTCGACGCCCATTTTGAGGGTGAGACCTCCCGGGTGTCCGTCACAGACGACGATTCCACATGGGTGCTGGTCAATACCGAATCCGATCAAGTCCCGACCTATTATGTATGGGACAGGGACGAAAACAGCTTCACCAAGCTTTTCGCAGTGCGCCCGGCGCTTGAGGACAAGACCCTCGCCGCCATGACGCCGGAGTTGATCCCATCGCGCGATGGGTTGACCCTTGTGTCTTATCTCACCCTGCCGCCGGGGGCGGATACGGATGGCGACGGGCGTCCCGAACGTCCTGTTCCGATGGTGTTGAATGTCCATGGCGGTCCGTGGGCGCGGGATTTTTATGGCTATAACCCTACGGCTCAGTGGCTCTCCAACCGAGGCTACGCCGTGCTCCGGGTGAATTTCCGGGGTTCGACAGGTTTTGGGAAATCCTTTGTCAATGCGGGCAATCTGCAATGGGGCCTCAAAATGCATGACGACCTCATCGATGCTGTCGATTGGGCCGTCGCCGAAGGGATCACGGCGGACGATACGGTTGCGATTATGGGCGGGTCCTATGGCGGGTATGCGACGCTTGCCGGCCTTACCTTCACGCCGGAGACATTCGCATGCGGCGTTGATATCGTCGGGCCGTCAAACCTGATCACTTTACTGGAGTCGATCCCGCCCTATTGGGAGAGCTTTCGCCGGGTGCTTGAAAAACGCGTGGGCGATCCGAACTCGGAAGAAGGGCGCGCGATCCTTGAAGCGGCCTCGCCGCTGAACAGTGTCGACACGATTACGAAACCCCTTCTCATTGGTCAGGGGGCGAACGACCCCCGCGTGAAACAAGCCGAATCCGATCAAATCGTCACCGCGATGCAGGACAAGGGCATTCCCGTGACCTATGTGCTCTTCCCGGATGAAGGACATGGCCTCGCACGGCCGGAAAACCGTCTGGCTTTTTACAGCGTCGCAGAGGGCTTCCTGTCCGCCTGCCTCGGCGGCAGGGCTGAACCGATCGGGGACGATTTCGAAGGGTCAAGCCTCACCGCGCCAACAGGCGCGGCGTTTATCCACGGCCTGCCGGAGGCGCTTGAAGGGTTCACCCCTGAAGAGCGGGGATAAACACAAAGCCCCACATTCCCCGGCGCGGAATAAATGCGCCGGGGCGCGTCACTCATATGTTCTCGTCTCGACAATCGCCCGATACGCGCGCGCTCCGATTGTCCTTCCGCAAAGTTCTGTTTTTGCAAAACAATCGTGAACGGCATGCCCGGACATTAAGCGCTTTGGAAACTCGTGATTATTTTACAACAGCTTTTTGGTTAGATCTTAGCGGGGAATTGCGCACCGCTTAAAAAGTGTTCTATCATACGAGTATGGCTAACTTGGAACATAACCAAGTCATTGGACGCTGTTCCGTCGACTACCAACTCAGCGAGTGGTTCGACGAGTGATCCCTGCGCCGGGGCAACAGCGCCGGCGGTCACCCCTATGATGTGAGCCCGCGCTGCGGCCTCGGCCTATCAAATTAAACACAATGTTTAATCTGTCAGGCAGGGGAAAAGCCATGAAAAATCATCAGAATTTACTTCGCATATTGTTGTTGAGCACAGCAATCGTCGCACCGTCGGCATATGCGCAAGATACCGGCGTTGAGACCGTTCCGGACCAACCGGAAACGGCGTCGCCGGAGGATACGTTTGTCATCACAGGCACCCGTATCAAAGGACTGCAGGTAGACGGCGCCGTTCAGGCAATTACGGTGGACCGGGATGACCTCCTGGAGTCAGGACAATCATCGCTCGCCGAAGCGCTAAGAGAGCTGCCGGTGACCGGCGGGGGGCGCGGCACGTTCACCACATCCACGGCAGGCGCTTTGTCTGGCGACACGCCGCCTGGCGCTGCGACCGTCTCTCTGCGCGGGCTTGGCCCAAGCTCCACCCTCACCCTCATCAATGGGCGCCGTGCTGCGATTTCATCTTTTGCTCTGGGCCAAGAAAACTTTATTGACGTCAATGCGATCCCGTTCGCCGCAGTCGACCGGGTGGAGGTGTTGCCGAACGGCGCCTCGGCCATTTACGGCGCCGACGCTATCGCAGGCGTTGTAAACTATGTGCTGCGTGACGACTTCAACGGATTTGAGGTGGAAACATCGTACGGAAACTCCACCGCCGACACGGATGAAGGCCGCTTCAATGTAAACGCCGTATGGGGACGGGCCAATGAAACCCGGTCCGTCATGCTGGTGGCTGACTATTATAAGCGTAATGCCTTTTTTGACCGTGATCGCGACAGTACGGCAAATAGCGTCAGGCCAAGCCAGCAGGGATTTTACCCGAGCTTTAACGACTTGTTCTTAATGACCTTTGACCAAACCGAAGAACCGGAAGATGGGGGCTGTCCGGCCGATGACTTCGGTTTCGGCGGCCTGGGCGAGTTCTGCGAGGTCAACACCAATGCGTTTACATCCACGGAAGACGCGTATGAAAGCCTGTCATTTATGGGCGTGTTCAAGCAAGATTTAGGCGCCAATACAACGTGGTTTAATGAATTTATCTTTTCTACAAACGATAGCGAAGGCACGTCCTCCCCTGCAAACTTCTCCCGCGCGCCGGTCGACCCTGAGAACCCTTTCTTTCCCGCTGCGCTTATCGACGATATTGTTGAAGAAGCAAGGCTTGAAGACTCAAATGCGGTTTACCCCGACTTTTTCGGCTTTCCGATTTTTGCATGGGGCAAGTTCCTGGACCCTCGCGCAGTTGAAGTTGAGAGTAAAACCTGGCGCATTGTCTCAGGCATTGAGCACGAAGCAGACAATGGCTGGAACTATGAGGCGGCCCTCATCTATGGCCGCAACAAATCCACGCAGCGCGGTCTGTCTGGCCTCTACCGCTCAGAACCATTTTACGACGCTCTTTTGGGTAATGTGTGTACCGACGGTACGCGCGTGGAACGCTGGGATGTCGACCCTGAACGACCGAATGCGTTCTTTATTGGCGATACATGTGAAGATACTGGACGCACCACCCTTTGGTACAATCCCTTCGGCGGTCAAGTGAACCAGGAAGACGGCATCGACGCGCTCATACGCACCGACGCGGAGCGCAACGGTGAAGCCAGCATGTTCATCGCCGACTTCGCCATGTCCGGGGAGCTCACGCAGTTTCGAGGGCGTGCGGTGAGTGCGGCGTTCGGGGCGGAATATCGGTATGAGGAGGTGGAGGACACGCCGTCCGGCGCAGCCGTGGCGACACGGGATAATCCGGAGCCCATCCTTGGTTTTTCCTCCACTTCAGCCGACGCCGACCGCGCCCAGTGGGCGGCGTTTGGCGAGCTGTATATCCCGCTTGCAGATGAATTGGATTTACAACTCGCCGCCCGGTACGACTCCACCGACGATTACGGCGACAGCTTCAATCCGAAAGTCGCACTTCGATACCAACCGTTTGAACAGCTTGTTTTACGCGGAAATTGGTCGACCTCGTTCCGTGCGCCCTCCCTGGCGCAGGTCGGCGCCGGCACGAGGCTGACGTCCTTTACCGTGGACTGTACGATAACGCCGGGGGCCTGTGATGGAGATTCTGGCGCCGACGGCTTGGCTTTGCTGTCTGAAGAAGTCGGCAATCTCAACCTCGACCCGGAGGAAGCTGAAACGTGGTCGATCGGCGCTGTGTTCGAGCCAACCGAAAACGTCACATTTACGGTTGATTTTTGGAATATCCGCCATGAAGACCTTGTCGGCGTTGATGAAGATGACTTCATCGTACGCGCGCTGGCGGGCGAATTCGCCGTCATCGACGTGGCCAATGGCTTCTTGCCGACCGGTACGCCAGGGCTTGAGGTGACCAACGGATTTGTCACGGATGCGCACTTTGCATTGACCAACCTTGGTTACCAGGAAACCAGCGGTATCGATGCGACATACACCCAGTATATTGACTTGAACGCGGGTACGTTAGCTTTCCTTGTCGACGGCAGTTACTTGCTCGAGTTCGAACGTCAAGCCTCAGACGGTGCGGACGTTATCGATGAAGCCGGCGAATTCACTTATCCGCAATTGCGGCTTCGCGGAACGGCGCGGTGGACCCAAGGGCCCTTACGTTTGTCGGCAAGCGTCGATTACACCTCCGACTATGAAGATGACCCAAGCAATCGTGTTCGCGATGCGCTTGGCATCGCCGACGACGCGGAGGTTACAGTCGACAGTTGGACAACCGTCGACCTTTCAGCGATCTACGACCTTGGAGAAAGCTCATTCGTTCAGCTGTCCGTGCAAAACGTGTTTGACGAGGAACCGCCGTTGGCCCTTGGCACAGGGGCGAATGTGGACTTCTTCAACCACGACAGTCTCGGTCGGTTCGTCACCCTTCGCCTCGGCCACAGCTTCTAACAGCTGTTTTCATCGGGTAGCCTGTCTATGCGTTGGCGTCAGCCAACACTTTAAGGCTACCCGATCATTTGGAGTGGGCAATGACAGACCATGGCGCGGCAAAGCCGCAAATGCGGGCGCCCGATACGCTATTGATCGTATTCGGGATCGCCTTTTTTGCCTGGATTGCAACTTATATCGTGCCGCGCGGCGCGTTTGGCGGCGGCAGTGAGGGCTTTTCTCTTAAAACCTTCACATCCAGCGGCATAGAGGGCGCGCCGCTTTTCGGGAACGACGAGGCCGTTGGCCTGCTGAACTTCTTCTTTGAGGGCTTGGTCAGCGGGGATCGCTACGGCGCAACCATAGGGTTGATGGCCTTCCTCTTAATCGTGGGCGGCGCCTTTGGGGTTATCTCAAAAACACGCGCCCTGGAAAGAGCGTTAACGGGATTCTTAAATGGGTCGGATCAGATGACGGATTGGTCCCTGGGCGTGCTCTTTATACTGTTCTCCCTTGCCGGTGCAGTCTTCGGGATGGGCGAGGAAGCGATTGTTTTTGTCGTCGTCCTGGCCCCTGCGCTGTTGCGCGCCGGCTATGATCGTCCGACAGCTGTAATTGTCGCCTACGTCGCAACGCAGATCGGCTTCGCCACAAGCTGGATGAACCCATTTTCGGTCACTGTGGCCCAAGGCATCGCACAGTTGCCAGCTCTGTCAGGTTGGGAGTTTCGCGCCGCGATGTGGGCTGTCTTTACCCTGCTCGGAGCGATATGGGTTGTTTGGCGCGCAACGGGCGTTCGGCAAAGACCTCAGCCAAGCGACGCGTCATCTGCGGCCCCCCTTGAACACCTAGACAGCCGCCTGAAACTCGGCCATTGGCTCATCATTGCAGTCGTAACCCTTGGAATCATTTGGATCGCATGGGGTGTCGCCGTCAATCGGCATTACTTTCCCGAGATCAGCGCCCAGTTTTTCGCGATTGGCCTTGCAGCTGGCTTCATCGCCATACTGTTCAAACTGGAAGGCATGACGCCAAATGATGCATTGACCGGTTTTCGCGATGGCGCTGCGGGCCTTTTGCCGGCTGTCCTGATCATCGGAGCGGCCAAAGGCATCGTTCTGCTTCTCGGCGGTGACGACCCGTCGTCACAAAGCGTATTGAATACAGCGCTCCATGCAATGGGCGGCGCAACACAAGACTTGCCCCCGTCGGTTTCTGCTGTCGGAATGTTCGGCCTGCAATCCGTCATCAACCTTTTTGTTGTTTCAGGTTCGGGACAGGCCGCGCTTACAATGCCCATAATGGCGCCGTTGGCCGATCTGAACGGGCTATCCCGCCAGATAGCGGTTTTATCCTTTCAACTGGGGGATGGTCTGACAAACCTTATTTGCCCGGCGTCCGCCGCATTAATGGGGTCCCTGGCCGCCGCACGCGTGGAATGGACGTCGTGGCTTAGCGTTATTTGGAAACCGCTTCTGGTCGCAATGTTTTTGGCGGTCGCCTTTATCCTCACGGCTGTTAGCATAGGATATTCATAAACATATGATGCGTATAAAGGCCATATTCACTTTTCTTCTCATCAGCCTGTCGCCGCAAGCGGCAATGTCAGAAGGACGGCTCATTATAGCGGGAGGCGCGGTTGCAAAAGCCAACGCCCCTGTGTGGGAAGCGTTTATCGAAAGTCTGCCTGAAGAAGGGCACGTCTTCGTCGTTGCCGCGGCGTCCTCCGCACCTTCTTCGTCAGCACAAAGCGCACGCTCCGCGTTAGCATCCCATGGGCTTGCCATGGAGCGCATCAAAGTCGCACCGCTCGCCGTTCTGGACGATAAAGGCACGCCGAGTACAAACGAATCAAAATGGCGTAAAAACGCCTTTGATTCTAAGCTATCCAACATGCTGCAAGAGGCCGCCGGGTTCTGGTTTACCGGCGGCGACCAGTTGAGAATTACAAACCTGTTACAAGATGGAGAAGAAGCCCCTGCCCTAACCGCCATTCGTCGAGCTCATGCAAATGGCGCCAGTCTCGGCGGCGCCAGCGCCGGCGCCGCTATTATGAGCGACCTGATGATATATGGCGGGGAAAGTCTTTCCGCACTTCTCCAGCCTCCAACTCGGAGCGGCGGAGACGGACTGCTCATCACGCAAGGCCTTGGTTTTTTTACCCATGGCGTCGTTGACCAACATTTTGGAGAACGGGCGCGCCTCGGCCGCCTTATTCGAGCCATCTCCATTCTTCCTCAACCTGAGCAGCGGCTCGGTTTTGGAATCGATGAAGGCACAGCGCTTGTTGTAGACGCAGCGGGCCGCCTGTCCGTTGTCGGGGAAAATTATGTCACTGTTGTGGACGGAACGACGGCGGCTTTTAGCGAAACAAAGGGAAGATTATCCGTTAACGGTTTAACTCTTCATCTGCTCGGGCCAACAGACGCCTTAAACCTTGCCACCGGCGCCGTCACACCGGCCGCGTATCGCAAGGCAACGGTTACAAATCCATACTTCAACACCCCCCTGCCCGGAGGCGGCGGCATGGCTTTGAACGGCCAAACCCTTTCAAGCGTGATTGGCGACGGGCTGGTCGATAACGCAGCCGCCAGCCAAATAATAAGAGACAGTTTTGATGATAAAGGCCGGGGCGCCAGATATCGCTTTACGCAACGGTCAAACACCAGAGGGTTTTGGGGACGGAATAAAAACAATGTCGCACATTACTCAGTCATTAGTGTAAAGATGGATGTTATCCCAATACAAGTCACCATTGAAGAGTTAGATCATTGACCACAGAACACCGATACGCCCTTGCCATTCACGGCGGCGCCGGCCCGCGTCCAGGTAGAGATTATTCGGAAGTCGAAGACCACTTACGTCGCGTAATATATAACGGCGAGCGCCTTCTTCTAAAAGGCTGGGCTGCGATAGACGTCGTTCAGGAAGTGGTGACGGATATGGAGACAAGCGGTCTTTACGTCGCAGGTCGCGGCACAGCGCCCAACGCAGCAGGCTGGTACGAAATGGACGCATCCATTATGGATGGCGCACGCGCCAAGGCGGGCGGCGTTGCAGCTGTGCAAGATTTGGAAAGCCCCATCAAAGCGGCGCGCGCCGTCCTCGAAAACACCGCCCACGTCTTGCTTGTCGGGCAAGGCGCAAATTTGTTAGCAACCTCTTTAGGGCACAAGCGCATCAGTCAACCTGAATCCTGGTACAGATTGCCGGTTGGCGTTACTTCAGAAGAAGCAACCGCGGATGAGCTCTCTCACGGCACGGTCGGCGCCGTCGCCCTGGATAAACAAGGGCGGCTCGCCGCAGCGACATCCACTGGAGGTTTATTTGGCCGCAGAGCAGGACGCATTGGGGACTCTGGAATTATCGGATATGGGTCGTGGGCCGATGAACAAGTCGCTGTCTCTTGTACGGGAATCGGCGAGTGCTTCATACTGGGCGGCGGCGCCAGAGAGGTCGCTTCAAGAATACGGCACAAACACGATGCCTTGCATATGGCTGTAAGGGGCATGCTAACAGATGTTGAACGCTGGGGCGGCGATGGCGGGGCCATCGCCATCAATAAGAAAGGCGAGGTTGTCTGCATGTTTAATTCACAAGGACTGAAACATGCCTACGTCAGCCAGGGCGAACCAGCAAAAGTTGCGGTTTTTTAGCTTCGATACTTTGACCAAAAAGGCTCATTACTATCAAACCCTTTAAAACCACCATCAAGCTCTCTGTAAAATATCCGCCTTAAAACAAAAGATTTATGAAATAGCGCACTTGGACCACATTGCTTTGAACCAGTTGTGGGAAGAACTTGGCGACTGGAAGCAGGTTCTGGAACGCTACGATTTCTGAATCTTTGCCAGTACCTCGCATTATCTCACACAACCTTACATGCCTTTTTGGGTATTAACGGGTTGAGTTTTGGGTATTTTTCTTAATTAACTTGATTTTATGGATATTTTTGGATATATTTATGGGTATGAGCTACAATCTCGATACCCTACAAATTACACCTGAAATTCTGTCTCTCATTGCAGAGATCGATGAGTTCAAAGGTGCATGGCAAGCGCTCGGTACGTTGGCGCCAGAAAGACTATCTGCGCTTCGGCATGTGGCGACTATTGAGAGCATTGGTTCGTCCACACGGATCGAGGGGAGTAAACTTTCTGACATTGAAGTTGAACGTCTTCTGAGTAAGTTGGCTGTTCAAACCTTTGAAACGCGAGATGGGCAGGAAGTCGCGGGCTATGCAGAAGTTATGGAGCTGATCTTTCAAAGCTACGATCAAATTCCGCTTTCAGCGAACTACGTCAAGCAACTCCATAAAGACGTTTTGAAATATAGCACGAAAGATGCTCATCATCGCGGTGAATACAAAACTTCACCCAACCACGTCAGCGCGTTTGATCCAGACGGAAAAGAAATCGGCATTGTGTTCGAAACAGCGACGCCGTTCGATACGCCTCGATTTATGAATGATCTGCTTATTTGGACAGTTGATACATTGGAAGCGAATAAGCTGCATCCGCTGCTTGTGGTCTCGATATTTATCGTCGTTTTTTTAGAAATCCATCCGTTTCAGGATGGAAACGGCAGGCTATCGCGCGTGTTAACAACATTGCTCTTACTGAAAACCGGATATAGCTATGTTCCATACAGCTCAATGGAAAGCATCATTGAGCAAAACAAGGAAAGCTACTATATCGCCTTACGAAGAACTCAGGGCACAATCCGCACCGATCATCCGGACTGGCAGCCATGGGTGCAGTTTTTTCTACAAACATTGCAAAATCAGAAAAAGCGTCTTGAGATCAAAATCGAGCGTGAACAGATTTCTTTAAAAACGCTTCCAGAGCTTTCTATTCAAATTCTGGAAATCGCGAAACAGCATGGCCGCATTACAAATGCGATGATTACCAAGACAACAGGCGCAAACCGAAACACCATCAAAGCACATTTAAGACAATTGGTTGAAACGAACCAGCTTGAGAAACACGGTACAGGTAAAGGGACTTGGTATTCTCGAACGTCGTCCTAGCGAGCAAGATTCGAACCGAGAAAACTATTTACTTTCAGATAGATAAGCGGCTTTAATCTGAACAGTCTCAAAAGGTTGGAAATTTATCCAAACAAAATCAATGACTTGTACGTGGCGCACCGGGGAGGATTCGAACCCCCGACCCCCAGATTCGTAGTCTGGTGCTCTATCCAGCTGAGCTACCGGTGCTTACCTATAAGGCTGTGCTGGGTAGCAAGAAGCGTCGCCTGGTGCAAGCGATATACGAATTTTGTATTCGTAAAACTTACAGTCGCATCGCGTGGAAGAAACGCGCCGGCCATCATAGATATGCTTTGCTTAGTCCAGCGCCCCACAGGACCACATAGGCCCTTTACCCCCTCCCTTTGCAGTCAGAGAAAAACTCGAATTTGTACTTGAAGTCCGTTAAACGACGCAGGTGGCCGCCTCGTCGCCCAAGGCCTGTTTTTGCCGATAATGGGGGTTGCCGCACAATCGACTTGATCGGCTGAAGGCTTAATATTCGCCGTTTCGCTGAGAAGACAATTCGCGGCTTTCCACGCACCTGGCTGGCGGACGACAGCGCCTTGCCGTCCACGCGCACGCCGCGCCGGCCTTCAAACACAGCCGTTTGCAACCTTTCGGCCCCATGGGTTGGAGCGCCTTTGCATTCTGCATGACTTTATCGGCTTCGGCGGAACAGTCTCCGGCGTATGACGATGATTTAAATAGATTGTGCACAGACTACTATTTGAATCAGGTCGCATTCATCTATACCTTCACAAAGCGATGAACCCCGCCTCTGATCGCACCATCAGCCACCGCCTTCCTCGAGTTATTTTCGCCCAAGATCTGCATTCTCCATCGCGATTTGATGTGAAAGAAGCATGCAAGCCATGGTGCGAACATCAACATCGCACCGGGGGCGGCCCAAGGCCGATGCATAAACTCAATAATTTCAGAATTTTGTGCGCTTGGTCTGACCTGAGCTCTTTAAGGAAAATTGCTCATTTAACAAACATGGCGCGAGTGACGGGACTCGAACCCGCGACCTCCGGCGTGACAGGCCGGCGCTCTAACCAACTGAGCTACACCCGCTTAGCGCAACGCAGCGTTTAGCCGCGAAGGCCGTGATCTCTAAGATGTGGGGCGCTTCGCGTCAAGGGAAAAGCGCCCGTATATCGTCGTATAATCCGTTATCGCGGCCAAAGGCTAAATGGGACTGCGTTTTACGCACAGATACCGCTTGCATCCTGAAATTATTAATATTTTCCGGCTTCTATAGGGGCGTTGAAATCAGATTGTTCGCCTTTTTCTCGCCGAAATCGCTATGTAGAGTTTTGCTGCAAGACAAACGCAACAAAGCAACAAGAATGAAAGTACGCGGCGGCGGGGGCTGACGCTCTAAGAGGGATCCCATGCGGGTCGAAAACAGGCCGTTCGAGCATACATACTTCAGGCGATGGAACCATCAGCCGATACGCTGGCTCTTGGCCAGCGTCATTGCAAGCGTCGCCTTCATTGTCACGATGCAAAACGCCGATGCTCAAAACCTTCTAGGCAAGAAACATGATCCATTCGACGCCTTGCGCGGCGCCTATGTCGGCGAAGCACTCACAGAGCGTACGCCAGAAGCGGCGGATGCATCAGCGAGTTGGTTTGAAACCGACAAAGCGGATATTCGTTTCCTCTTCGATCAAAGCGGACCCGACCCGCTGTTGCGCTTCGCGCATGACCCTGAAGTGTTCGTTTTGACGCCAACCC
>JBCDBL010000003.1:0-64494 GCA_039183635.1 Pseudomonadota bacterium
AGGTCGCTGTGGGGCAACCCGTGGAAGTTCGAGTCTTCTCGGCCGCACCATTAACTCAGAAAACGGACGTCATAAGTCATCGTAATATCTGAGTTATTACCCTGTAGGTCACGCAACCTCTTAGTTTTCCAAGATTTGTACTAACTTTCGTACCAAGATTGGACCTAAACTATGAGTGGAATGACGCACCTCAATCAGTATCTAAAACGCCGGGTGGTTCGAAGAAGGAAATCGTTCGTCACGGCTCGCAACCTTATCCTGCCGTGCTCGAAATGCATGAGATGTGTGGCGCGAGGAACGACGACGTCGTGAAGTTGTTTATCGAACCGGGCTTCACGAAACAGAGCGACATCTTCGGTAGTGCATACACTGTCCCATTGACCTCGAACGATCATCAACGGCCTTTTAATGAGGTTCGGATCATAAATTTGATTGCCGCCCCAAATCTCGCGAAGATCTGCACTCGAACCGCCAGGAACTTTAACGGATGGCGGCGTCCTGCTTTGCGCATCGGGATCACTTGCCAGCCATCTTGCGCCCCACTTGGTCAAGCTTGGCTCCACAAGGACAGGGTCTTGGTTAGTGGGAACGTCTTTGGAGAATCGCGATCGTTGTTGTGCCAACGTAACCAAACGCCATGCCGGCAAACTCTCAACGTTACCGACAGCGGTCCGGCCGTTGCGCTTTAGGACGGGGCCGAACATAACAAACCCGCTCGTTTTGTCCGGGTGGTCGGAAACAAACAAAGCTGCGGGCGCCGTACCCCAAGAGTGCGCAATTATGGAAATCGGGTCAGAATTGCGGCGCTGATCTTGTATGTAGCGAACGGCGCGAAGGATTTGTTCCGCCGCTTCTGTTGCACGAAGTATCGGGCCGTTTGCTTCGGCATCGTCGCTAAATTCTCTCGGTCTTTCTGAGCCGCCAAAACCGGAGAAATCCAGCGCCCATGAATCAAATCCGGAATTGGCTAGATCATCTTCCCACGAGGCGCCATCGGAAAACCGGTACCCCACCGATAAGGCGGAGGGGAATGATGAACCATGAATATAGAGGACTGCAGGTCCGTTCTGGCGAACCCTTCGCATCTGTAGCTTGGGACTTCCGGGCACAAGACTCAACTCAACGCTGCGATCATTGAAACGACAAACGCTCGCAATATCGGTTGTTGAAGAACACCCAGCCAGCGCCGCTCCTCCCGCTAAGAATTCTCTTCTGCAAATGCTGTATCCTGGCAAACGTTCTCACCCTCCAAATTGCAATGACGTGTCACGCTCAATGTCAAAGCCGAACTCATTTGCTCGGGTTCGCTTCCGACATTCAGTCCTGATTTCAGGTTATATATTAGGGCATTGCACGTCAGATTTGGTTCGATTACCGTCGAACTATGAAAGAAGGGCCGAACATTTCTGTAACCGCGTCTCTGATGGGCGATCCAGCCAGAAGCAATATGTTGCTTGGACTGATGGACGGTCGTGCGCTCACGGCAACAGAATTGGCGCAAACAGCGGGTATCACCAAACAAACGGCCAGTTCTCATCTTTCAAAGATGTTGAATGGGGGATTGGTCGCAAAAGAGGTGCAAGGACGCCATCATTACTATCGACTTCGCGACCACACAGTCGCTTTGGCGATTGAAGCGCTGTTAAATGTTTCCGAAGTCGGGACGGGGGCTAGAACGAGAACGGGGCCGAGAGACCCTGCGCTGCGGAAAGCGCGCGTCTGCTATGATCATCTGGCCGGTGAATTGGGGGTATTCATGTTTGATCGCCTGATTAGCAAGGGCTGGGTTGAGGAAACGAAGCACGGTGGTTTGACTGTTTCGCAATCTGGCTGGATCGGCTTGGCGGAAATTGGATTGAATGAGGGCCATTTGAAAAAAACTCGGAGACCGCAATGCAGGTCTTGTTTGGATTGGAGTAAGCGTCGTCGTCATCTTGCCGGACAGGTTGGCGCGCTTATAATGAACCGTCTCTTCGAGATGAAGTGGGCGAAACGGCTTCCAAATTCGAGAATTGTCCAGTTTACGGCATCGGGCGAGAGTTCGTTTGAAGCTTGGCTGAAATAATCCTGGTCTAGGAGGTTAGTCAAGCTTGGTTTCGACGATGAAGCCGTCTTGCAAGGTGCATCATCCACCAGCCGAAGAGCAGATTTATCAGTATACGGAAAGGAAAATAGGCCAGCGCCGGGAGTCCAAAAAGCCAGTCGATCCATGAGTTAGGAGCCAAAAGGTAAGCAACATCCTTCAACCAGTACAAAAATGGCAAATGATGCAGCAAATGTTCGTCTACCGTTATATCAATTCCTAACGCCGGCGTCCTGGCGACTTCCCAAGCAGCAAAGATCGTGATGGCGGCATCGAGTAGCGCTCCGATTAACCCTGACCATGCCAAAAAAATCAGAAATTTCCGCAAAAGCCATGTCCTTCGCACAGGTTGCAACACAGGCGTCCAAAAGGATGTCAGTTAGCCGGTTCGCTGTTGACGGCGGTTTTATGAGATCGGCGCAGCATGACCTTAGAGCATGGGTGAAATTTTAGCCAGTTCTCGCGCCGCTGCGGCGTCTTGCATGGGGGGCATGCCAAACATCCGCCGATACTCGCGACTGAACTGAGACGTGCTCTCATAGCCTACGCGGAAAGCAACGCTTGACGCATTGCCCTCGCGGGCCACCAAACACCGCTTGGCTTCGTGCAGGCGCACCTGTTTTTGATATTGCAAAGGGCTAACGCCGGTCACGGTTTTAAACCGTCGATGAAATGTAGTCAGGCTCATACCTGCCAGGTTCGCCATGGCGCTGACTTCGATCCGGTCAGCGTGATTGTTACGAATATATTCCATAGTCTGACGAATACGAGAAAGGTCTGAATCCGTTGCGCCAACCTGCCGTAAAAGCGGGCCAATCGGACCCGTCAGAAGACGGTAGAGCAATTCACGTTCGCAAAGTGGCGCGAGGGCCGGAATCTCTTCAGGGCGCTCAAGCATCGCCAGTAATCGGCGCCAGGTTTCAATAAGAAGGTCCGATGCGGACCTTAAAGCAAAACTATCCGCCTTCGAACTGTCCACACTGTTGGGCGTTTTCTGGATCACCTCAGAGAGAAGGGCTGTGTTTATCGACATTACAGCCGCTAGAAATGGTTTGTTGACCGTCGCTTGCGTCACCTGTCCGAGTGCGGACAACTCCGCCGCAATGACGAGACATGATCCCGCACCATAGTCCAAAACCTCGTCGCCAATGACCGTTCGTTTCTTACCCTGTAAAATCAGGCAAACACTTGGCTCATAAATCAAAGGAACGAGCTCGCTCGGCTGATCCAGTTTGTGGAGTACAAGTCCGGGGATCGCTTCCGAGCCAGCGTGTCGTGCCGCAATTTGGCAAAGGTCTGAAAGAGAGGGCATGGCTTCATAAACCTGGTGTGTTTCCGCCGGTCAAGTCACTTGGCAGGATTAGGCAATAATTGCACAGAATTAGGCACGCATCGCATCCCTGCTGTCTCCATATGGGCCTTTCCAACGCGAACATTATGGAGACGCACAATGAAAACAAGAACGCTAGGACAAAATGGCCCGGAGGTTTCCGCCATTGGATACGGCGCTATGGGCGCAACGTCTTTTTACGGCTCCTCCGACGAGACATCGGCGATTGCGACAATCCGGCGGGCCTTCGATCTCGGGGTGACTTTTTTCGATACGGCCGAGATGTATGGCTGGGGTGAGAACGAAAAGCTCGTTGGTCGCGCTCTGAAAGGGATACGCGATCAGGTGGTCATCGCGACGAAGTTCGGCTTCACGCCGGATTCTGATGCCGGACTGGGCATTGGATTGAACAGTCGCCCCGATAACATCCGTAGAGTCGCCGAGAATAGTCTGCGTTATCTCGGTACGGACCATATCGATCTTTTCTATCAGCACCGTCCTGATCCGGAAGTCCCTGCCGAAGACGTGGCTGGAGCCGTAGGTGAGCTTATTCGAGAAGGTAAGGTGAAGCATTTCGGGATGAGCGAAGTGGGTGAAGAAACGCTGCGACGCGCTCACGCCGTACAGCCGGTTTCAGCCCTGCAAACCGAGTACTCGGTTTTCGAACGCGACGTAGAAGTGTTGTTCCCGGCGCTTCGTGAATTGGGCGTTGGCTTCGTTCCCTATTCGCCGCTCGGCCGAGGTTTTCTGACAGGGCAAGCCAAACCAGCCAATGAGTATGAAGAAACGGACTTCCGCAGGATGGACCCGCGCTGGCAGCCCGGTAACTTTGAGAAGAATGTCGAAGCCGTTGAAAAGCTTTCTGCCCTCGCAGCTTCAAAAGGGAGGACTGTCGCCCAACTCGCGCTGTCCTGGCTGCTTGCGCAAGGCGATGACATCGTTCCAATCCCGGGAACCCGCAATCAGGAACGACTGACTGAGAACGTCGGTGCAGCAGATTTTGAGCTGAGCAATGATGATCTGAGCGCAATCGCTGACATATTGCCCAAGGGTGCGTTCGGCGCACGCTATGCGGAAGGGTTCATGCCTGAGTGGGATTAAGTAACAGCTTATAGCCGTTTGCGTTCTTTATGAGTCATGCAAACGGCTCTAAGTATTTGATTGCGCGGGTTGCGACGCTAAACCGGTGAACCGTCATTCCGCTTCGCGGAATGACTTGCTGCAACCTGCTCTAGAGAGTGTTGAGGCGACCCTGCTTCACAATTTCGCCGAACGCTGATTGCTTTTTCTTTTTCGTGGGAAGAAGCGACGCCGCGTGGATATGGCGAGCAGTTGCGCCGTCGAGTGACCGAGGTCAGCGAGACGGAAAGCGTGTCGTCGCGCGCTACGGGCAGGCAATTGGGATAGGCGTTGCGACGGCGGTGCGTGGTTTGCGCGCTGATCGTTCAACGCTTTCGCTATATGCCTGTTCGCGCGATGTCACTGTTTTCTAGAAGCGCCGCCGATATTGAGGCGCTTGATACTCAGCCTGAGTTGCTTTTCCAGTTCGAGGACGGCGAAAAGCGTTGCGCCGAGGCCGACGATCAGAACGCCGTCGAAGAAAGGAACGGCTGTGGTTGCAAATATTTGCTGCAGAAACGGCGCGTATGTGATCGCGAACTGCGCAATGACAATCGTAATCACGGTCGCCCAGACGACTTTGGTGCCGCGTACTGCTTCCCAGGTGAGAGAGGTTCCATAGATATTGCGTACAAAGAAGAGATGCGCGATTTCCATCACGACCAGAGCGTTGAGGGCAATAGTGCGCGCAAGATCGGTTTCGTATCCTTTATCGAGGGCGTAGGAGAAAATACCGAACACGCCGATCAGGAAGAGGATCGATACGAACACCACATGCCATGCAAGATCGCCGTTGAGGAGCGGTGCATTGCGCGGGCGAGGCGGGCGGCGCATGGTGTTTTCTTCCGTGGGCTCGAACGCGAGCGCAACGCCGAGGGTGATCGCCGTGATCATGTTGATCCACAGGATCTGAATCGGCGTGATCGGCAGGGCGAAGCCGGCGAGCAACGCGAAAACTATGATCAGCGTTTCGCCGCCATTGGTCGGCAACGTCCAGCTGATGACCTTGGTGATGTTGTCGTAAACGGTGCGCCCCTCGCGCACGGCCGCGGCGATTGACGCGAAGTTGTCGTCTGCAAGAACGATTTCCGCCGCTTCTTTCGCCGCTTCACTGCCTTTCTGGCCCATGGCGATGCCGGCGTCGGCGCGCTTCAAAGCCGGCGCGTCGTTCACCCCGTCGCCGGTCATGGCGACCGTCAGCCCCCGGGACTGCAGGGCGGTCACGAGGCGGAGTTTATGCTCCGGGCTTGTACGTGCGAAAATGTCGGTTTCTTCAACGGCGAAAGCGAGCGCGGATGCGTCCATCTGGTCGAGGTCGGCGCCGGTCAACACCTTGTCCGTGCGCTGCAGGCCGATCTGTTCGCCGATGGCGCGCGCGGTGCCTGCATGGTCGCCAGTAATCATCTTTACACGGATGCCTGCGGCGTGGCACGCGGCGACCGCGTCGATGGCTTCGGGCCGGGGCGGATCGATGAGGCCGACAAGTCCTAAAAATGTGAGGGAGCCCTCGACATCTTCATGAGCGAGGCCTTTGTCGCCGATCGTTTTTTGCGTTGTAGCGAGAGCGAGGACCCGTTGTCCGCGCGCGGCGAAGGTTTCCGCAAGCCCGCGCCAGTGGGCGGCGTCGAGCGGCGCGGTTTCGCCGTTTTCGCTCTGATTTCTGGACATGGCTAAAACGCGCTCCGGCGCGCCTTTGACATAGACGGTTGCGTCGCCATCGCCCTTCTTATGTAGCGTCGCCATGAAGCGGTGTCGCGAATCGAACGGGATAGCGCCATCGCGGGCGATCGCCTTCAGCGGCGCTGCGTCATCAAGAACCTTTGAGGAAAAGGCGAGGAGCGCGCCCTCCATGGGGTCGCCTGTCACTACCCATTCGCCGTTTTTCTCATCAAGCGCGGCGTCGTTGCAAAGAGCGGCGGCCATGGCGAGCCGACGCAGCGTTGTGTCTTCGCTTACGCTTGCTGGCGCGCCGTCCTGCGTGAGCGCGCCCTCGGGCGCATAGCCGGCGCCTGTGACGGTATAGTCTTTCTGTGAGGTTGCGACGGACGCGACCATCATTTCGTTCAATGTCAGGGTGCCGGTTTTATCCGTGCAGATCACCGAAACGGAGCCGAGGGTTTCTATGGCGGGCAGGCGTCGGACGATGGCGTTGCGCCGCGCCATCGCCTGCACGCCGATCGCCAGCGTAATCGTGAGAACCGCGGGCAAACCTTCCGGGATGGCCGCGACCGAAAGGCCGACCACCGCCATAAACATTTCAGTGAACTCGTAATGGGCGACGTAGTATCCGAAGACGAGCAATATGCCCGCCATGACGAGGATGAGGAGCGTCAGCCAGCGGGCGAAGATGTTGATCTGCCGTACGAGAGGCGTTGTCAGTGTTTCGACTTTTGCAAGAAGCCCGCTGATGCGTCCGACTTCGGTTGTGTCGCCCGTCGCAACGACGACGCCGGCGCCCTGGCCGCTCGCGACCGACGTGCCGCCGAACGCCATGGAGGCCTGGTCGCCAAGGGCCGCGCTCTGATCGACCGGTGCAGCGCCCTTTTCGACCGGTGCGGATTCGCCGGTTAAAATCGCTTCCTGGATGTTGAGGCCATGGGCTTCGAACAGCCGAAGATCCGCGGGGACTTTGTCGCCGGGTTCGAGCAATACGATGTCGCCGGGCACAAGGGTTTGCGCTACGACCGTGACGCGTTTGTTGTCGCGAACGACGGATGCGTTTGGCGCGAGCATCCGGTGGATCGACTCCATCGCCTTTTCAGCGCGCCCCTCCTGAATGAATCCGATCACCGCGTTTGCGACCACGACTGCCAGAATGACCGCGGTGTCGATCAGATGATCGAGGGCGGCGGTGACGATGGCGGCGCCGATCAGCACGTAAATCAGCACATGATGGAAATGCGACAGGAAACGCAGAACCGGGTTCGGTGGCGGCGCCTCCGCCGGCTTGTTGAGGCCGTATTGCGAGAGACGCGCCGTCGCCTCGGCGCTCGAAATGCCATCTTTACTCGTATTGAAATCCGAAAACGCTTTTTCGGTCGGTTCGGCGAAGTAGGACGTCTGCGTTGCAGATGTGATCTGGTTCATCTTTTCAGGGGGGCTTGTGGTTGCGGAACATGGGATTTGGCGGCGCGAATGCGCGGCGCCTTAAAACGTATGGAGAAAGGCGCTGACGCCGCCTTACGTCACGTGCTCAGCTATGCGGCTCCCACGCGCGGGCGGCGCCGTCGCGTTTCCAAAAACGCCTCCAGCTCCTTCGGCGCAATACGCCATTCGCGGCCTACATCAATCGCGGGCAGTTCCCCGCTGCGTATCCAGTTGCGGATGGTGGTTTCGCCAATCTGTAAGAGTTCCGCGACGTCTTTCACGGACATGAATTTTTGGCTGAGCATCGATGACCTTCTTTGAACGCTGGTGAGCGCTTTTGACGGTAGCGGTGTTTTCGACGCGGAGATTTGACGCCGGTCAATTGGGGACGGTCAGACGGATTGTTTTGCGTTCGGGAAGGTAAAAGAGACGGGCGGGCCGTCGCGCGCATACGTCGCGGCAGGCCAGAGTATTCGGTTGATCGCAAAAAAAGGATGGCGGTGGCGGTTATGAAGCGGGGAGCCCAAACATGCGGGGCTCCCCGAAGATTATGTTGAGAGGCGTTAAAAGTAAGCGCGCCTGCGCGGCTGTTGCCAGCGGTTAGTTTTCCGATATGCCGAGACCGGCCAGCAATGGTTTGAAGACGGTGTTCGGATCGGAAAACTCGGCTTCCAGGCTGGTCGTATGCAACAGGACAATGACGAGGTCTTCGCTGGGAACGATGACGGCGTAATTATCGGAAAAGCCCGCAGCGTAGAAAGCGTCTTTCGGCAGCGCGAATACGCCGCCCGCATTCAGCCAGTGACCGCCGCCATAAGACCTTCCGCGTGCAGAGACGAACGCGCCGTCGTCATCATACCAGGTTGGGCCGGGTGTTGAGACCGTCTTGATGAAATCCTCCGTCAGTAGTTGCTCGCCGTTCCAGACGCCGTCATTCAGATAGAGGAGGCCGTATCGCACCCAGTCCCGTGCAGTGCCGTAGTCAAAGCCGGTAAGGTGAAAGTTTCCGTAGGTATCGACCTCGGAAACCATGCCCGACATGCCGATCTTGTTGTAAAGCTCCGCATAAGGCCAGTTTAAATAGTTTTTTCCTTCCGGGGCGAGACTTTTCAGGACGTAACCGAGCACCTGCATGTCGCAGTTGCTGTAGCTCCACGATTCGCCGGGAGGATTTTTCGGAGGCGATGTGATGGCGTGCTGAACCACATTCACCGGGAAATTGTAGATAAATTCATGCGCGGCGACGATAGAGCGCGTTTCCCAGTGCGGTGGGCGTCGTTCGCATGACAGGCCGCTGTTCATCTGCAGGAGATTTTTAAGGCTTATCGCGCCGCGCGGATCATTTTTGTCGGTCTGCCATAAATCGACCGGCGCAACATCGTCGAGTGAAACGAGCCCTTTTTGCTCAAGGCGGCCAATCAGCGTCGCAAGAATGCTTTTGCCCATGGACCAGTTCAAAAGCGGCCTGTCTTTTGTCACGCCTTGCGCATATTCTTCGACAACGAGCTTGCCCTTGTGCATGACAAGAAACGCAGCGCCGTTATGTTTCGGATCGAGCGCTGCGGCGGCGGCTTGTTGCAGGAGAGATGCGTTATACTCCGCCGGCAGCGTCGCGCCGTCGCGCAGGAGCGGGCCGTCTTTCGGAAACACATCATCGTTCGGCGCCGTTCTCGTCACGGGCGACGGTTCGAAATAGGCGTCTTCGGCGAGGGGGTTCAGGATAACGCAGCCCTGATCGACATAGTACCGCGCCTTGCCCACATAAGGGCCAGCCTTCAAAACCACGGTCTTTCGTTTTTCATCCACCTCTGCGTTTTTCAGGGCAGCGGCGTATTTTTCGTTCGTAAACGGCCAGTACTCGCTGGAGAGCGTGCGGTACGTTCCGGCTCTTGCGAGGCTCAACAGGCTGCGCTTTGCGATGTCGTCCAGGGGTCTTTCCGATATGAAGTGCTCGGAACACATGATCTTTGCACTAAAGTTGAGCGCCGCCTCCATCGTCGATGAGGGAACCTCCACCCGCGGCGCCGGCGTGTTTGATGCTTCTGCTGAAACGCAGATGCTGGCCGCAAGGAGCCCCGTCACGGCGGCGTAAACGCGGACGCGGGAACGAAACGGACGCATGGAGAGTTTTGTCGAGCGCATAAGAAGAAAACCTGGCTTGTCTGAGAATTGTGCGCGAGCTTACCACCGACCCGATGAAAGTGAATGCAAAGAAACATAAAATGTGTGCAAAAAATACACACCCCGCTACCTAATTTGCGCCATATCCGCTGCGCCTCGACGATATAATCCCTTCGGCCGTGTGGTTTCTCATTCCCGCTTAAGGCCCGAAAATACTGGCTTTTTTGGAAAAAAGAGGCGTCTTTCGTCGGGGCGCCGATGATGGTGATCGAAATTATTGCAAGTTTGTATTCAGATAGTATAATATCGTATACAAAATATCGACTAAGACCGACTAAACACCACTCACCGGCAGGCGAGGGTCGTCAAAAAGGCCACAACTGCCCGTCAGAAAAGAATCTTGGGAGGGGCCATTATGGGCATGAAGAAACTTCTTTTAACGAGCGCGGGCTCGGCGATCGCCGGCGCGATGACGATGACCGGCTCCGGCGCAGCGCAGCAAGTGCTCGATGAGATCACGGTGACGGCGCAAAAGCGCGAAGAATCCTTGCAGGACGTGCCGGTCTCAGTGACGGCTTTCACCGCTGACGAATTGCTGAAAGGCGGCATCGACAGTCTTGAAGACTACTCCGTTTTGACGCCCAGCCTGACGATTGACGCCGGGCGAAATCCGGCTGTGGCGGAGGTGAACATTCGCGGCATCGGGTCGAATGTCGGCGGCAGTCAGAACCTCTTCGGTGTTTACCTCGACGGCTTTGAACTGACCGGCGGGACGACGTTCGCCGTCGGTATGGCGCTTCTGGATCCGGGCAGCGTCGAAGTTCTGCGCGGGCCGCAAGGCACGGCTTTCGGGCGCAACATGGTTGCCGGCGCGATCAACATTAACAGCGCGACGCCGGAATATGAGTTCGGCGGGTTCAGCCAGATAGAAGTCGCCAATTATGGAACCATCGCGACGAAGCATACGGTCAACCTGGTGCTCGCCGATGGCGTCGCCGCCGCTCGAATCAGCGGCCGATATGCGGCGAGCGACGGGTTTATCGAAAACCTCGGCGACGCCGGCGGAAGCAACGACTACGAAACTTATCTGCTGCGCGGTTCGTTCCTTTTCGAACCGGCCGAGAACTTCAAGGCGACCTTGAGCGTTACCTATGACGATTCCCATTTTGGACTGTCGAACGAAATTCCAACCGGCGAAACGATCGGCTTTGCAGGAAACGTCGTTAGGGCGATCAATGCCGGGTTTGGCGGGAGTGCGCTGCCGCCGGGTTCCGTGCCGGGCAGTCCGGATACGTTTTTTCCGTTTCAGGACACGCAAGTATCCTACAACACGCCGTCATTTGACGATGTCGAGACGTTCATCGCCATTGCGAACACCGCGTACGACATTGAGAGCGCGAATATTTCCTGGGTGAACGTCGCCGGTTTTATTTCCACCGAATACGATCAGGTGCTTGAGCTTGACCGGACGAACTTCGATGTGCTCACGCAGCTTTCGAACTCATCGACCGACTTCTACAGTTTCGAATCGAGGCTGCAGTCCAATGGGTGGGATCGCTTCAACTGGATTTTCGGTGGTTATTACTCGCACATGCAAAGCGACAGCGAGTTTTTCTGGAATTCGGGCGTGGATGCGCCGCTGCTGACGTTTGGTGCGCTGCCCGCGAATTTCGAAGGCATCACCTCGTCTGTTCAGGAAGACGAAATGACGAGCGTGGCTGTCTTTGCTGACGCCTCGTTCGATCTTACCGACCGGATCGTCCTTTCCGCGGGTGCGCGCTATAACGAAGACGAACTGAAGTCGGCGCAGCTGGAGCCGGGCTTGCAGCTTGGCGCCGTATCGCCGCCGTTTGACGGCGTGGTTGAGAACGACAAGGTTACCTGGAGAGCCAACCTCAGATACGAACCGACAGCGGGCGTTAATCTGTATGCGGCAGTCTCGACCGGCTACCGGGCGGGCGGCCTCCAGCCTCTCAATCCCGTTCGACCCGATTTCGGTCCCGAAGACCTGATCAACTATGAAATCGGCGCGAAGATCTTGAGTTTTGACGACCGGTTGCGCACGAACATCTCCGTATTCCGTATGAACTGGAACGACGTTCAGGTGACGACGGTTGATCGTAGCACGGGCGGCGCGTTTACCGACAACGCCGGTAAAGCTTATATCCAGGGCGTTGAGCTGGACGCCGCCGCCGTTTTCGGCCCCTTGTCGGTAATGGCTGGCGTGAGTTTTCTCGACAGCGAGATCGAAGAGTTTATCGATGGCGCCGGCTTCGACCAGTCGGGTAATCCTCTGCCGGACGCCGCCGAAATATCGTCAAGCGTTTCCGTTCAGTATACGCGTCCAATCAGCAACTCCAGCGAAGGGTTTATTCGCGGTACGTTTATCCAAACGTCTGAACGCCTCGAAGACCTGATCGAGGGCGGCGTCGACCCGGTCCAGTTTGCGCCCGGCTATGAGCGTATCGATCTTCGCGGCGGGTTCGAAAACGACATGGTGCGCGTTGAGGCGTATGTCGAAAACCTGCTGGACGATGAAATCGCAGTCGGGATTCAAACGGCGGGCGCCTCGTTCGCCGGTACGTTGGTTCGGACATTCCCGAGACGGTTCGGCGTCAGAGTGAGCGTCTCGTACTAAGAAGCCGGTTTTTCCAAAGAAGGCGGGCGGGCTTGACGCACTGCTCGCCCCTTGGCTTCCTGGACGTGAAAGTAATGGTGAAGATTGGCGCGCGGCGCCATCGATTAACTCGGAGTTGGAGGAAGTTATTATGCAGCGGCGTGCCATTTACGCAATTGGCGTTGCGCTTTCGTTTATCGTGATGTTCTCCGTCGTACGCGTTGTTCAGGAGAACAATGTCGGCGTTGGCCCAGTGAAGACGGCGCCCGCGCCCGACGGCCGATCACGCGAAATCGCCTTCGTGGCAAATGGCATTGGCGGAACGGTCACGCTGATCGATATAGGGAGCAAGACTGCGGTTGGCGAGATTGACGTGCTTCCCGATGGCGACCGCGTCGGCTTCTTCCGCGATCCTGTGACGTCGCTGTTCTGGCAGCCCTTTATTGAGAGCCGGGCAGGGCTGAACTACGCGCAGGATACGGATGTTTCCCCCGACGGGACTGTTCTTTACGTGGCGCGCGCGCATCTTGGCGATATCGCGGCTTTTGATATCGCGACCGGCGATCTCATGTGGCGCGTTCGCATCCCCGGCGCGCGCTCTGACCATATGGCGATTTCCCCAGACGGCTCAAAGCTGTTTGTAGCCGCGCTGACAGAGAACAAGGTTATCGTTATCGATACGGCGACGGCGCGTAAGGTCGGCTCTTTTATGAGCGGCGCATGGCCCCACGACAATCATGTCACAAAGGATGGGAAGTACATTTACAACGCAAGTCTTGGCGACATGACCAAGGAAGTCGACGTGCGCGATAACGTGAAAAAAGCCACAAACCGTAAAGGATACGCCTACCAGATCACCCTTGCGGACGCTGAAACCTTCGAGGTGATCGACCGTTATCGTTTTGATGCAGGCATCCGTCCTTTCGCCGTCACATCCGACAGAAAAACGATTTTTGCGCAGCTTTCCAACACCCATGCGGTCGTGCGCCACGATATCGACAGGCGTGAAGTTGTGGATCGCGTGGACCTGCCGGTGTCGGAAGGCGTTACGGAAGATGACTGGGATTTCGAAGCGCCGCATCATGGCCTTGCCCTGTCGAGCGATGAACGCACCTTGTGTATCGCCGGCCGTGCGTCCGACTATGCGGCCATCGTCGCCGCCGATGGATTTGAAATTCTTGGCGTCGTTCCCGTTGGCGACGCGCCCAGCTGGGCGGTGATCGACAAAAGCGGGGAGTACTGCATATTAGCGAACACTCGCAGCGATGACGTATCGATTGTTTCGCTGACGGAAAAGCAGGAAGTGGCGAGGATCAAGGCTGGCGATTACGCCAAGCACATTACCCTTGCCGACGTGCCGGAGAAGGTTCTTGCGGTTATGAAGCCCGGCGACCCTAAGTAGGCTGTTCCGACGCGGCTTGATAGATAAGCGCCGGGCGTTTCAAAATGATTCGGGCTGCGCCCCCATGGCGCTCCAGCCCTATTGACGGCCGTCGTCGGAGGCGTTTTGTCACGCACCCAACCTGGGCGCGGTAAAATACGATATAACAGTAAACTGGCGCGATTTCGCGACTTATCATGCGCGAAAGCCGCGCCTGTGCGTTGATTTCCCTGTTAAACAAATTGTTCCACCTTATGTGCACAATAGTGACCGCCTGTGCGCGACACGCTATAACGCCTGTTCTCGCGATGAGTTTTACGCACCCGCCGCGCGGGCCTGTTGGATCTGATAACTGTTTGCAATGGATAAAGACCTGAGCCTTGCGGAAAAACCTCGGAGCATGCGCCAGCGCAAGCCCGCCAAGAGGCATGCGCGGCCGGAACCGGAAGAAGAAACGCTCAGTGAGCGAATAGCGCGTCACATCGCCGACGAAATCATCTCCGGCAAGCTGCTGCCGGGCGCTCATCTCAACGAGCAGGCCATCGCCGACCAATTTAGTATATCGCGGACGCCGGTGCGCGAAGCGATACGCCAGCTGATCGCCGCAGACCTTGTCGAGATGCTGCCGCGCCGCGGCGCCTTTGTGGCGACGATACCGGTGAAGCGGCTCATTCAGATGTTTGAATTTATTTCCGAACTGGAGGGGATTTGCGCCCGCCTTGCAGCGCGGCGCATGTCGCAGGCGGAAAAGGATGAGCTGAAAAAGCTTCACAATTCCTATAAGACCCTGGTCAAGAGCAAGGACCCGACGGTCTATTTCGAAGCGACGCTCGACTTTCACCGACTGATTTATGCGGGCGCCAAGAATGAACCGCTGGAGGCCGCCACCAACCAGCTTTACGACAGGCTGACGCCCTACCGGCGGCGCCAGTTGACACTGGGCGGTCGCACCGAGAAATCATTCAACGAGCACGAGGAAGTCCTTCAGGCGATACTTGATGGCGACGGCGACGCTGCGGAAAAGGCGATGCGTAACCACACCGGTGTCGTCGTGGACAACGTGATGGACATGATTTCTTCGCTCGGCGACGATTAGTGCACGGTCGTTATTTTATCGCATCCAAAGCGCGCCCGACGACCTGGTCGAAATAGGGATCGAAACCGCCCGCGTCGGAGTAGCCGAGCCGTACGATCACGACGTCCCTGGAGGGAACGATCATCACTGTCTGGTTAAGCCAGCCGCGGAACATGATCGCATCGTCAGGGGCGTTTTCGTAAAGGCCTTCATTACGCCAGACGTGCCCGCCATAGCGGGCGTCGGCGGGGGAGGGCGCCGAAATTGTGCGGAGCCAGCCTTTTGGCCATAATCTTTCGCCCTCCCAATTGCCGTCCTGCAGGAAGAGAAGCCCCAACCGCGCCCAGTCACGAGCGGTCGCGTAGTCGTTGCCGGTGATGACGAAATTTCCGTATGCGTCGGGTTCGAGGACGAAGGAGCGTGCCCCGATCTTGTCGAAAAGCTTGCGATGCGGCCAGGTAAGATGATGATCGCCTTTTTCTTTCTGGGCGTTTTTAAGGATGCTCATAAGCGAAAGCGTGTTGGTATTTCGATATTGAAACACGGCGCCGGGCGTATGAGCCAGCGGTTGGTTCAAGACCAGCGCTTCGGTATTGCGGCCCTTGAAGTAGACGGATTCATGATCGTGAAAGTCCGTATAATAGAGCGTCGAACTCACGTTTGGATTGTGAAACTTGAGTCCGCCCGCCATGTGCAAGAGGTGGCGCGTCGTAATAGCGCCGCGCGGGTCGCCGGCTTGGCGCCATTGCCGGACAGGCGCTGGCGCATCAATGTTAAGCCCGGTTTCTTTCACGAAAATTCCGACAAGGGCGGCGGCGATGCTCTTTCCCATGGACCAGCCGGTGAGCGGCATATCTTTCGAAAAACCGGGCGCATAGCGTTCCGCGACGATTTTGCCCTTGTGCAGGACAATGAGCGCGCGTGTGTTCTGCGCTGGGGATTGCCGCCGGTCGTCAAAAGCAAAGTCCAGCATCGCGCGCATCTTTTCCGCGTCGGCGCTATCGCCAATGGCGTTTCGGTCGCCGGTTGGCCATGCTTGCTCGCTTGCAGGAGGCAGCGCCGAGCGCACCGAAACAGGCTCGAACGCAACTCGTTCGGCGCCCTCAGGCAGGAGGCTGCATCCAAGCGATGGATGGTGAACAGCGGTATGGGTTGCTCCACCATCCCTCCAAAGCGTGACGCGCTGGCCTTCGCGGTTAACCGTCCATTTGGTCTCGGCCCAATCATGGAAGTGATATTCAGACCACTGTAGATCCTGAGCGATCATATCTTCCGGCGTGCGTCCCGAGATAAAAACACCCGAACATAAGAGCTTTGCATGAAGCGCCATGGAGTTTTCACGGCGTTGCCGATCAAGTTCCGCTTCGGTGGGCAGGGCGGCGGCAAGCGATGTGCGAGGCGGTTCGGCACTTAAGGGCGCCGCGACTGCCGACGTCAGGATCTGAATAAAGAGAAAGAAACGCCCGATGCGCGAGATGTTTTTTCGTTGAACGTCGGCAATACTCATTTCACACCAACTTGCGAGACCGGATAGGGAGAGGTTTGCATGACGGGTGTTAGCCGCCGATGACTTTCACAATGTCGCCTGCGATCAGCTGTTTGATTTTCTCATCTTCGTAACCCAATTCCGTCAGCACGCCTATGGTGTCGCCGCCGAGGGTGGGGGCGCCTTTTTTGATGGGGGTCGCGCTTTCGGAAAAACGGATCGGCAGGCCGAGCGTCTTTACGGTTCCAAGGGTTTCATGCTCAACCGTGACAACCATGTCGCGCGCATTGATTTGAGGATCCTCAAGCATTTCCTGCACATTGTTGATGGGGCCGGTGGGTACGCCCGCACCGTCCAGCACGGCGATCCAGTGCGCCTTCGTGTTCTGCGCGAAGATAGCGGAGAGTTCGTCCACCAGCGCATCGAGATTCTTCACCCTGTCGGGGTTTTCGAGAAACCGTGCGTCGTTCGCCAGATGGCCCGCGTCGATCGCTTTTGTCAGTCGAAGCCAGTTCGATTGGTTCGCCGCGCCGACAATGAACCAGCCGTCGCTTGCTTCGAACGCCTGATAGGGAGCATCGAGCGGGTGGGCGGTGCCCATGGGCGTCGCGATTTCTCTCGATGCGAAGTAGCTCGCCGCCGGCCAAGTCATAAAGGACGCTGCCGCTTCCATGAGGGACGTGTCGACGCGCTGTCCTTTTCCGGTTCTTTGACGTTCTACATAGGCTGCGAGGATGCCAATGGTGGCGTAAAGACCCGCGCCAATGTCAGCGACGGGAACGCCGGCTTTCACAGGCGGGCGGCGTTCGCGTTCGCCTGTGACGCTTAAAACGCCGCTCATGGCCTGGGCGACGACGTCGAAACCACCCTTGTCCGCATAGGGACCGGTGCGCCCGAAGCCCGATATCTCGCAATAAATCAGGCCGGGATTGATAGTCCGCAGCTCTTCGAAACCAAGCCCCAACCGTTCCATGGCGCCCTTGCGGAAATTCTCGATCAGAACGTCGGTCTTGCCGATCAGGTCGAGAACAATTTGTCTGCCCTCGGACGTCTTCAAATTCACGGCGATGCCGCGCTTGTTGCGGTTCAGCATCAGGAACCCGGCCGCTTCGTCGCCCTGCCATGGCGGCGCCATGCGCCGGCAGTCCTCGCCTTCAAGTCTTTCCAGTTTAATGACGTCGGCGCCCATATCCGCGAGAAGACGCCCGCAGGTTGGGCCCGCCATCACATGGGCGAGTTCAAGAACGGTGACGCCCGACAAGGGGCCTTTGTTAGGTGACGTTTCGAGAGACATTAATTCCGTTTTTATAGCAAATGACGAGCTGTGATATAATGGCGACTGGAGCCGGCCCAGCGTGGCCGTTCCAGAAACACGCCAGATGACGAGACGCCGAAGGACATCAGCCAAGGCCTTTATTTCATATCTTCATCATGTTATTTTGTATACACTATAGACAATAAAAAATGCAATGTAGAAAAGCACGGTACGAATTCCCGTGACTTTCACGCGGATCCACCAGCGCTGGGAGGCTTCATTGGCGGCGTCTTTTAACTGGAAGCTCCTTGTTTGCCTGTCGTTTGCCGCAGTAACGGGATGCGGCGCTGAGCCGCGCGCTGAAAGCGAATGCGCGTCGATTGAAATTCTGGTTGGTTTTGGAGCAGGCGGCGGCACAGACATTTTCGCGCGCACTCTTGCAACCGGCATGCGCGAGCATCTCGAAAAGCCGGTGCGCGTCGTTAACTATGTTGGCGGGGCGGGGCGCGTGTCGTTTCGTGAACTCATGAAGCGCCCGGCCAATGGCTGTGCGGCGCTCGCCGTCACCAGCGATTACGTCGTGTTAAGCGCATTCCAACCGCAGGAGATTGACCTATCGAAGCTGCGGTTCATCGTCCGGGCGCATTACGAAGTCGGTCTCCTCAGTGCAAGGAAGAGCGACGCGCAGGACTGGGCGTCGCTGACGGCGGAAATCAAGAAAGCCGGTAAGCCGCTTCTCGTCGGCGGCATCGGCGCACGGTCTTTTGATCGGGCTGTTGTCGCGACGGCGCTGGAAAAAACGGACCTGCGCTATCGATATATTCCCTATAGCAGCGCCAAAGAAATGCAGGCGGATCTCCTGGGTGGGCGGTTTCATGTGGTTTATGACGAGTATGGCGTCATGCAACCGCTTTATCGCGCGGGGCAGGCGCAAGCGCTTGTGGTTTTGAATGAAACCCGGATTGCACCGTTGCCTGACGCGCCCGCGGCGCCGGAACTCGGGCTCGCCGCGCCGGCGCCCATCTGGCGGGGGCTCGCCGTTTCCGCGCAAACGCCGCACCCCATTGCAGATGCGATGGAAAAGGCGGCGATGGCCGCCATGACGGCGCCATCCTACCGTCAATATGAAACCGACAGGCGCTTGAACCTCATTGACGGGAGCGCGGACGGGGCGACGTTCGCCGTTGATGTGGCCAAGGAGCGCGCGGACGTCGTTCAGGCGCTCAGGGTGCGGTAAAAGTCTTTATGCGTTTGCAGAAAAAGCTTTTGGAAGGCTGGCTGGCGCCCATGGGGTTCGCGTTCATTGCGCTTTGCTTGCTGATTTATTGCCTCGCCGCTCAGGATCCCGAGACATATCCGGAGGGTTTGGCGTTCGCCTTTCCGGGATTGCTGGCGTTCATGTCGCTGTTATTCCTGGTGAGATTGATGCTCGCGAAAAGAGATGGCGATGCGACAAGCGCTGTTCATGCCGATGGCGATTGGCGCAGGCTGGGGATCGCTGGATTGGCGTTGGCGTTTTACGTCGTCGCGATGCCGTTTCTTGGCTTTGTCGTATCGACGTTTCTTTTTCAGGGAGTGATTTATCGCGGCGTATTCGATAAACGCGGTCCGATCTGGCTGTTTGGTGTCCCCGGCGTAACGGTGCTGATCTTTTCCGTCTTCTTCTTATACGTCCTGTCCGTGCCGTTGCCGCGCGGCGCTTTGTTTTATGCGCTTGCAACTATAGGGGCGGGTTAAAGACATGGCGGATTTCCTCGCGAGCGTTGCAACGCCCGATCTGGCGGTTCTCATGGTCGCAATTATCGGCGGTGTTCTCATCGGCTATGCGATTGGCGCCTTGCCCGGGTTTGATATTACGACCGGCGTCGCGGTGCTTTTGCCGTTGAGTTACATGATGGAGCAGGGGCCGGCATTGGCGTTTTTTACGTCAATGTATTGCTCCGGTGTTTTCGCCGGGTCGATAACGGCCATCCTTTTCGGCATTCCGGGTACGTCTGAATCGGTGATGAGCGCTGTCGAGGGATATCCGTTTACGAAACGGGGCGAGCCCGGATTTGCGCTCGGTGTCGCGCTCGTTTGTTCCGGATTAGGCGGCGCCGCGGCTGCGCTAGTTCTGATGACGTTGGCGCCGGCGCTCGCCCATGTGGCTATCGGGTTCGGACCCGGCGACTATGCCGCGCTCGGCGTTATGGGATGCGCGGCGATTGTTTCGGCAAGCGGCGGATCGATTTCGAAAAATATGCTGGCGCTGATGCTGGGGCTCTTTCTTTCAACCATCGGTGCTGACCCGGTAACGGGTGACTTTCGATTTGTCGTCGCCCCAATTCTGGAAGACGGCGTCGGCCTGATCCCGGCGATCATCGGCCTTTTCGCCGTTTCCGATGTTTTGTGGCGCGTTCTGGTTCGGGATTTTCCGTCGCCCGACAGAAAAGCGTTGCTGCAGAAGTGGCGTTTTCCAACCTTTAGCGACTATGCAAAACTCACGTCCACAAGCGTGCGAAGCTGGTGTGTCGGCCTTTTCACTGGCGTGCTTCCCGGCGCCGGCGCATCGAGCGCCGCCTTCATTGCTCACAGCGTTGAAGCGAACCTCGCGCGCAAAAAGGGGAACTTCAGTAACGGGAACGCAAACGCTCTTGCAGCGCCGGAAACGGCGAAAAATGCCGCCGCCGTCGGCGCGCTTATCCCCCTCCTTGCGCTCGGCATTCCCGGCAGCGGCACGGCGGCCGTGATCCTCGGCGCGTTTGAGATCCACAATCTTCAGGTAGGCCCGCTTTTGTTCACCGAGCATCCCGCCCTTGTAAAACAGATTTTCATTTCCGTACTGATTGCAAATATCGTGTTCATGGTCGCAGGGTCCGTATTGATGCGGCCAATCTCGCTCATGACGGCGATGCCCTATCCGGTAATTGCGGCCGGTGTGTTAACGCTTGGCGTCGCTGGCAGCATTGCGACCGGCGGCGCGGCGGCGGCCGGCGTCATGCTTGTCCTTTCTTTGATCGGCATAGGGTTGAGGTTAGCGCAGTTTCCCATGGCGCCTGTCGTTTTAGGGATCGTTCTGGGGCCAATTATTGAGGTTTATTTCCGGCGCGCCCTGCTTATGGCGGATGGAGACGTGCAGGGCGTTTTTGCATCGGCGACCTCTATTGGGTTGCTGGGCGCGTCTGTTGTATTCCTGTCGGCGCCGGCCATCACAAAGGTCATCGCAAAGCGTGGCGATCGGGGGCAAGCGAAGGGGGCGTGAAGATGGCTGTCGGATGCAGTCTGCGATTAAAAAACGTCAGCGCCAATGGCGGCGTTCTTCTGCAAACGGAAGGTTGGTTTGGCGGTGAGGGCGTGAATGTTTTCCACCCTTTGGAAGATCGTGGGATCGCCGGTATCGGGTTGGCTGCGGCGGATTGAACACTTAGTCGAGTACGCATGTTTGCGGATGTGTCGATGCAAACGATTGGAATCTGCGAAGGGCGTGTATAGCTGTTGCAACCTAAAAAAGTATACAATAATATAAATATTGAATACAAAATAGAGGCCTGTCAGGAGCCATGACGCATGAAAGTTAGGGGCGACAATGGCGCCATGGCGCCGAAAGTGACCGAGGGGAGAGCGTAAAATGAGCGGTCGTATAGATCTTGAGGCGAATGGCGGCGTCGTGACGGTGACGCTCAATAATCCCGCCAAACTCAATGCCATGACCAAGGCGATGTGGCTCGCCTTCGCCGATGTCTGGAAAGAAGTGAACGCCGACATGTCGGTGCGCTGCGTCATTTTAAAGGGCGCGGGTGAACGGGGCTTCTGCCCCGGCAACGACATTGGCGAGTTCGCGACGGAACGTTCGAACGCTGAACAGGCGCGCGCCTTGTCGGCTGTTATGAATGACGGACGTGAGGCGATGCTTGCCTGTCCGCATCCAGTGATCGCGAGCATTCAGGGCGCGTGTGTTGGCGGGGGGCTGGAAATCGCCGCCATGGCCGATATGCGCATTGCGTCCGAAGTCGCGCGCTTCGGCGCGCCGCTCAATCGCATCGGTCTTACCATGGCGTTTGAAGAGATGCTGCCGATCTGGAAGCTGACCAACAAGCAGACCATGTTTGAAATGCTCGTTGAAGGGCGGATTTTTGACGCGGAGGAAGCGAAGTCGCGCGGCCTTGTAAACCGGATCGTCGAGCACGATGCGCTCGAGCAGGAAGTCAGCGAGGCAGCCGAGCGCATTGCCGTCGGCCCGCCGCTGGTCAATCGCTGGCACAAGCAGTTTTTTGCGCGTCTTGAAGACCCGCGCCCGCTTGAGCCGCAAGACTATGAAGAGCATTATCTCGCTTTTGAAACTCATGACTATCAGGTCGGCTATCGCTCGTTTTTGTCGAAATCCGTTCCTGAATTTAAAGGGCGATAACCTGCCGGCCGTGCGGGCCGCCTGTTTTACCATCCGAGGGTGGCTGCGCGACGGCATAACACTTGTACGATCTGAATGGAGGCTGTGATGGCGCGACTTATTGGACGTATCTTACTTTTCTTCTGCCTGTTTTCCCCGACGCTTACGCTGGCCGGCGGCGGCGCGAAAGACGCCCGGGCCATCGAGAAAACGGTGCGCGCCCATGCCGACGATCTCGATGAGATATTTGAAAGGGTGCGGCTGGATGCGCGCGCGCCCGGCCTCGTCTATGGGGTCGTTGCAAATGGCGAGCTCCTGCATTGGCGCGGCGCCGGCGTGCGTAATCTCGAAACAGGCAAGCCGGTCGCCAAGGACACCCCGTTTCGTATCGCGTCCATGACAAAAATGATGACCGCACAGCTTGTCGCTGATCTGCAGCAGAAGAATAAGCTTTATCTCGATGCGCCGGCGGAACTTTATCTGCCCGCGCTGAAGGAATGGGAATATCCCACAAGCGATTCCCGCAAGATAACCGTCCGCGATCTGCTCAATCATACGGCCGGGTTCGTGACAGACAATCCGTGGGCGGACCGGCAAATGGCGCTGACACAGGAAGAGCTTGACGACGTTCTGTCGAACGCCGACCCGTTCTCGCATGCGCCGGGAGACACCTGGGAGTATTCGAACCTCGGTTTCGTCATCGCCGGCCGGATTATCGAAACCCTCACCGGGGAAACATTTGAAGAACGATTGAGCAAAAAGATCCTGTCCCCACTGGATATGAAAGATAGCGGTCTCGATATCCACGATATTCCGGAGGACAAACGCGCCTTCGGTTACAAATGGGTCAACAATGCGTACAAGGATGAACCAATCCTGGAATCGGGTACGTTCGATCCGCTTGGCGGGATGTGGACCACGGCGGACGACTACGGGCGGTATCTTGGTTGGATGTTGTCTGCGTGGCCCGCGCGGGATGAAAACGATGACGGCGCCATCTCCCGAGGCGCTGTCCGATCCGTCGTCGATGGCGTGCGCATGATGGGTGCGTCCGGCGGCGGGTCTTGCCAATCGCCTTATGGGTACGCCATGGGGCTTTCTGTAACCAAACACTGCCAGCTCGGGTTGGTGGTCGGTCATGGCGGCGGTTTTCCGGGCTATGGCAGCTATGTCCTGCTTGCGCCGGAAAAGGGGCTCGCCGTTTTTGCTTTTGCAAATAATACGTATGCGTCTGTTCGCGGCGGCGTGTGGGAGGCATTATCGCTCCTCGACGACGCAGGCGCAGGGCTGTCGGCGAAAAAGCACGCGCCCGACGAGCGTATGCTCGCGGCCTATTCAAAGCTTGGCGATGTTTATGAAATCGGCGACCTTGAGGGGGCGGGCCTTACCTTTGCGAACAACTTTTTCCTCGACCGTTCGCGCGAGCGCTGGAAAACGCAGTTCGCGAGCATCAAACAATCAGTGGGCGCGTGTCCCTCGCGGCCTGCGATGCGTGCAACCGGTCGCCTCAGCGGTGATTTTGAATGGCATTGCGCCAATGCGCGCATTGCGGGCCATATCATCATGTCGCCGCTTGATCCGGTTGACATCCAGGAACTGCATATCCGTGAAGTGAAGATCAATCGCTCGGGGTCGGAGATCGTCACAGACGTCGATTTCCATTAAGGACGTTCTATCTCATTCGATGGAATTTTGACCGTCAATCTGGCAACGGTAAATCGCCGGTAGGCTTTCGCGTCGGCCGGCGATGAGTTACGCTTTAGTGTTTTTGGTTTTCCCTTCTGACGTCGCTAGCGTTGCAAACCTTTGTTGCCCCGGACGCCGTAACCTCGCAGCGGTAGCCGGCGTTTTCCAATGCAATGGTGAGGCTGTCGATGAATCCCAACCTCGCTTTTCTCTCGGGGCCGGGGCCCAGCATCGGCGTTGCCCGATATACAAAAGTGGTTACGCCTAGGCTTTGAGCGCTTTGCGCGACGGAACGCGTGACGTTGTCGACCTCGAGTCCCTGGGGTGTCATAAGCTCGTTTGTCACCTCCTGAATAAAGCTTCGCTCTTTATACTCCGCGTCATCCATTACGTTCTTGTGATAATTTAGATAGTGACGGACCCCTATGAACTTGGGTGGGTTAGGGAGCAACGGCAAGTGCGCTTCAAGATGCCCCGGAACGACGTATGCGCCTTCGGGAATCAATGCGTGTACAGACTTTGCTTCTGTAAAAATCTCTTCATTTACTTCGCGGTATATCGCCCAGACGCCCTGCCTGTGCCCGAACTTTATGGGCCCGTCGAGACTAATGATGAACATCGCACCCCAAAGAACGATCGCCCCGGCCGGGATGGCCCCATAATGCAATAGAGAATTTTTGTTCTCCCAGCGGATTTTCGATGCCTTACTGAATAGTAAGCCGCTGACGCAGCCTGCAATAAGAGCGCTTGGAAAGGCCCATTGTATACGCCAGGAAAGCAGGTGTATTCCACTAAAGTGCGCGATCACCTCAACCCAATAAGGTGCGTAGACGCTCAACGCGCCAGCCATGCTGAAGCGAACCAGTCTCGAATAAGCGGTTTTGTTCCTCGTGATGGCGGCTAAGACGGGTAGAGCGAGTAACGTTACAAGAAATAGGGCCTTGGTCCACGAACCGCCAAAGACGGAGCCATCGACCAGCATTTTACCCGTTTGTCCGTCGTCGGTGAAGAAGGGCGGTGTTTGGTGGACGACCCGGAACGTAAGGTACAACAGGATGAAAAGCGGAATAAGGGTCATGCCTATAAAAGACAGCACTGCGAGTGATTGCCGCCGTATCGGAAGATGCACAGCGGCGGCTAAGGCAAGTGTAATCGGAGCAACGAGGAGTGCAGTGGATGACCAGGCGATGGCGCCGCAAACCGATAAAAAAAGTAGAAGCCAGGAAGCTTTGACGGGACGCTGGCAAAAAATCGCTGTTGCTGAAAACAAAAGCGGCGCGAGAATAGCGCAGACAAAGCCCTTTCCCATATATATATTGCTGATAAACCAGTTGCCGAACGACTTTCCCACCCCCCAGTTAAGAAAAATCAGAACCGTGATGAAAATGCCGATACCTGGATAGGGGATAGCGAGGCTGCGCAGAAAAAGATGGGCGACCAATATCCAAAGGGAGACGCCGAGCAAGGGATAAAGGTTGAAATAAACCCAGAGCGGATCGAGATTGCCGATATCGCTTATCAATGCGGCGAGCACCTCGAACCCGGAGGTGCGATATCCTGGATACAGCGAGTATGGCGCCGGTGTGCCCAATAGAAAGTCCTGGCCCTGAACGGGCGCTTCGGGGTTCGCGAGAGTTGAAGAAATAACGTGTGCGTAGAATGCATCGTCCGGGGTGGGAAAGCCCGTCTTTGTCGCCAGCCATATCACGATCATGAGTGCAATGATCAAACTGGTTAGGTCGATCAACTCAAAAGCTGTGTTTTTGGGGAGGGGGAATGGCTTCTGACGGGCGTAACCTTCACCGCGCGGGTGCTTAAGATAAAGGGTTAGCGCAATCGGCGCCGCAAGTCCCCATAGCAGGTTGTACCAAACCGGCGAGGCGCTCCATTCAACATGCCAAACCGCCAACGCGATCCCGGTCATGCAGAGGAAAAAGATGACGGGTACAAATAAAGGAAGTTGTATAGGCGCAATGCTGGGCGGCGGTGTTGTTGCCGGTCTGCAAAACAGATCTGCGCGTGTGAGGCCTTTGCGCATTAAGAACACTATTGTTGCGATAATCTGTATGAACAGAACAGGAAGACCGGCCTTTAGCTGTAGATAGTTGGCGTTCAGACCGAAAACCATCGCCCAGTAGTAGATAGCCCAGTTTCCCCAAAGTGCGATCATCAGCAGCGTGAGGTTTCCAACGGATTGATCGAGGCTACGGCGCCACATTTTTTTCTCTTGGTTGACGATAGGCGTGCTATCGGAGCGGGGTATGCTTCTTCAAAATCTTTTTTAATCGGGTGGTAAAAATCGCTACCGCCAATTTTATTCAGTGCGCATGTTTCATCAACGATTTATCTGAAAGTTGACGCCAAAAAGTCGTGCAGGATGCGCTCGGGTTACCGGAGCGCCAACCCTGTTTCCGCGCCCGCGATGAGGAAAAGGCCGCTGAACAATAAGAAAACTTCGATAATGTATCGAGCGGTCAGCGGTTCTTTGAGAAAAACTATTGAAGCGCGAGGCAGCAAAACAAAAGAAAGACCGGTAAAAGGACAGGCGCGAGCGCACAGCCTTAAAGCTCTGGGTATAGCTGGAAAACAACGGTTAATTGGGTGCGGGGAGAGGATTTGAACCTCTGACCTTCAGGTTATGAGCCTGACGAGCTACCGGGCTGCTCCACCCCGCGCCAACTATGCCGCATACGACATATTATAAGGATCGATGCGGTTGAAGCAGAAAGGCCGGTGTCGATAAAAGCGCGGCGGGCTGCTTCTCTCCGCCGCATATCGACCGCCAAAAGCGGAGAAAAATTCTCTGACCGCCAGCGGAGGACGGGATATAGCGAAGCGCGCGAGTTCCTGCAAGGGGCAATGATGCGATAAAATCGCTGTTTTTCCAGAGGCTGCGGGCATTGAAGCTCGTATTTGCGCTTCGGGCGCTATGCGGCGGGCAGGTCCGCGGCGGTTTCTTCGATCAGCATGTCGACGACGCGGAAAAACGCTTGCTTATCATCCGCGCCGGCTTTTTGGGCGTCGTGAAATGTCTCCAGCTGGCGACAGGCGCTGGCGCCGCGTTTCAGGATGGTGCGGGCGTGCTTGACCTCGCTCATGCAGCCAAGGGCGTTTGCATCTTCCGCGACGATTTCGATGATTTCCTCAATCAGGGCGCCGAAGGGCAGACAGTCGCCGCGGCCGAGATCGATCATTGATTTGCCGACGCCGTAGCGTTGCGCGCGCCAGCGATTTTCCTCGATCATGATCCGCGGATAGATGCGCCAGCGCATATTGCGCTGTTTGTGGCGGGCGAGCATGCGCAGGAGCGATTGGTAGAGCGCGGCGATGCATAGGGCGTCGTCGAGCCGTGTGCAAACATCCGTAATGCGCATTTCGAGGGTCGGAAAACGCGCGCTTGGCCGCATGTCCCACCAGATTTTGGATGAGTCTTCCATGACGCCGGCGCTGACCAGGCGGTCGATGGTGCGTTCATATTCCGACCAGCTTTCGTAGCGGTCGGGAATGTCGGTGCGGGGCATCGAATCGAAAACGCCGAGCCGTGCGCATTTCATGGCCATGTCGTGACCGCCCCAGAAGGGCGACGATGTGGAAAGCGCGAGCAGGTGCGGCAGGAAATACCGCATCTGATTCATCAGATCGATGCGCAGGTCCGGGTCCTCGATGCCCGCATGCACATGCATGCCGCAAATCAGCATACGTCTGATCGCACCGCCCATATCTTCATCGAGATGGTCGTAGCGCTCGGCGGCGGTGTGTTTTTGCCGGCCCCATTGCGCAAACGGATGCGTCGATGCAGCCATAAGCTTCATGCCGTGTTTTTCGGCGGTATTGATCAGCGTCTGGCGCAAGGCAGTCAGGTGATGGCGCGCATCCGCGATATTATCGCAGACCGGCGTGCCGACCTCGACCTGGCATTTCAGGAATTCCGGCGTCACCCGTTCGCCGAGCTTTTCCTTGCAGTCTTTCATGAAATCGGGCGTCGGTTCAGTGACGAGATCGCGCGAGTGCGGATCGACCAGGAGATACTCTTCTTCAACACCGAGCGTCAGGGCGGGCAACATAAGGGCGCCCCCTTTTAAAAACGCCGCCGCTTTATCGCGCCGTTTTTAAAGCCGGCGCCGATCGTCAACGCGCCGGGTCGGCGGCGATGGCCTCTATGGCGCGCGCGAGATTATCGGCCATTTTATCGATTTCATTGGACTTGGAAAGGAGGTCCTGGCGTACTTCAAGAGTGAGATGTGCTAATCCGCGCGGACCCACATGGCGATCCACGGTGTAATTATAGATCCGCGCGTCGTAGGGCTGGTTATCGCCGACGCAATAATCGGTGTTGTCGCCAAGCCAGGCCATCAACGCCCTCGCGCTTTTTTCGTCTTCGCGCCACAACAGCCCCACATGCCATGGGCGGTCGTCCATTTCGCCCATAAGGCGCGGTGAAAAGGAGTGCACGGAGACAACGAACGGGTTCGTATGAGCCCCCTGGCTGGTATCGAGCGCCTCCGCGAGGCGCTCGTGATAGGGCCCGTAAAAGCGGTCCATGCGCTCCTGACGGCGCTCCGGCGAAAGGCGCGCATTGCCCGGAATCGGGATTTGGTCGGAGACTGCCGGAATAAAGTCCGGCCGGTCGCAGTCCCGGTTGGGGTCTGCAAGCAACCGGGAAAATGTGCTCAGGAGACAAACGCCGGAAAGACGGTCGGCAAGCCCATCGGTGAGGGCGCCTGCGCCGATGTCATAGGCGATGTGGGTCTGCAAAATATCGTCGGGAAGGCCGAGGCCGTGAAACTCCGGCGGGATTGCGTTCGTCGCGTGATCGCAGAAGATAAAGAAGGGCGCATCGCCATGATTTGTTACGTGCGCGCAGGAGGCGTTTGTCATTTGCGAGACACTAGATCATCGGGCGATTAATTGAAATCACCCGATGATCTAGATTCTTAAGTGGTCGCGCCGGTTAAGGCGAAGTTTTTGGATGGCGAACCAAAAACCGGATTCCACTTTTTCACCCGGCGCTCTATCAGATTGACGCTGTCAGGAAAGCCTGAAGCAAAGGCTGATATGCTGTGTTGAACAGCAACGCGGCGATTTCATCTTTAGAAAGAAGGTTCCGGCGCGGGATCAGCCTTTGGCGGCTGTATCCGCATCGGAGATGACGAAGCAGGAAATCGCTTTGTCCTTCAGCGTTTCGCAGGCAGCGACCGCTTCGATTTCGCTCATCTTCGTGAAGCGAGCGCGATAGAGGGTTGGCTCGCCGTCGCGGGGCGTTTCGATGACGGCCCGCTTGCGCTCCATGAGCGCGCCGGCGAAGGCCGCTTCCTCCAGCTCTTTTTGAGCCAGCGCTTTTGACGAATAGGCGCCGATTTGCACGGCCCACTCGGCGCGAGAGAGGGCCTCAAGGTCCCCTTCGCCAACGAAGCCCTGCAGGTCGGGCGTCAGCGCCGCGATCCGTGCACGCTGCACTTCGTTAAGGTCGTCGGGGTCGGCGGATGCGATCAGCGCGCCGATGGTGTCCGTTTGAGGCGGTATTTCTTTTGACAGAACGCCGTTGATGGTGACGACGTCGTTGCTGGCTGGCGCATCCATTGCGGCTGCAGCCGTCATGATCTCCCGGCGCAGCGCTTCATTGTCGGCGACGGTGGGTGCAGCTTTTTCTGCAGCAAGACGCGCAACCAGCGTTGGTTTGAGGCGCGGCGCCGGTTTTTTCCGGTGGAGAGCGGCGATGAGCGTCGGGTTCTTTTTAAGGCGCGCAAATCCCTTGGTTAGAATCTCGCGCATGTGACGGTCGCGGGTGGCTGAGGAGCGTCCGCCGAGCACAATGCCAATGAGGCGCTGACCGTCGCGGGTCGCCGTCGTCGCAAGGTTAAAGCCCGAGCGGCGCGTGTAGCCGGTCTTAAGTCCGTCCGCGCCCTTGAAGCTGCGCACAAGCGCGTTGTGCGTGCGGTAGGTGCGGCCATTCCAGGAAAAGCTCTTCGCCGAAAAATAGTAGAAGTACTGAGGGAAGTCCTGGCTGACGCGCCGCGCCAGGACGCCAAGGTCCCGCGCCGTCGTTAACTGTTTCGAATTCGGCAGGCCAGATGCGTTGCGGAAGGTCGTGCGTTTCATCCCGAGCTTACGCGCCTTTGTCGTCATTTTACGCGCGAACCGCCATTCCGAACCGGAGATGCTTTCCGCCACAACCACCGCGACATCGTTCGCCGATTTCACCACCAGCGCTTCAATGGCGCTTTCAACGGTAATCGTGGAACCGGCTTTGACGCCGAGTTTCGACGGCGGCTGGCCGGCTGCGTTCTTGGATACTTTAAGCTTCGACTGCAGCGTTAAGTTTCCCGCCTCCAACTCTTCAAAGAGGAGGTAGAGGGTCATCATCTTCGTTAACGATGCCGGATAGCGACGCTGGGTGGAATAACGGTCGAAAAGCACGTCTCCGGATTCGGCGTGCATCACAAAGGCGGCGTATTTCGAATTGGCGCTGGACGGCCCAGCCGCGGCGGCCCAGACGCACAGCGCAAAAGCGAAAACGGAAACACAACGAAATACCGAACGCATGCAGCGACCCTCGCTCATTCCAATTAAATTTTCAATGTCTCGGAAGGCCCCGACCCATGATCGACGATCACTTTTTTCGCCGCGATGGGGGAAAGGAGACGCCTCGCCCAAACACCTCGGCATGATTCCTAGCAAACGCCGTGCCGCGAACGACCGCGACCGTCAAATCATCGGTAATGAGGGTAAACGCTTGGTTAACGTTTACGTCCTGAAGGGCGCTCAAAAGAATTTTGTGCATCGCAACAAAAATGCTTGACCCGGGGAAAAAGATGATTATGTTGCGCTGCACAACGGCCGGGAACTGGCGAGTTTCAGGCGTACCCGCTGTTCATCGACTTGAAAAATAAGCCATTCCAAGGAGTTCACCATGGCGGAGACGAAAAAAACAGAAAAGTCCGCTGATCCGTTCGGCATTACGTCGAGCTTCAGCCCGGAAAGCTTTAAAGAAGGCTATGAGAAAGTAACCGCGAGCATGACCGACTACGCCGATTTTCATCGCGATGCGGTCGATGCGCTGATTAAATCTGCTGGCGTGTTTGCTAAAGGCGTCGAAAAACTGACGTCCGAAAATGCAGCGTTCGCAAAAGCGGCGCTCGACGAAGGCGTTTCCACGGCGAAATCGGCTGCGTCCTCAGGCTCCGTTCAGGAAGCCATGGACATCCAGGCCGAGTTCATGCGTGGTCGCGTTGAGAAAAACCTCAACCAGATCAACAAAGTCGCCGAGATCTTCGTAGAGACCTCAAAGCAGGCGAGCGAGCCCCTGGCGGAGCGCTATGGCCAGTTTGTTGAAAAAATTCAGACTTACCGCCCGTAAGAGCGGCCTTCAATTTGTAGCGTAAAATTTAGTTGCGTATCCGAAAGAGCCCGGTGATTCATCGCCGGGCTCTTTTTTTGCGTTTTTTCTTGCAGCCGCAACGGCTCGTTCGCTTGTGATTTAGCGCGACCTACACTGCAGTCCAGTTTTCGAAACCCGGCATTTTCGCCGCGTAAAGCGAATTTTCGTTTGGGCGCTCAGGTTTGCGTCTTTTCAACCAAGTTCGGTTACCTATTTAATTCGTGTATAATGAGAACGACTGTCTTTCGTGAGACGGTAAGTTGCGATGACGAAGGAGCGCGCCGGCGATTACGGCGCGGGGCCAGATGGCGTTAAACGATAAGAGTATGGCGGAAGAAGACGATAACGCGCCGGGGGCGGGTGACGACGAGCCGGGGTTCGGCGTTGGCGTGATTTCAAAGACCGCGCCGAAAACCAAACGGCCGTCGCTCTACAAAGTGCTGCTCCTGAACGACGACTATACGCCGCAGGAGTTTGTCGTCTGGCTTCTGCAGGCGATTTTCAAGAAAGACCCCGAGGACGCCATGCGCGTGATGTTGCACGTCCACCAGAATGGCGTCGGCATTTGCGGGGTCTATACTTACGAAATCGCCGAGACGAAGGTCGCGCAGGTCATGGAAGTCTCGCGGCGTAATCAGCATCCGCTGCAGTGTACGATGGAACGGGAGTAGGTAAGGTGGCGTCATTTTCCAGAAGTCTCGACGAGGCTTTGCATCGCGCAATTGCGCTCGCGACAGAGCGCGAACATGAGTTGGCGACCCTTGAGCATCTGCTCCTGGCGTTAACGGACGACCGGGACGCGGCGGCGGTGATGCGCGCGTGCAATGTCGACATCGATCTCCTGCGCCGTAATCTTTACGAATTTATCGAAAACGAGCTTTCCAACCTCAAGCTCGAAAACAACGAGCAGGCGAAACCGACAGCGAGTTTCCAGCGGGTTATTCAGCGCGCGGTTATTCATGTGCAGTCGTCGGGCCGTGAAGAGGTCACGGGCGCGAACGTGCTTGTGGCGCTTTTTGCCGAGCGTGAGTCGCACGCGGCGCATTTCCTCCAGGCGCAGGACATGACCCGTTTCGACGCCGTAAATTATATGTCCCACGGTCTTGCTAAAAGGCCCGGCGAGGCGACGTCACGGCCCGTGCGTGGCGCTAGTAATCCGGGGGCGGAAGCGGAGCCGGGCGCCAAGCAGGAGGACGCACTCGCTTCTTACTGCATCGATCTCAACACCAAGGCCCGCGCCGGGAAGATTGACCCGCTGATCGGCCGAGAAAGTGAAATCGAACGCGCGATCCAGGTTCTTTGTCGCCGGCGGAAGAACAACCCCTTGCTGGTGGGCGATCCGGGCGTTGGCAAGACGGCGATCGCTGAAGGACTTGCGCTGAAGATTGTCGATGAGGATGTGCCGGAGGTTTTGGAAGACGCGACCATTTACGCGCTCGATATGGGCGCGCTGCTTGCGGGCACGCGCTACCGCGGTGATTTTGAAGAGCGAATCAAGGCGGTTTTGAAAGAACTGGAAGAACTTGAAGACGCCATTCTGTTCATCGACGAAATCCACACTGTTATCGGCGCCGGGGCGACGTCGGGCGGCGCCATGGACGCATCGAACCTCTTGAAGCCGGCATTGCAGTCCGGAACTCTGCGCTGCATGGGCTCAACGACGTATAAGGAATATCGACAGCATTTCGAAAAAGACCGCGCGCTCGCCCGCCGGTTCCAGAAAATCGATGTGGTCGAACCGTCGAAAGCCGACACCATCAAGATCCTCGATGGGCTGAAGCCATATTTCGAAGAGCATCACAAAATTAAATACACCAATGATGCGATTGAAGCGGCTGCGGAGCTTTCGTCGAAATACATGACCGACCGGAAATTGCCCGACAAGGCGATTGACGTGATCGACGAAGCCGGTGCACGGCAAATGCTGTTTCCCGCGGATGAGCGCAAGACCACCATCGACACGCCAGAGATTGAGGAAATTGTCGCCAAGATGGCGCGCATTCCGCCGAAATCGGTATCAAAGTCGGATACGGACCGGTTGCAGAAACTTGGCGAGGATCTGCGCCGCGTCGTGTTTGGTCAGGACGAGGCCATCGACCAGTTGGCGGCGGCGATCAAGCTGTCGCGCGCTGGCCTTCGCGAGCCGGAAAAGCCCATCGGGTCTTATCTCTTCGCCGGTCCCACCGGCGTCGGCAAGACGGAGGTCGCCAAGCAGCTCGGTTTCGCCCTCGGCGTGGAGCTGATCCGTTTCGACATGTCGGAATATATGGAGCGCCACACGGTCTCGCGCCTCATCGGCGCGCCGCCCGGCTATGTGGGTTTCGATCAGGGCGGCCTTTTGACCGACGCCATCGATCAGCACCCGCACTGTGTCCTCCTGCTCGACGAGATCGAAAAGGCGCATCCGGAGATTTTCAATATTCTCCTGCAGGTGATGGACAACGGCCAGTTGACCGACACCAACGGGCGCAAGATCGACTTCCGTAATGTCATCATTATCATGACGACCAACGCCGGCGCGTCGGACGCCGCGAAATTCGCCATCGGCTTTGCGGGCGGCAAGAAAACCGACGAAACCGATGCGGCGATCAGGAGGCTGTTCACGCCGGAATTTAGGAACCGTCTCGACGCGACGATCCAGTTCGCCGGTCTGTCGCCGGTGATCATTGACCGCATCGTCGAAAAGTTCGTCCTGCAACTCGAAGCCCAGCTGGCGGATCGCGGCGTCACTTTCGAGCTTACGCCGGACGCAACCAACTGGCTTTCGGAAAAAGGTTTCGATGAGGAAATGGGCGCGCGGCCACTCGCGCGGGTCATTCAGGAGCACGTCAAAAAACCGATTGCGGACGAAATCCTGTTCGGCGCGCTCAAGAAGGGCGGCGTCGTCAAGGTGCTGGTCGATGCGGACGACAAAACGAAGCTCGCCTTTGAGTATATTCCCGACGAGGAAGGCGCTGAAAACCGTAAAGACGCCGGGGACGAGGGTGATGATGGCGCTAACGTGCCCGCGCTCGTGGAGTAGCCTCGGCGAATAGGCTGCTCCTGCGTAGCGGGCGCCCTTGCGGCGCCGCGCCATTGACCTCGCGGCCGAGAGCGGTCAACCTGTCACGTTAATGGGCGAGGCGGGGCAGGAAAATTATTACAGAGACGGGTATGCGCTGGTTGAAGGCGCAGCGCCCGGCATTGTCGCGCGAAAGCTCCTCGGGTTCCTGCATCGCGATCTCACGCAGAACCCCGGCGTTTTGAAGAATTTTCTATCGCAGTCGCCTATTACGAAAAAACCTTCCTACGAGTTTTACGGCTATCGCCACCCGACAGTTTGGGGCTTCCACTGGGGGCTGACGTCACGCATGGCGACGCTGACGGGTAAGCGCCTCGCGCCGACCTATGCGTATTTCAGGGTCTACTCAAAGGACGATCTCTGCATCGTGCATTCGGACCGCGAGTCCTGCGAGCATTCTTTTTCCATGGCGCTTGGTTATAGCGATGACGTGATCTGGCCGTTTGAAATCGATGATACCGGCCGTGACTTTCAAACGGCGCGGGCGATGGCGCCGGCGAATGATTTCGGCGACGCGTCGCCGCGCACCGTGATGCTTAATCCGGGCGACGCCATTCTTTACCAGGGATGTGCGTACCGCCATGGGCGCACCACGCCCAACCCGAACCGATGGTCGGCTCATCTCTTCCTGCATTGGGTCGATCTGGATGGTCCGTTTGCGGATTTCGCGTTCGATAAACAGAACATGCCGGACCCGGGCGATTTCGAGTTTCCTGGATAGAGCGCCGGGCGCAACGTAGAGCTCGTCTTTTTCGAACATCTTTCAAAGCATACTGCCACGATGCTGTCAGCATGGATGTGGTAGCGCGATGTTTCGTCAAACACCTGAGTGCAAAGGATTTATAGTGATGAAAATGAGTTATTTTGTCGTTGGGACAAACGACATGGACGCCGCTACGAAGTTTTATGACGGATTGTTCGCCCAGTTGGGTCTCAATCAAATGAAGACCGACAGAATGACCTACTGGATGGGGGAAGACTTTGCGTTTGCTGTGGCGACGCCGTTCGATGAGAAACCGGCGACGAATGGCAACGGAACAATGGTCGGGTTCGATGTCGGATCCACCGAGGAAGTAAAACGGCTCTATCAAAAAGCAATTGACCTGGGCGGCGTCTCAGAGGGTGCGCCAAATCAGCGGGGGCCTTACTTTTCCGCTTATGCGAGAGACCTTGATAAAAACAAGTTATGTTTTTTCACGGAAGAAACCTGACAGGCGTTTTTGAAACCGCAGGCGTTAAAAAGTAAAAAGGCCGTCGCCATGGGAAGGGTTGCGACGGCCTTTTCTCAAGCGTTGGTTCGTCAGCCTCTGGAGATGGCCGGCTAACCAGGCTTGTTGGCGCACACCGAAAGGGCAAGGGGGGAGGACATCGGTGCGCGTCTGTTTTCTGTTTTGTTTACGCGTCAGGCTTCCTCATGGATCAGGTCGGCGGCGCTCCAGAGTTTCGAATATGCATGGCAGTGGATGAGAACCGATTTGTAGGACGCAAGGTCGACGCCTTCCGGCAATTCAAAACGCTGAGCGCCTTTGTTGCTACTGAGCGGCGCGACCAGAAGCGCGCCATCGGTCGCATTTTTGCCGGTTGTCGATTTTGCTTCTTGCGGCGACAGAAAGACTTTCAAATCGGGCGCATTGCGGGTTTTAAAATCCGCACTGAGGTCAATGTAGGTTTTGCCGTTTTCGCGAACGATGGACCAGTCGCCGGCCACTTTGAAAGATTTCTTCGTCCAGGCGCCTTTATAAAGTGTTTCGTTAGCGGCGGTGTCGGTCATTTTATGCATGTCGGCGCCGTCAGACATCTTATCCATCTTTGAGCTATCGGACATAGTGTCTTTATCGGCGGCGAACGCAGGCGCAGCGATGGCGCCGGCGCTGAGAAGGCTTGCGGCGATCGCGCTCAAAATGATGGTGCGTTTTGTCATGACTATTCCCTGCGTTTCGTTTCTTGAGGCGCGCCCGTAATGTCGCCGCCTCTCGATGAGCAAGAGATAGGCGCGCCCGGCGATCAACAGCAAAACACAGAAGCGAGAGGCCAATAACGACGCCGTGAGCAGTGCGGGGCAATCTTTAAACGCTCACCGCAGCTCAAGTGTCTGAACGCTAAAGCGCCGCGCGGATTTTCGCGGCCGTCGCTTCCAGGGCGTCGCTGTCCGCCGGACCGCCTTCAGCATGGGCGCCAAGGCTTTCGCCCTCGTAGACGGGGATAACGTGAAAATGCAGATGAAAGACGGTCTGCCCGGCGGGCGCGCCGTTGAACTGTGCAACGCGCACGCCGTCCGGGCTGAGCCCAGTGCGCACCGCCCGGGCGAGTTTTTGCAGACCCGCTGTCAACTCAGCCAGCGCCGCGGGCTCAATGTCGAGGAGATTGGTCGTGGGCGCATTTTTATGAACGATGAGACAATGGCCGTCGCTTTGGGGAAAGACATCCATAAAGGCGAGAAGATTTTCGTCTTCGAAGATCTTTGTACACGTCATCTCCCCACGGATGATTTTGCCGAAGATGTTGTCCGGGTTGTAGGCTGTCTCAAGGCTCATGGCGTATCCTCTTCGTTGATGGCGGCGGCGCCCGATTGCGCATTGGCAAGAAGCGTGCGCGCTTCGGCTTCCTGGTCGTCCGGCACGGCTATACGTACGCCGCCCGGCGCAACCGGCAAAACGGAGTTGATGGCGCCGTCTAGGAGTTCCGCGTCGACGCCATGGGATTGCAGAAAACCGATGATGATCTTGGCTTCCTGTTGGTTGTGGGTGCGTTTGATGACTTTCATACGGGCTCCTGTTTCCTCGTATAATCGCGCGGTATGCGGGTTTTGCAACATCGGCATTCCAGATAACCAGTGTTCCACACAAATGGGACAATGGTTGCGAACAGGAAAAAAAACAGCGCGGGAAAAAGCCAACCTTTAATGCGCCGATAATCCTCGCCGCCACAAGCCGGACAGGCCGGCCCGGCTCTGTTCGGCGCTTTACGCGCTGTCTGGAACAAAGCGAACGCATCTTCGCTTTCAGAACCAGGAACCAGAAGTCGAAAACCGCCAAGGGCGATTCTGTGAGTCGGCGCCAAAAAAAGGAAGTCGTAGTTGGCGATCTGGGGGTTAAAGCCATGTGCCGACAAGAAACTAAATGCGACGCAGGCTTCCTCCGGGTCGTAGATAGCGCCTATCTCGCGAAGGACGCTCATGTCTTTTTAAACGGCGTATAGGATTTCAGCGCCTCGATGCCGGCGTCGGTGTCGCGTCTTTCGGCTGTGAGATAGCGGTCGATGGCGTCGCGGAAGCTCTCATTGGCGATCCAGTGGGCTGAGCGTGTCGCGACGGGTTCATAGCCTCGGGCAATTTTGTGTTCGCCTTGTGCGCCCGCCTCGACGCATTTCAGTTTGTGTTCGATGGCGAAGTCGATGGCCTGGTGGTAGCAAAGCTCGAAATGCATAAACGGGATGTCGGCGAGACAGCCCCAGTAGCGGCCATAAAGCGTGTCGCCGCCAATAAAGTTGAGCGCGCCTGCGACCGGTTCGCCATCGTCCTCGGCGGCGATCAGCAACAGGCGTTCGCGCATGGTTTCGGCGATGATGTCGAAAAACGCGCGCGTGAGGTAGGGGCGGCCCCATTTGCGCGCGCCGGTGTCCTGATAAAAGAGCCAGAACGCATCCCAGTGGCGCGGCGTGATCTCGCCGCCCATCAGCTTACGGATGGTGAGCCCGCTCGTGGCTGCGCCGCGCCGCTCGCGACGGATGGCCTTGCGCTTGCGTGAGGCGAGGGTCTCAAGGAAATCGTCAAAGGTCTCATAGCCGCGATTGAACCAGTGAAACTGTTCGCCAATGCGCGGAAGAAAACCGGCCTCGCTGAGAAGGCGCTGGTCGGCTTCGTCGATAAAATTAACGTGTACAGATGAAACGCCCATCTGGCCGCAAAGCTGGCGCAGCGCGTTTGCAAGCAGGCGTTTATGGGCCGGCGTTTCGGCGAGAAGGCGCGGGCCTTGCGCTGGCGTAAAGGGCGCAGCGCTTAGAAGCTTCGGATAGTAGGCGCCGCCGGCGCGCCCATAAGCGTCCGCCCAATGATGATCGAAGATATATTCGCCCTGGCTGTGGCCTTTTGCATAAAGGGGCGCGGCGGCTACGAGAGCGCCGGCGTCTTCAACCACGAGGTGTGCGGGCGCCCAGCCGGTCTCCGCCGTCGCAGACCCGGACCGCTCCAGGGCGTCCAGAAATTCATAGGACACGAACGGATTGAACGGCGCCCCTGGCGGATGGGCGAGACGCTCCCACGCGGTGGGATCGATATCGCCCATAGACGAAACCGTCCGGGCGGAAAGCGTGTCGCCGCCATCCGGCATATCAGGCGATCTCAAAAACGCCGTCAATTTCGACAGCGGCGTTCAGGGGCAGGGATGGCGCGCCGACGGCGGCGCGCGAATGCCGGCCGGCGTCTTCGAAGACATCGACCATGAGATCCGAGGCGCCGTTGATGACCTTCGGGTGGTCGGTGAAATCGTCGGTTGCGTTGACGAACCCGCCGAGCCGGACCACCCGTTTTAACCGAGCCAAATCCTCACAAGCGGCTTTGAGCTGCGCGATGAGGTTGATCCCGCACCAGCGCGCCGCGACGACGGCGTCATCGATGGAAACATCGCGCCCAACCTTGCCGGTGATCAAGCCGTCCGGTGCAAAAGACACCTGGCCGGAGATAAAGACGAGGTCGCCAGATACAACGAAGGGGACGTAATTCGCCACCGGCGCCGCCGGTTCCGGCAGGGTGATCCCGAGATCGGCGAGGCGGGTTTCGATACTGGCCATGAATGCTCCTGATAGATTTGTGCTTGAAGGGTCAATTTAGGGACTTTTTGCGCGGGCGTCATCGCTGCTGCTGCAGATGGCCGCCAAAAAAAGGCGTTTATCGCCGGCGCAAGGTGCGCCCGGCGCCGATGGCGTCGCCGCCGAATTTGGCGCGGATTTTATCGATAGCGTCTTCCTGCGCCGCGACTTTTTCAAGGCCGTCGCCGAATAGATCGCCGCTACGCTGGTCAGTTGTTTCCGCAAGCGATGAGAAGCCAACGCCGATAAGCCGCCATGATTTTCCGGGCGCGGCGTCATGGAGCATGGTCTTCGCCGCCGCGAAGGCGATCCGCGCGAGGTTCGACGGCGCATCGAGAGTGCGCCGGCGGGTGATGGTCTTGAAGTCGTGCGACTTCAGTTTCAGCGTCACAACACGGCCCTCATAGCCGCTCGCTTTCATGCGTGTAGAAACTTTTTCACACAGGAGCCATAGCTTGTCTTCGAGCACCGCCACATCGGCGATGTCGGTATTGAACGTCGTTTCGGAAGAAACACTCTTGGTGTCCCGTTCGACCTTGACGCGCCTTATGTCCTTGCCGTGTGCGAGCCGTGCAAAGCGCAGCCCAAGCTCGCCATATTTTTTGGCGAGGACGCTTTCGTCTATTTGCTGCAATTGCCCGATGGTGGTGATCCCGTCGCGCTCCAGCCTGGCGGCGGTCATCTTGCCGACGCCCCACATCTTGCGCACCGGCAGTTGCGCGAGAAACGAGGCGGTCTCCGCGCGCCCGATCACCGAAAAGCCCCTCGGTTTGTCGAGGTCCGAGGCGATCTTGGCGAGGAACTTGTTATGGGAGAGGCCGACGGACGCTGAAACACCGAGTTCGGCCTCAATGCGCGCCTGGAGTTTGGCGAGCATCACCGCCGGCGGCGCGCCATGAATGCGCTCGGTGCCAGAGAGGTCCATAAAGGCTTCATCGATGGAAAGAGGCTCAACCAGCGGTGTCAGGTCCCGCATCATCTCGCGCACTGCGCGACCGACGGCTACATATTTGGACATGTTCGGCTTGATCACCACCGCATCGGGACAGGCGGCCTTCGCCTTGAACATCGGCATTGCGGAATGAACGCCATAGGTGCGGGCGATGTAACAGGCGGTGGAGACAACCCCGCGGACGCCGCCGCCGATGATCACGGGCTTGTCGGCGAGGGTCGGATCGTCGCGTTTTTCGATGGCGGCGTAGAAGGCGTCGCAGTCTAGATGGCCGATAGCGAGGTTAAGAAGTTCCTGATGGCGGGCGATTCGCGGGCTCCCGCAGGCGGTGCAGCGGGCCTCATGAGGGCTCGTCGTGCTTTTAAAGCAGTCTCGGCAGAAGGCAAAAATCGAAATATTATCAGGCATTTAACCCGCTTTTCGTGGGCGCCGTTAAGCATCGGATGCGCAAGATAAACAATCAATTAAGACCTTTAGCGCAAAAACGAGCAATAGCGTCAACGAATCGGCGCTGCTAGTGATTGAGGGCTTCCTATGCTCGCGGTGGAAAAGCTAGATATGTCGGCGGTCCCCAAAACGGTGCTCATTGTTGAAGACAACGAGCTGAACATGAAACTGTTTCATGACCTGTTGGAGGCGCATGGCTATAAGACGCTTGAGGCGCGCACGGGCCCTGAGGCGCTGGCGCTTGCGGGCGAGCATCATCCGGACCTTATCCTGATGGATATCCAGCTGCCTGAAGTATCGGGCCTGGAAGTCACGCAGAAGATTAAAGAAAATCCGGAACTCGCTGAAATTCCAGTGGTCGCTGTCACGGCGTTCGCCATGAAAGGCGACGAAGAGCGCATCCGCGCCGGCGGTTGTGAAGATTATATCGCAAAACCCATCTCCGTGACCTCATTTCTTGAGAAAGTGAAAAGGTATTTGGATTAGGTTCCGAGGCTGGGACTTAACTCAAACTCCTGACGCATGAGGTGCCAATGACGGCAAGAGTGCTGGTCGTTGACGATCTGGAGCCGAACGTAAAGCTGCTTGAGGCAAAGCTTCGAGCGGAGTACTTCGACGTTATCGGCGCCTATTCCGGGGAAGAAGCCCTGCGTCTGACGACGGAAGAAAAACCGGATATCATCCTCCTGGACGTGATGATGCCGGGCATGGATGGTTTTGAGGTGTGCCGGCGGTTGAAATCCGCGCCGGAGACCATGCATATCCCCGTGGTGATGGTGACTGCGCTCGACCAACAGGAAGATCGCGTGTCCGGTCTTGAGGCCGGCGCCGACGATTTTCTGACCAAGCCGGTTGAAGATATCGCACTTTTTGCGCGCGTGCGCTCGTTAACGCGTCTTAAGATGATGACGGACGAATTGCGCATGCGCCACGCCACCGGCAAAGGGCTCGGCGTCGTCGACGAGATTGACATCGACGGCGATATGTCCGAGCGCCGAATTTTCATCATTGATGACAATGAAGAGCAGGCGGCGAAGCTGAAAGCCTCGCTCGGCGAGACGTATGCGGTGTCCCATGAGCTCGATCCGGAAATTGCAATAGGCCGGGCGCGTTCGGGCGATTTCGACATGCTGATCGTCAATATGTCGATTGAGAAAATGGACCCGTTGCGGCTGTGCTCGTCCATCAGATCGTTTGAGGAAACGCGCCTGACGCCCATCGTTGCGGTGGTGCGCCAGGGCGATACGCGCAAGCTCGTGCGGGCGCTCGATATCGGCGTGAACGATTACCTTTCGCGGCCAGTGGACCGGAACGAGTTGACCGCGCGCATCACAACGCAGCTGCGCCGCAAACAATATGTCGATCAATTGCGCTCGTCCTTTCAGGCGAGCCTTGAAATGGCGGTTACGGACCAACTCACCGGGCTCTACAACCGGCGCTATCTCGCAAGCCATCTCAGCGCCATGTTCGACCGCGCCTACTGGACCGGACGGTCGCTCTCGGTGATGATCCTCGATATCGACCACTTCAAGAGCATCAACGACACCTATGGTCACGATGCAGGCGATGCGGTCATCAAGGAATTTGCAAACGCCATCTCAAGCACGATCCGGGGAATCGATCTCGGCTGCCGCTATGGCGGGGAAGAGTTCCTGATCGCTATGCCGGATACGGACTTTTCGTTCGCCGGCGTCGTCGCTGAGCGGTTGCGCAAAGATATTTCCGACATGCGCTTTGTCGTGAACAGCGGCCGCGATGAAATCAATGTCACCGTTTCCATCGGCATTGCATCGACCGAAAACGGCCCGGAAGAAGACACCGCGCAAAAGCTCATCAAACGCGCCGATGAAGCTCTCTATGAGGCCAAAAATGGCGGGCGGAACCGGGTGATCAACTCTGCGGCGTAAGGATCGCACCCGCCTTCAAGACATCATCCCCACGCAAAACCTTGTATGCGCGTCTGGAGCGTGCAAGGCTCGCCCGTGATTTTCGCGGGTAATATGGCCCCGCGGGCAACGATGGGGATGAGCAATGCGGTTACTCCTAAGTATTTTCCTGTTGGTGAATATGTCTTCTGCGGCGGCGCAGGAATTGGCGTGTCCTGACGAATATTTCGTGTTGGCGTGCCGCGCGCCTCTGGCGTTTAAAGTGACGGGCAGGTTTAACTCAGCGGAGCGCAGCGGCGGTTTTACGATCCTGGACCTGGACGAATTGTACGAACTCAACTTTCAGCGCGGCGTCCTCGTCGACGGCGCCCCGCGCCAATTCAAAAATGGCGAGTGTACGTTTCTCGACCGTCCTGTTCGGGACACGGAGCCTAACGTTCTCCAATTTAGCTATGTGTCGGCAAACTACCTTGACGTGAACAAGTTGGTCATCGATGAAGTAATGCGTTGCAACTCCATACCCGGTTGTCAGTTCCGTATGTGCGTGAAGAGCGACGGCGGCGTGCTTGACGCCGAGTTGTCGTCGGCCGTCATCAAGCCGGGCGGATGAGGCGCGGCGCGCAGGTCTAAGTCATGTTCCGCACATCAAAAAAGCCGCCCGAATACGGCGGCTTTCGTTCGCAAAGATCGTTGTCGCGAAGCGCGCGTTACTTGATCTTGCCTTCTTTAAAATCGACATGCTTGCGCGCGACCGGATCGTATTTCTTCAAGACGAGCTTTTCGGTCATGGTGCGGGTGTTCTTCTTGGCGACATAGAAGTAGCCCGTGCCGGCGGTCGAGTTCAGCCGAATTTTTACCGTTGTCGGTTTCGCCATGAGAATCTCCATCGGTGGGCGAGAGCTCGCCCGAAGCGAGCGCGGAAAATAGCCGCCGCGCCGTCCAAGTCAAGCGGTAATCGGGTCTTGAAGCCAAAAACGCCGGCGCGAGGAGTGAAAACGCCTAAACCGCAGGGCTCGGCGTGTCGTCCGGCCCCGCAAAGCCATGCATCCGGTGGGCCCATTGCAGGCCCACAAGCGCGCCCTTGCAGATCGGCAGCATCCAGAGCGTCGCCAGGAGAATCGTCGGGCTCCAGATGGCGAATTGCAGCCACATGGGCGGGTCGAACAACTGCTTAACGGCGAGGGCGAGCGGCACGACGATATGACCAACAATGAATATTGTGAAATAGGGCGGGGCGTCATCGGCCTGGTGGCGCCCGTCAATATCGAGCCTGCAATGGTCGCAAGCGTCCACCGTTCTTGAATAACCGCGGAGGAGGCGCCCGCGCCCGCATCGGGGGCATTTTTTGCGCGCACCGCGTCCCATGGCCGTCAGCCATGGGCGTTGGCCAGTGGCTTCCCCGCCGAATTCCTGCAGGCCGGCGTCTCCCGATGCGGCGATGGTCGATGTTTCGGTCATAGCGGGGTGAGGCTCGCGCAGCCCGACGATGGACGCAACGCGCCCATTCGCCTCAGTCGCGCCCACGTAAGGGCGCGCAGCCTAAATCAGCATCTTGTGTGGTTAACAAACAGGGTGACGCGCGGGAAACGCACGCGCACGTGAAAAAGGGCGTGCATGTCGTGAGCGGACGCCGGCTCGCTTTTCCTTTAGAGTCGGTTGCATATTCTTCGAAAGGGTGGGCGCGCCGGCTTACGGGCCGAAAAGTCAACAATGATCGCCCTGGCGAACAAAAGGGATGGAAGCGATGCTGAAATGGATATTCGCCCTGGCGCTGGGCGCGTTTTTGATTTTCTTCGGTGTGATGAAGTTTACGGGCGGCGCCCATATCTTTCCCTATATCGAATATAAGGCGACAGCGCTCGGATTGCCCTTTGCAGATCTTGCCTATCCTTTCGGCAATAACGCGACCGGCGCGCTGGAGCTTCTGGCGGGCGTTCTCCTGATCGTTCCCATGACCCGCCGACTCGGCGCCATGCTCGCGGTGGCGCCCTTCTTTGGGGCGGTTCTTTTCCACCTGTCGCCGGCGCTCGGCGTCGTCACGCCCGCTGGTTATTCGACGCCGACGCCCTCCGCCGCGCTCGCCGCAGGCGGGCCGTTCTCGGCGGCCGACTTCTCGGGCGAGACCAATGTGTTGTTCATGATAGCCGCGGGCGGTCTCGTGTTGGCGATCGTCAATCTGATCGTCCAGCGCGTACGTTAGCCACCAAAGACGCGCGCGAAAATCGTATCCACATGTTTGGTGTGGTAGGTGAGATCAAAGAGGGCGTCGATCTCTTCCGCGCTAACGCGTGAAACGACCTCTTCATCCGCCTTCAGATTATCGAGGAACTGGCCTTCGCCGCGCCATGCGGGCATCGCATTGCGCTGGACGAGGCGGTAGGCGTCCTCGCGGGAAACGCCGGCCTGGGTGAGCGCGAGGAGAACCCGCTGTGAGTGCACGAGACCGCCGAGGCGGTCGAGGTTCGCCTGCATGCGTTCCGGATAGACGACGAGCTTTTCGATGACCCCCGCCAGGCGATGCAGCGCAAAGTCTAGGTGGATCGTCGCGTCGGGGCCGATCCCGCGTTCGACGGAAGAGTGCGAGATATCGCGTTCGTGCCAGAGAGCGACATTTTCCATCGCCGGCGTCGCGCACATGCGCACAAGGCGAGCAAGGCCCGTGAGATTTTCTGTCAGGATCGGGTTGCGCTTATGGGGCATCGCGGAGGAGCCCTTCTGGCCTGCGGAAAAATATTCCTCCGCCTCGAGAACTTCAGAGCGCTGCAGGTGGCGGACCTCGACGGCGAACCGCTCAACGGACGACGCGATCAGCCCGAGCGCGGAGAAGAACGCCGCATGACGGTCGCGGGGGATGACCTGCGTTGAGATGGGCTCGACCTCAAGGCCCATCTGGTCGGCCACATATTCTTCAACCGACGGATCGATATTCGCGAATGTGCCCACCGCGCCGGAGATGGCGCAGACGGCTATTTCAGATCGCGCGGCTACAAGGCGCGCCCGTGCGCGCTCAAATTCTGCGAAGAACGTCGCGAGCTTGAGCCCGAAGGTTGTGGGCTCGGCGTGGATGCCGTGGCTGCGCCCGACGCAAAGCGTCATTTTGTGTTCTTCCGCGCGCGCCTTGAGCGCTGCGAGAACGCGGTCCATCCCCGAAAGCAGGAGATCGCTCGCCCGCGTCAGCTGCACCGACAGGCAGGTGTCGAGCACGTCCGATGACGTCATGCCCTGATGGACGAAGCGCGCTTCCGGCCCGATGATTTCAGCGAGATGCGTCAGGAACGCGATGACGTCGTGCTTCACCTCGCGTTCGATTTCGTCGATGCGCGCGATATCGAAGGCAGCGTCCTTGCCCTTGGCCCAGACGGTCTCGGCCGCTTCTTTCGGGATTACCCCAAGCTCAGCCATGCGGGTCGCAGCATGAGCTTCGATTTCGAACCAGATGTTAAACTTCGTTTCCGGCGACCAGATGGCGGTCATTTCCGGCCGGGCGTAGCGCGGGATCATGAGACGGCTTCCATTTTTGCAAATATCGCCTGCGGCCTACGCGTCCGCGCGCGCGATGTCAAAGCGGGAAGGGCGCGCAACCGGGCCTGTTACCAGTCCAGAATGACTTTCCCGCACTGGCCCTCTTTCATAATGTCGAAGCCTTTTTGGTACTCGTCGATGGAAAAGCGATGGGTGAGGATCGGCGACAGGTCGAGCCCACCCTGCAGCATCGCCGCCATTTTGTACCAGGTCTCGAACATGCGCCGCCCGTAGATGCCTTTGATTTCGAGACCCTTGAAAATCACCTTTTCCCAGTCGGCGCCGGCGCCATTTGGCATGATGCCGAGCATGGCGATTTTGCCGCCATGGTTCATGGTGTCGAGCATGCCGGCGAAGGCGCTCGGCACGCCGGACATTTCGAGCCCCACATCGAAGCCCTCCGTCATACCAAGCTCGCGCATGGCGTCTTTCAGATCGCGCTCGCGCACATCGATGGCGAGGGTCGCGCCCATCTTCCTGGCGAGGTCGAGGCGGTATTCATTGACATCCGTGATGACGACATTCCTTGCGCCGACAAACCGCGCAATCGCCGCCGCCATGATGCCGATGGGCCCGGCGCCGGTGATAACGACGTCTTCGCCCACGAGATCGAAGGCGAGGGCGGTGTGCGCGGCGTTGCCGAAGGGATCGAAAATCGCGCCCATATCGTCGGAGATGTCGTCCGGAAGCTTGTAGACGTTGAACGCCGGCACCGCGACATATTCCGCAAACGAGCCCGGCCGGTTGACGCCGACGCCAACGGTGTTGCGGCAAAGGTGGCGTTTGCCGGCGCGGCAGTTGCGGCAATAGCTGCACGTCACGTGGCCTTCCGCCGAGACGCGGTCGCCGACCTTGAAGGTCGCGTGCTCGGGGTGGACTTCCGAGCCGATGGCGATCACTTCGCCGGCGAACTCATGGCCGACCGTCATCGGCACCGGGATCGTGTTCTGCGCCCAGTCGTCCCAGTTGTAGATATGGATGTCTGTTCCGCAGATCGCCGATTTCTTGACCTGGATCAAAACGTCATTGGGGCCGATTTCCGGTTTCGCCGTATCGGCGAGCCAGATGCCTTCTTCGGGTTTCGCTTTCATCAGGGCTTTCATGGGCGGCCTCGCATTGCTGGATTGCTCTAAATTAGCAGGAAGGTGCGCCCTGCGACAACAAGAACTCGTTATTGTGAGGATTGAGTGAGCTGGGGAAGGCGGGTTCCCACCCGCCTTTTGTGGAGTAATTTGGCATCGATTGATTATACGGTCCCCACAGAGCCCCTAACCACCGCTGATCCTCTCCGCCAGCGCCGCGTGTCCGGTAAACATGCGCAAGCGGTCTTCTTCGCTGATGGCTGTTGACGAAACGCCATGCTCATAAGTTCCACCGAGGACGATCGCGCCGCGCCGCGGAAACATGTAAAGCAGGCCGTCCGGAGACTGATAAACGTAACCATAGTCGATTTCCGGCTGCGGCAGGAGCATGGTGAGTTGCCCGCGCACGGGCGTAAGCTCAGTGTCGTCAAAAAGCGCGCCGGCGCCCAACCCCGTACAATTGAAAATCAGCCGTTCTTTCAAAGAAAAAATATCGTCGGCGCTCTCGAAGCGGCGTCTGACGATCTTGCCGCCGACGACTTTGATGTCGCGCATGAGAGCGCGCAAGAACCGGTCGGGATCGATCATCATGGAATTAAACTGTTCGGCCTCTCCAAATCCGAATGGCGCGTCTTCGCCTTTGACGGTTCTCCGGCCGGGGTAGAGATCTTCGCCTTCGAAGACCGGTCTCGGCGCGCCCGCGCGCGGCTCGTCAAAGGGGCGAAAAAACCGAAACCAGAAAACGCCATAAGCCGGGTCTTGCGCGAGGTGCTGGAAGGCGCGCTGCGACAGCCGCGCGGCGCGGCGAAACTGGCGAAGGAAATCTTCGTCAACGGCCGATTGACTAAAAAGCCCGGTCGGTTGCCAGAACGCGGCGGCGATGTTGGATGTCGTGTGCGGCGGCAACGCTTCGGCGTAAACGGTGACGTCGTACCCGGCCCGCAGGAGCCGGTGCGCCGTCGTTAGCCCAATGGCCCCGGCGCCAATGACGGCGGCGCGCCGCTGACGCGCATCGGCGGCCAGCTCAACCGCAAGGTCGGCGCAGCCCCAGGAAAGCGTGACGCCGCAACCGCCGTGACCGTAATTGTGAACAAGCGTTCGCCGACCGACTTGCTCGCGCTTTAACACGAAGCCCGAGCGACGATAGGGGCGATGGCCGACCACGGTTCTGATTTCCCGCGACGGCGCGGACAGGACCGGCGGATAGGGCGCATCGAGCGGCGCTGTTGCGTGCGCGCGCTGAGGCAGCGCGGTGATCGCCGGTGCGGCGACCGTCGCCGCTAAAAAATCTCGTCTTTGCATACACTCGCTCAATTTAGGGTTTGGCCGTCTGCTGCAATGCGGCCTGATGCGGAACAAATCTCACCATAGACCAAAGCAGCGCCTGACGCGCGGAAATCAGCCGGTGGATTTTAGATAAAGCAAATAAGGAGATTGCCGTCTTGCGTGTTGGAAGCCGTGAAGCGTGATCCGGTTCGTTACGTTCCCAACTCCCAAGAGTTTCGTTGCCAAATCGGCGGAGCAATGTCTAAGCTTTCCTTCTAGCTTGGGAGTTCTTATGCGTGGTAATATCCTGCTGCTCATTTTCTTGGCGGTTTGTGCGACGGCCTGCACGGCGACAGGAGACGTGGCCGAGACGGAACGCATGGAAACGTCGGCTGAACTTGCAGCGCTGAGTGAAGCCGTCCCCGCTCTCCTCGAAAAACATGGCGTGCCGAGTGTCTCCGTCGCCTATGTGGAGGGTGCCAAGGTCGCCTGGTCAAAGGCCTGGGGCGAGGCGGCGCCGGGCCAGCCCGCCACAGCCGACACTCTTTACGACCTTGCCTCAATGACGAAGCCGGTCGTTGCGGAAACGATCCTCAGACTTGTCTCGAAGGGTGAGGTGTCGCTCGACGAACCGATGTCAACCTACTGGGTGGACCCGGACATTGTGGACGATCCGCGTCATGAGGATCTCACCCCGCGCATCGCACTTCAACACCGGACGGGTTTTCCGAACTGGCGGCCCGATGACGGCCCGCTCGCCTTCGGGTTCGATCCTGGCGGGCGCAACGGTTATTCCGGCGAGGGTTTCGAATATGTCGCCCGTTTTGTCGAACGCAAAACCGGGGCGCCCTTCCTCGACCTGCTTGAGGAGCACGTGCTGGATCCCGCCGGCATGAACAGAACGGCGTTTGTTCCCAGTCCGCCGGTAGCCCGCTCGCTGAAGAGCGATGGTGAGTGGCGCGATCTGAGAAGCACCGACACGTACACGGCCGCCTACGGCCTTTATGCGACCGCCGCTGACTATGCGCGCTTCCTGATCTACGCCATGGAGGGGACGGGGCTTACCGAGCACGTCAAAACCGAGCGCGTGCGACTTGCTGAAAACGAAGTGAATAATGTCTGCCCGCCGCCGATGCGTGCGGAAGGTTTGTGCCCCAATGCTATGGGCTACGGGCTTGGATGGATGGTCTTCGAGACTGATGGAAATACTCTCTTCGTCCACAGCGGCAAGGAACCCGGCCGACGCACCCTTGGCTTGTTTAGCCCTGAGCGGGAAGTTGGCGTTGTCGTCCTGACCAACGGCGACAATGGATTGCAAGTTATTCGGGACGTCGTGGGCATCCTTTACGATGAACCGAGCTATACCGCGATGCTCTCTGCCCAGGCGCAATTCGACGCCGCGGAGTGAGCCAGGCGCCGGATTTCAGGTCTTCTTGAAGGTTTAGTTGATTGTCAGCGTTCGGGTTTCCGCGTTGCTTGCGACAGCGCCTGAAGGCGTGCATGATCGCGGTGGAATGATGCGGGAGAAGCCTATGCTTCGTGCGCTCACACTCATTTTGATCGACGCATTGGCGGCCGCGTGCGCTTCATCCGCCCACGATGCACGATCGGTGAGTGCGCCATCGGTGAAGACGGCGGCGTCGGCTGCGCGCGAAAGTGACGCCCCGATCATCAATTCCCACCTTCATTCGGCCTATCTGCATATGGAGGACGCGGACTATCTGCAAACTGTTGTTGCGGAAATGAACCGGCACGACATCGCCCGATCGGTCCTGCATATCAACGAACCGAGCGATCTGGAAGATTGGGTCGATGCGGCGCCCGGGCGTTTTCTTGCAGGGCCAACCTTTCCCTGCTGGAAGAATGCGGAGGGCGCGCAGGCCTATTGCGATTGGGACGGCGGCGCCTGGCCAGATTTGGACTGGATGCGTGAGAACTATCTATCCGGCCGCATGCGCGTCATGGGGGAGATGATGTTCGTCTATGCGGGCGTTGCGCCGACCGATGCGCGTATGGAGCCGTACTGGGCCTTGGCGGCGGAGTTGAACATTCCCGTCGCCGTCCACATCAACCGCGGACCGCCGCCCAACAGTCCTTCAAGGCGGCCCGGTTGCTGTCCCGATTTCAATGCCGATTACGGCAATCCTGCACTGTTGCGCCCGGTCCTTGAAAAGCACCCCGATCTGAAAATCTGGTTGCAACATGCTGGTTTTCCTGCATTGCCGATGTTCGACGATATCGACTACCTTGAAGAGACCTACGCGTTGCTTGCCGATTATCCGAATGTTTTCGTCGACATGACAGCGTTGAACGCCGCGGTCCCACCGCCGGTGCATGAAGCCGCTGTTCGTGCTTTCGTTGTTCGCGGCTTTGGCGGCCGTATTATGATGGGGACAGATAATTGGGAGGCGGCGCCGATTATCGAACGATACGACGCATTCGACTTTCTGTCAGCGGACGAAAAACGCGCGATCCTGCACGGCAATGCGGCGCGGTTTTTCGCCATGGAGTAGCAAGGACGGTGGCTAAAGCCAAATTAGTCGCTTCTCTTTTTCGGATGCCATAACGCGTTTACGATCAGCCATTGCCCATCGAAGTCGCCCATGTGGAAGTAATCGACGAACCAGGGCGTCTCCAAACGGACAGACGCCATGTTGCCGGTTACGTCAAGAATTTTGCAAACGCGGTTCCATTCATCCTCCGGCGTTTTTAACGCGTTCCGTTTGGTGAGGTCGACGAGCTCTTCTTTCGACATTCGTCTGAGGCCAAGGCGCTCGAAAGGCGTCTCACCGATAACGGCCCGTTTCGCCAAGTCAGGATGCAGCGCTCGTGCGACGCGATCCGGGTCGCCCTGAAGCTGACCGTCGATATAGTCGTGACACGTGGCGTTGACGCTCGCGACAGTCGATGCGTCATGAGGCGGCGACTGTTCTGCAAGGGCAGATTGCGAAAAAGCAACCGCCGTAAAAACGAATGCTGCAGCTTTCATGTACCGTTTCTCCAGTTCAATCTGTTTTATGTTGCCGGTTTAGACGTTTTGCGTGCGCTAAACACCAGGATTTCTATCAAGTTTTTCCGAAAACGTCTTCCAGGGTCCAGACCTATTAACGCGGCCGCGCTGTAGTAAAAAGAGAAGGGCAGATCTTCGGCAAAAACGGTCTTTACTGCAAAAAATCGGAACGGAAAATTAGCGGCATGTTTCCGACATTGCCCGCAGTGTCCTACTTGGGCGAGTTTAAGACGCCCTTGGCTCGGCCGCAATCGTGCCAACCAACGGTTTGGATGTAATACTCGTAGTTCTCGAAGTCAAAATCTTGACCCACAACTTTTTCAATTTGATCTTTATAGTGTCGACTGATCCGCCAGTTTCCAAGAAACGGATGCTCATCGGAAAAACCCCATATAGGTTTCAGTCTCTCAAGGTAGTCCGCAGGCAGGTTGATTTCGTAGCTAGCATCAATGATTTCTTCCCCTATTTTAGCTCTTTCGATGTGCAAAATATTGGTAGACAGATTGAATGCCTTGTAAGGGCTGGGATAATAACTGTCGGCGTAAAGGTCCCCAGCAATCAAGGCGTTGACCTTATCACCATTTGATTTATTGGTACCGACGTACATGTAGAAATCCCACCCAATGTGGATATAAAACTTGTTGCGCCACTCGAGCGAGGCCGATGTAAAACCTCGAAATATCATCTGCAAAACGATGCGCATATCCTTGGGCAGAACTATCTCATCTTCAGTAAACTCAATTGCTTCGAAAGCCGGATCATATAAAGGTCTGCCCGTTGATCGCAAACCTTCTTTTTGCCATTCATGCGCCTCTATTCTTGTTAGGCGTAGATAGGGCAAACCACTTTGTTCAAACAATTTGATTGCTGCGCTGATATACGCACTTTCGACGCGTAAGCATTCTTCAATAGTAAGTACCTTCCCATCGAAGGTTTGGCCTACGTCAGAATAGCTAGTCCATGCACTAGGGCCAATATAAGCACCATGCTCATCTCTTTGAGATTGATCGTACTTAGTGATCCTATACTCAAACATAAAACCCCATAGCTCGTCATATCTCGCTGCCTTACCTTACTAAGGACAATGCGGGTGTGCCAGTGTCTTACTTTGGGCGTTTCAAAACGTTGACTACGGCAAAATTCTACTCACTATTAGACGTTCATTCGATTGATAGCTACTTCCGATATGCGCCCAAAGCAGATGTTACAATCGCACCGGTAGATATCAGAACGAATGATGTTTAAGCTGGGCGCCTAATCAGTTTTACCGGTGCCTACATATATGACCTCGCGCTAAACAGGACACCCTTCGTCGGTGCATCCGTCCGTCGCGTCCGGTTTGTCTGTGTTAAATACCGGAGGCGCTCCTTCCCGAATAAGCGACATGATCTCCGCTCCAAGGAGCATATCCTCGTCGCGCCCGAATTTCTGTTTTCTTACATTGCCAGCGCGATCGATGAGGATGGTCGTCGGCGTTCCCTCCATGCCATAGGCCGTCATGGTCTTTGGCGGACCGCCGCCTGGCGATGGCGCATCGACCCCGACCGGAAATGAAATCCGATATTCATGGAGGAAAGCCTCGAGCGCTTCTTTCGTGCCTTGCGCGCTGTGATGCTCAAACACCGTATGCAGACCAAGTATGCTTACATCTTCCGCGCTGAACAGCGAACGCGCTCGCATGGCCTGCGGCAACGAATGTGACACGCATCCGGGGCAGAGCATCTGGAAGGCTTCCAGAAGAATGACTTTTCCCCGTAAAGCACTCAGCGTAATTGGCGTTGGCGTGTTGAGCCAAAGAGTTGTTTCCAGTGGTTTGGCGCGGCGCACTTTCATGAAACGATGTTATGCCTTCGCCAGCATCCAGCATGGAATGCGATATTTCGCTTATCGCTTCCCGGACAAACCCTACACGAATGCAACGCCCTGATTGAAGTGCTATTCAGCCATTCTTGGTTGCAAGTTTTAGTGAGTTTAGTCGTCGACACAGACGCCAGCGACTTGTCGAAATTTAGCTTCCAACGCGTTGAGTTGCGTTTTTAGTTGCAGGATTTGCGGTTCATCGCGATAGCCAGGATAGCTGAATTGTCCCGATCCGATAACGCTGCTAAATGAACCATTCCATGGTTTCCATTTTCCATCCACCCCCTGATAGCTTCCCCTGAACGTAAAGCCGCCATTGAAAATGAATTTCACGCGGCCGCGCCACGAGACTTCCCCGCTTTCAGGGTCTCGCGATCCCCATTCACCCTCAAACACGGCGCTGCTGTCAGCGATAGAAGTGGCGGGCGTTAACGCGCCACGAATTGTTTTTTCCTCGCTATGACCGTAGGTACCGCCAAGCCAAAAGATTTTTCCAAAGTTACTATCCCACGCATACCGAAGATCTGGATAGACAACAGGTCCGTCGGCAACCGTGCCGATCGTCGAGGCCGTATTGCCGAAGGCGATTTGTTGTTTTCGTGCGAGGGATTGCGCTTCACACAGACGCTCTTTTTGCGCGCTGGTTCTGATTGTATCAATAAATGTTTTCGCGTTCGACTGGGCGACCGCGTTGGTGGTCGCTAATCCTGTAACAATGAGCGTCGCCACAATATGACATGATAGTTTCGATTTTAGGCGCCCAAGCATTTTATTCCCCTGATGTCTTCGCTTGCTGATATGCGCCAATCATTTCAGGCTTCAATCCTCGGTTCAAGGCGTTTGTCTCGATTGGGCCCCGATCAGGCGCCCACGCGCGCGCTTCCTGTCTGCTCTTCGCCTTGCTGCAACTATCAGCTGCCGGTTATCAGCCTGCACCCTAAAACCCTGGCGGTGTTTCAGCGTGTGCGCGAAGTGTTTCTTCAAGCGCCGCGCCTAGGGCGATGAGTTTCCCTTCCTGAAAGAGGTCGCCCCACAGGCTCACATTACGGGGCGCCCGGAAGGTTTCGCCGGCGCTGTTTTCGTCATCGCCGCCGCGCGCGGTTCGCTGCGTGAAGCCGGCGCGGAAGGCGAGTTGCGGATGGCCGGTCATGTTGGTGGCGAGGAGGGCGCCGCCCGCGAAGTTGGGGCCGATAATGGCGTCTACATCATCGAAGAGTGCGCCGACATCGGCCATCAGTTTCCGGCGCAGCCGATCCATTTGCACATAATCGACGGCGGAAACGAACCGCGCCGCGCGCCAGGTGTTCGGCCAGGCGTTTTCGCCCTGGCGCGTGAGTTCGTCATCGCGGTCCGTCAGGGTGAGGTCGGCGAAGGCGGCGGCCGATTCCACCGCAACGATCTGGCGAAGGCTTGCGAAATCGACGTCCGGCCAGGTGATTTCCTTTACGGCGACGCCGAGCCCCTTAAGCGCGGCAAGGGCGGCGCGGTCCGTTTCGTCGCCCTCGTCGTCGAACCATGCGGGAACGTAGCCCACCGTCATGTCGGAGAGGGTCGCCTTGCCGTCATAGGAAAAGCCGACGCGCGCCGTCGCCGGATCGTCAGCGTCGTAACCATTAAGGACGGACAAAACGAGCGCGGTGTCTTCAACCGACCGGCATAAAGGGCCGACCTTGTCGAGGGACCAGGCGAGGGCCATGAGCCCCGCGCGGGAAATGCGCCCAAAGGTCGGGCGCACGGTTGCAACGCCGCAGCGCTCCGAGGGCGAGATGAGCGAGCCGAGGGTCTCCGTGCCGATGGCGAAGCTGCAGAGCCCCGCTGCGGTTGCGGCGGCTGACCCGGCGCTCGACCCGGACGATCCTTCCTTCGGGTTCCAGGGGTTGTTGGTTCGCCCGCCGAACCAGCGGTCTCCGCGCGCGATGGCGCCCAGCGTCGTCTTGCCGAGGAGCACCGCGCCGGCGCGGTAAAGACGGCGCACGATGTCGGCGTCGTCCTCCGACACGCGCTCTTTGTAGGGCGCCGCGCCCCAGGTTGTGCGAACGTTCTTGACGTCGGCGAGGTCTTTCAGCCCGTATGGAATACCGTGCAAAGGTCCGCGGTCGCGGCCGTCGGCGAAGTCCTTGTCGGCGCGGGCGGCCTGCGTGCGGGCGATCTCGGGGATCGGCGTGACAAACGCATTGAGCGCGCCGTCATGCTCGGCGATCCGTGCAAGGTATATTTCGGTGAGTTCTGCGCTGGTGATCGCGCCGGCGCGAAGCCAGACGCCTTGCTGCGCGACGCTCGCATGGGCGATGGCGCGTGCGCGGCCGTCGCCCGTGGGGATCGGCGCGTCATAGGTTCCACCGATAGCCAGGGTGTTCTTTTGCGAGCCGATGCGTTTGCGTGGCAGTCGCGGGTTAAAGATCGAGGCTGGCGCCAGGTCGTTGGGCGTTTCGATGGCGCGGAGATTGGCGAAGGTCTGAACCTTCTCCTCAAGTTCTTCCAGCATCAGCGCGCGTTCGCTCGCTGTGAAGGAAACGCCCTGCAGCTTTTCCGCTTCAGCGATGGTCTCAACAGTAATGCCGCCCTCGTCCGACGGCGCGGGGTGCTCATGGGCGCCGCCCGACGCGAGTTCTTCGCAACCGGGCAGGGCGGTGGTTCCCGCCGCCATGCCGGCAACGCCAGCGCCGCGCAAAATATCTCTTCGGCTTGGCTTCATTATGGTCTCTCCCCTCGGAGGCGCGCAGGCGCGGCCTTCTCTCCGGTGCGAAGCTTACGCCAAAAGACGGAATGGTAAAAACAGGGTCTCGCAGGCGCTTGTTGTTTTTTGCCGCGCCGCCTGCCAAACCGTTTTGGTGCAAAATGCTCAAAAGGAACAATCATGCGCGCTGCATTTTACGACCGTGTCTCTGAAACTCTCGACGACCTTCGCCGCGACGGGCTGGAAAAGGTCGAGCGCCAGCTGACCTCGCCGCAAGGGGCGGAAATCGACGTCCTGCACAAGGGCGAAACGAAACGCGTCCTGAACTTCTGCGCTAACAATTATCTCGGGCTCGCCGACCACCCGGCGCTTGTCGAGGCCGCAAGCGAGACCATGAAATCGCATGGGTTCGGCATGGCCTCGGTGCGCTTCATTTGCGGTACGACGGACATGCATGCGGCGGTGGAGCGCGAGATTGCGTCGTTCCTTGGCTACGAAGACTCAATTCTTTTTGCGGCGTGTTTCGACGCCAATGGCGGTGTCTTCGAGCCGCTTTTCGGACCGGAAGATGCGATCATCTCCGACAGTCTTAATCATGCGTCGATCATCGACGGCGTAAGGCTCTGTAAAGCCAAGCGTTATCGCTTCGCAAATTCGGATATGGGCGATCTGGAAGCGCAGTTGAAGCGCGCCGATGCCGAGGACGCGCGCACTAAAATTATCGTCACCGACGGCGTCTTTTCCATGGACGGCTATATCGCGAAGCTCGGAGAAATCTGCGCCCTGGCCGATAAATACGATGCCCTCGTCATGGTCGACGACTGTCACGCCACCGGCTTTATGGGCCCTGGCGGGAAGGGCTCGCCCGCTCATTGCGGCGTCGCGGACCGCATCGATATTCTGACAGGCACGCTGGGCAAGGCGCTCGGCGGCGGCATGGGCGGCTATATCTGCGCCTCTAAAAACGTAATCCACTTGTTGCGTAATCGGGCGCGGCCGTACCTCTTTTCCAACGCGCTGACGCCGGCGCTCCTCGGCGCGACCATGAAGACCCTCGACCTCATCCGGAATGGCGACGGTTTGCGCGCGCAGCTTTTCCGAAACGCCGAACGCTTCCGCGCGCAGATGACCAATGTCGGCTTCGACCTCCTGCCGGGCGAGCACCCGATCATCCCGGTGATGCTGGGCGACGCGCGTCTTGCCGGCGAGATGGCCGCCGCGCTCATGGAGGAAGGCGTTTACGTGACGGCGTTTTCTTTCCCGGTCGTGCCCAAAGGTCAGGCGCGCATCCGCACCCAGATGTGCGCGGCCCATTCCGACGAACAGGTCGACCGCGCCGCAGCGGCGTTTGCAAAAGTGGGCAAGACGCTCGGGGTGATTTAGTCGTCGTAATGCTTTTTGTAACGAATGGTTTGATTTTAATGTAAACACATCCTAGGGTTGAGTGAGTTTTTGGTTCACCAACCTTGGGGGAGAGGATGAGAGAAGCACTGGTTGCAGCTGCGGCGTGCGTGGCCATGATATCGACGGCGTCTGCGGCGGTTTTCACAGGACCGACGGCTTATAAGAGCTTCGACGACAGTCCTTTTGCGAGCCTTACGTTTTCTTACTTTTACCTGGAGGACTTTGAAGACGGCGCCTTCAACACACAAGGCGCGCGGCCGAGCGACGGGTGGGCGACGACAATCCCGTCCGGCTTTGTGGACTCGGTCGATGCCGATGACGGCGCCATCGATGGCAGCGGCTCGGGCGGTACGTCCTATTTCTCGCAGTTCGCTCAGGACACGCTGACCATCTTTTTCGACTCTGAGGCGCCCGGCGGCCTGCCCACCCATGCGGGGCTTGTCTGGACGGATGTGAACGGCGCAGCGCCCAACACTGTCATCTTCTCCGCTATTGGCGCCGACGGCAGCGACCTTGGTTCCATCGGGCCGACAGAGGTCGGCGATAACGCCATCAGAGGAGAAACGGACGAAGATCGGTTTTTCGGCGTGTCCGATCTCGGCGGGATTTTGAGCATCACCATATTCATGCCGAACCGGAACAACTGGGAAATTGATCACGTGCAGTACGGCGTCGCCGCGGCCAACGGCGCAACGCCGATCCCGGTTCCGGCGGCGCTACCGCTCTTTCTTGCGGGGCTCGGGGGGCTCTTGTTTGCGCGGCGAGGGCACCGGTAGCGAGAGCGCACAGCGGCGGCGTTGGCTAAAAGTGCACAACGCCGCCCGAAGATTCTCCTTTAAGGTGAAATTCAAAAAGTAGAATCTTCTTGAAAACATGAGTTCAATCTGTAATCCCCATATAAACAAGGGGGATAGCTCATGTTTTCTCGAGTAAGTTCTTTAGTTGCGGTTGTTGTTTTGATTGCCTTTTCTCTGGGCGCTTTTGTGCCTGCAAGCGCTGCAGTGGTGAAATTCGCGTTTACCGCTCAACAAGGTTTTTCCGAAAACAACGCGAATGCACCCACGGGTAGCTATTATGAACAAGCCATCGGTCTCTCCAACGTATCGGGCATACTAACTTACGACACGAACAATCTGGCGCCGAGCGGTTCAGGCTCTGATGTGCAACCGTACACGGGGCGAATTGACATTTTAATCAACGAGTTTTCCACTGCGAATCCGGACGCCCCAATAGATTTGTCATCAGTTGTTAACAGTTTGCCGGGTGCGGGAGGCGATCAATTCGCCGGGAATGCAGATACAATTCGAAATTCACCAGTTGGGTTTTATGATACGGTCTCGTTTCAGTTTTTTGACGCAACTGGTTCGGCGTTCTCAAGCACGGCGCTCCCAACTGATTTTGAGCTTGGTGATTTCTCGTCAGCATGGCTCTTCCTATCGACAAGGTATTTCGATGGTGCTGATCAAGTAACGTCTTTTGTGAATTTCTCGCTTACCAGCTTAACCAACATCTCCGATCCGGCCCCCATACCGATCCCCGGCGCTGTCGTTTTTCTGTTGACCGGATTGCTTGGCGTCAGCGCGGCAAAGCGGCGTCAATTGAGGGCGTAAACGTTTCACCTGAACATCTGCCGCGCGCGAATACTGTAGGGTTGCATCTCTGGATTCCAGCTTTCGCTGGAATGAAGGATGATAGAAATGGTCACGTCTTCCCTGCGAAAGCAGGGATCCAGGGCTACGTTCGACGGCGCCCATTTTTCTCACGCGAATGTCGGGTTTGTCGGGAAAAATTCCCTTGCAAACCTCCAACATTCCGCTAAGAAACCGCTTTCGCCGCTTCAGCGGCGAACCTGTCCGAGACTGCGGGCGTGCTTAAAAAGCGCTTAATCTCCCGCATAGACAGAGGCAAAACGAATGCGACCGGCGGGCCGGCGCGTTCTATATGACCTCTCATTGGGCAGGCTCCTGACGCTTGATAAGCGCGGAGCCTTTTTGGTTTCCGCATTTTTCAAGAGTTAAAGAACCGGCGAGGGCGGATGGTCTGTCCTTGCATTACTGTTGAAGGGACTTGTCCATGGACAGAACCCAAAAGGCGGAAATGGTCGAGTGGATCGGCGGCGTTTTTGACAACAACGCTGTCGTTGTCGTCGCCAATGGCGGGCTCACCGTATCGGAGATGGAAGACCTCCGCGGCGAACTGCGCAACGCCGGCGCCTCCATGAAGATCGTTAAGAACCGCCTTGCGAAGATCGCGATTTCCGGCAAGCCGAGCGAAGAGCTTTCCGATCTTTTCTCCGGTCCGACGGCGCTCGCGTTTTCCGAAGACCCCGTGGCCGCGGCCAAGGCCGTCCACGCCTACGCCAAGAAGAACGACAAACTGTCGATCCTCGGCGGCGCCATGGATGAGGAAATCCTCGACGAGAAGGGCGTGAAAGCGCTTGCCTCCATGCCGTCTCGCGAAGAGCTTCTGGCGTCCATCGTCCAGACCATCATGTCGCCGGCGGCTGAAATCGTCGGGGCCGTCACCGCGCCTGCTTCGCAACTGGCCGGCATCGTTGAAACCCTTGAGAAGCGCGAGGCTGCGTAAGCGCGCATCTCAATTCACGAACAAACCAAATCGCATCACTTTAGAAACCAGGAACCACACATCATGGCTGATATCAAAAAACTTGCTGAAGAACTCGTCGGCTTGACGCTCCTCGAAGCGGCTGAACTGAAAAACCTTCTGAAAGACGAATACGGCATCGAGCCGGCAGCGGGCGCCGTTGCGGTTGCTGCAGCGCCGGGCGCTGGCGGCGGCGAAGCGGCTGAAGAGAAAACCGAATTCGACGTCATCCTGCTCGAAGCCGGCGACAAGAAAATCAACGTCATCAAGGAAGTGCGCGCGATCACTGGTCTTGGCCTCAAAGAAGCCAAGGAAATGGTCGAAGCCGGCGGCAAGGCCGTCAAAGAAGGCGCTGCAAAAGCTGAAGCTGAAGAAATCAAGAAAAAGCTTGAGGACGCCGGCGCCAAGGTCGAGCTTAAATAGTCTATCACTATCAGTGATTTAGCGGTTTTGGCGGCGAGATTTCGTCGCCGCCGCACCGCTTCCGGGCGCGTTTGGTCGAATTTTCGACGAAATGGGGGCTTGCAGCTCCGCGTCGGCGCGCCTATTAACATTGTTTCACCGTCGATGGCCTGCCATCGGCGGTGTACGGCTTTGCGGCGACGTGCAATTGATTGACACTGGTTTGTTTGACGGTCGATTATTCTAAAGAGTTGTTTTCGGGCGAAAATTCGTTCGGCGCAGCTTTTTCTGACAAACATTCGGCAATTAGTTGTCTGGCATGCGATGCTAAGGCTGGCTTGCAACGTTTTGGCGTGCATTGGGTTTTCGTGCTTCGGTTGATCGAGATTTACATTTAGGAACAATTTCCGTGACCAAGCGGCCTTAAGGGCATGGCCGCTCGGGCGCTTTTGCGTATGCGCTTTACTGTTCGGGTTTAGGCGTTTGAACGCGATCTGAGATGATGCGGGCGGCTTTCTGTTCGTTTGCACGCAAGGGTTGTGCGTTCTCCATGCGCATGCAGATTTTTTGACGGTCGGCTTTTCCAGCGGGCGGCCGTCTTACGTGGTCTGGCGCTAATTCGGAAATTGCTCCCCTTTGCGAGGAAGAAGATGGCGCAATCCTTCGTTGAGAAGAAACGCATTCGTAAAAATTTTGGACGTATTGGCGACGCAGCGCCGATGCCGAACTTGATCCAGGTTCAAAAAGACTCTTATGAGCAGTTCCTGCAGCGCTACATCAAGCAGGAAGATCGCAAGGTGGACGGCATCGAGGCGGTGTTCCGCTCGGTGTTCCCGATTTCCGATTTCACGGAGACGGCGACGCTGGAATATGTTTCCTACGAATTCGAAGAGCCGAAATACGACGTGGACGAGTGCCAGCAGCGGGACATGACCTATGCGGCGCCCCTGAAAGTCACGTTGCGCCTTATCGTGTTCGAGGTAGACGAGGACACTGGCGCGAAATCGGTCAAGGACATCAAGGAGCAGGAAGTCTACATGGGCGACATGCCGCTCATGACCGACAACGGCACCTTTGTGGTAAACGGCACCGAGCGCGTGATCGTGTCCCAGATGCACCGGTCGCCGGGTGTTTTCTTCGACCATGACCGCGGCAAGTCCCATGCCTCGGGCAAGCTGTTGTTCGCCGCTCGGATCATTCCGTATCGCGGCTCTTGGCTCGACTTCGAGTTCGACGTCAAAGACATCGTCAATGTCCGCATCGACCGTCGCCGCAAACTGCCGGCGACGACACTCCTATATGCGCTCGGCATGAGCGAGGAAGAAATCCTCGACGAATTCTACGACCGCGTGCCGCACAAGAAGACCAAAGAGGGCTGGACGATGCCGTTCAACCCCGAGCGCTGGAAGGGCGTCAAGGTCGAGCGCGATCTGATTAACGCCAAGGACGGCGATGTTGTCCTTGAGGCGGGCAAGAAGCTCTCCGCGCGTGCCGCCAAGAAGCTTGCCGAGGAGGGCCTGACGGACCTTCTCCTGTCAGATCAGGAAATGGTTGGGCGTTACTTCGCGTCGGACCTTGTGAACTTCGACACCGGCGAAATCTTCGCCGAGGCGGGCGACGAAATCACTGCTGAGACCCTTGAGCAGTTCGCCGAGCTTGGCATCGAAGCGTTCGACACCATCGATGTCGATCACCTGACCATCGGCGCCTACATTCGTAACACGCTTGCGGCGGACAAGAACTCCAACCGCGACATGGCGCTGATCGATATCTATCGCGTCATGCGTCCCGGCGAGCCGCCGACGCTTGAAACGGCCGAGGGGCTCTTCTTCTCACTGTTTTTCGATGAAGAGCGCTATGATCTTTCCGCCGTTGGCCGGGTTAAGATGAACATCCGTCTCGGCTTCGAGACCGATGACACGCTGCGGGTCCTGCGCAAGGAAGACATTCTGTCGATCCTGCAGACCCTCGTCGATCTTCGCGACGGGCGCGGCGACATCGACGATATCGATAATCTCGGCAACCGGCGCGTGCGCTCGGTCGGCGAGCTGATGGAAAACCAGTATCGCATCGGTCTTTTGCGGATGGAGCGCGCCATCAAGGAGCGCATGTCGTCGGCGGAACTCGACACGCTGATGCCGCACGATTTGATTAACGCGAAGCCCGCCGCCGCTGCGGTGCGCGAGTTCTTCGGCTCCTCGCAGCTGTCGCAGTTCATGGACCAGACGAACCCCTTGTCTGAGATCACCCACAAGCGGCGTCTGTCGGCGCTTGGGCCGGGCGGTCTTACCCGCGAGCGGGCCGGCTTCGAGGTGCGCGACGTCCATCCGACGCACTATGGCCGGATCTGTCCGATTGAGACGCCGGAAGGACCGAATATCGGTCTCATCAACTCGCTGGCGACTCATGCCCAGGTGAACCAGTACGGCTTCATCGAGAGCCCGTATCGGCGTGTCATCGACGGTAAGGTGACCGACGAAGTCGTATATCTTTCCGCTATGGAAGAGCAGCGCTTCGCCATTGCTCAGGCGAACGCTGAAGTCGATGACGCTGGCCTCTTGCAGAACGAATTCGTTAACTGCCGCGTTGGCGGTGATGCGACGCTCGTGCCGCGCGAGGACGTGGCTTATATCGACGTTTCGCCGAAGCAGCTTGTGTCCGTCGCAGCGGCGCTCATTCCGTTCCTTGAGAACGATGACGCGAACCGCGCGCTCATGGGCTCGAACATGCAGCGCCAGGCTGTGCCTTTGTTGCAGGCGGAAGCCCCGTTTGTGGGCACCGGCATGGAATCGGTCGTGGCGCGCGACTCCGGCGCCGCGGTTGCGGCGCGCCGTCCTGGCATCGTCGAGCAGGTCGACGCGCAGCGCATCGTTGTGCGCGCGACCGAGGAAACGGATCCGACCAAACCGGGCGTCGATATTTACAACCTGCGCAAGTTCCAGCGGTCGAACCAGAACACCTGCATCAACCAGCGCCCGCTGGTGAAGATCGCCGACCAGGTGCGCGAAGGCGACATCATCGCTGACGGCCCGTCGACGGACCTCGGCGAGCTTGCGCTTGGCAAGAACGTGCTCGTCGCGTTCATGCCCTGGAATGGCTACAACTTCGAAGATTCGATCCTCATTTCTGAGCGCATCGTGCGCGATGACGTCTTCACCTCCATCCACCTGGAGGAGTTCGAGGTCATGGCCCGCGACACCAAGCTCGGCCCGGAAGAAATCACGCGCGATATTCCGAATGTCTCGGAAGAAGCCCTGCGCAATCTCGACGAAGCCGGCATCGTCGCCATCGGTGCGGAAGTGCACCCGGGCGATATCCTTGTGGGCAAGATCACGCCGAAGGGCGAAAGCCCCATGACGCCGGAGGAAAAACTCCTGCGCGCGATCTTCGGCGAGAAGGCGTCGGATGTCCGCGACACGTCGCTCAAATTGCCGCCCGGCGTTGTCGGCACGGTGGTCGAGGTGCGCGTCTTCAACCGCCACGGCGTCGACAAGGACGAGCGCGCCATCGCCATCGAGCGTGAAGAGATCGAGCGCCTGGCGAAAGACCGCGACGACGAACTCGCGATCCTTGAGCGCAACATTTATGGCCGCCTGAAGGAGATGATCCTCGGCAAAGTAGCCATCTCCGGCCCGAAAGGCTTCGAGAGCGGCGACGTTACCGAAGAGGTGCTCGAAAACCAGCTGTCGCGCGGCCAGTGGTGGAAGATCGGCGTCGATGACGACGCGCTGATGTCGGAAATCGAAGCGCTCAAGAAACAGTATGACGAGTCGAAAGCGCGTCTCGAAGCGCGGTTCGACGACAAGGTCGACAAGCTGAAGCGTGGCGACGAACTGCCGCCGGGCGTGATGAAGATGGTTAAGGTCTTCGTTGCTGTGAAGCGCAAGCTTCAGCCGGGCGACAAGATGGCCGGCCGTCACGGCAACAAGGGTGTGATCTCGAAAATCGCACCCATGGAAGACATGCCGTTCCTCGAGGACGGCACGCCCGTCGATATCGTTCTGAATCCGCTCGGCGTTCCCTCGCGTATGAATGTCGGCCAGATCCTTGAGACCCACCTTGGGTGGGCCTGCCGTGGTCTCGGCCGTCAGATCGGCGCCATCATGGAACGCTGGGATGCGGGCGAGAACATGCGCGATGACTTCGTCGACAAGATGAAGAACGTCTATGGCGACGATCAGGTGTTGCCGCGCTCCAATGAGGAGCTGACCGAACTCGGTGGCAACCTGATCCGCGGCGTGCCGATTGCGACGCCGGTGTTCGACGGCGCTCGCGAGGCGGAAATCGTCGATATGCTGACCCGCGCCGGCCTTGAAGAGTCCGGCCAGGTGACGCTGTTCGACGGGCGCACCGGCGAGACTTTCGCGCGGCCGGTGACCGTGGGCTACAAATATCTTCTGAAGCTCCACCACCTCGTCGACGACAAGATCCACGCGCGCTCAATCGGGCCGTACTCGCTTGTCACGCAGCAGCCGCTCGGCGGCAAGGCGCAGTTTGGCGGCCAGCGCTTCGGCGAGATGGAAGTCTGGGC
>JBCDBL010000004.1:0-62684 GCA_039183635.1 Pseudomonadota bacterium
GTGTGAAGCCACCTGTGCAGGCGATCAGAGGACCGCGCGAAAGCATAGGCGGCGAGGAGAATAAAGGGCGTTGTCGGCAGCAAGGGCAAAACGACGCCCAAAGCGCCAAGCCCGAGTGCTGTAACGCCTATGAGTAACCATACCGCACGCATCATCTTCATCATACATGTTTTCACGCACTACAACCTGTTTCGGCTTTCGATAGACGCCAATTTCGTCCTCCCCCGCACGAGGGGGGAGGCGCCGGCGGAGGGGGCCGATGTTCATAAACGTTGCATTTTATAGTCGTAAATTCCGCCCCCTTCGACCGCTGCGCGGCCACTTCCCCCGCCAAGCGGGGGAAGGAAACCACCTCATCGCATAATCTTAGCAAAACTTTTACCCTAAACCCGCATCCCCGCCTTCACAGCCTTTCGCATCACCGTCGGCAATCCCGCCCCCAACGGGTCCGCCGCCCACTCGCCGTCGAGAGACTTTGCAACCTTCGCCCCCACCTCCGCCCGCCATACCTCAAGTTCCAGATGAAAATGGGTGAACGTGTGCGTGACCGGCGTTGTCGGCTCCCATTTGGCATCTAAAGGAGCGTGAGCGGACGGGTTTGGTGCAGCGCCTTCTTGCCAAGGCGTCGTCGGCACCCCGAGCATGCCGCCGAGCAGCCCCTTGTCCGGGCGACGGCGCAGCAACACCGCGCCATCGGACCGCTCCACGTAAAACGCAACGCCCCTGCGGGTTGGTTTTTTGGCTTTCGGTTTTTTAAGCGGCAGCTCCGCCGCCCGCCCGGCCTTATGGGCGGCGCAGGATGGACGCACAACGCAAATACCGCAGGCAGGCGACTTCGGGGTGCAAATGGTGGCGCCGAGATCCATAAGAGCCTGCGCATAATCGCCAGGGCGTTTTTTCGGCGTCAACGTCGCGGCGAGATCCTTCAGCGCCGGCTTGGCGTCCGGCAGCGGCGTCTCCACCATGTGAAAACGCGCCATAACCCGCTCCACATTGCCGTCCACCACAACAGCCGGTTTGCCGAAAGCGATGGCGGCGATGGCGGCCGCCGTATACGGACCGACGCCTGGCAGCTCTAGAAGGTCCGCCTCCTCCTCCGGGAAACGCCCGCCATAGTCCTCCACCACCGTTTTGGCGCATTTTAAAAGGTTGCGGGCGCGGGCGTAATACCCAAGGCCCGCCCATTCGGCCATCACCTGCTCCGACGGCGCGGCGGCGAGCGCTTCGACCGTGGGCCACAACTCCAGGAACCGAAGAAAATAGGATTTCACCGCCGCCACCGTCGTCTGCTGGAGCATGATTTCCGACAGCCAGACATGGTGCGGGTCCGGACGAACGCCTTTTTTGCTTTCAGCCGGCGGCGTGCGCCAGGGCAGCCTGCGGGCGCTTGTGTCGTACCAGGCAAGCATGTCCTTGGCGAAGGCGGTTTGTTTTACGGACGAATTCGGCATAATTTCAAAAACAGGCGAACAATGTTTCGCCTCTTGATGTAAGCGAACCGCCAGGATTGGCCAATGCCCGTTCACACGCCCCCGCGCCTGCGCCGCCCTGTCCATGACACGGTGAACACCAAATCCGCCGTGCGGTGCGCGCCGACCGTGGGCCTTGCGTCGGGCCGCATTGTCGGGCGGTTGGGAAAAAAATTCGGCTTCGCCGACCCGGAGCTTTTAAAAAAATGGCCCGAGATCGTCGGTGATGTGGTCGCCAAGCTCGCCCGGCCGGAAAAACTCGCCCGCCGGGGCGGCGCCGGCGTTTTGACCCTGCGCGCGCGACATGGCGCGGCGGCGGCCCAGCTTCAACATGTCGCGCCCCAGATCCTGGAATGCGTCAACCGACATTACGGCTATAAAGCCGTGGCGAGCCTTAAGATAACGCAGGGATAGACCGAGCAGATTTTGGGATCGGGCCGCACCGGCGAGACTTGCGCTCGCCGACGCGACGCGCAAGACTCCATCCACCGGATTATAGTCACCAGGAAAGCCCCGCCCATGCCGTTTTCGCGCCTCGCCGCCCCGATCGCCGCCAGCCTCGCGGCCCTCCTCGCCGCCTGTTCCGGCGAAAGCAGCACGCCCGCCTCTGAAAACAGCGGCGCATCCGCGGCGTCCTCCGCCGCCGCCGGCGATATGGACATCAAGGATACGGACATCGTCATCGGCGCCGACGACGCGCCGGTGACCATTATCGAATACGCCTCCATCACCTGCGGCGGCTGCGCGAATTTTCACGCCACGACCTTTCCGGAGTTGAAGGAAAAATACATCGATACGGGGAAAGTGCGTTTCGTATTCCGGGAATTTCCCGTGGTGCCGAGCGGGCTTGCGGACCTGTCCTTCGCCGGTTCGATGCTCGCCAGATGCCTTGGCGCGCAAAAGGGCGTGGACGCGTATTTCGCCGCAATCAAGGGGCTGATGAAAACCATGCACCCGTTAAAGGATTTCGAGTATATCGAAACCCCGCGCCAATGGCTGCTGGACGCGGCGGCGGAAGCCGGCATGGACGAGGCGGCGTTTGAAGCGTGCGTCCAGGACACAGAATTGTTCGACCAACTAAAGGCGCAGGTGGAGCATGGCGCCGAAACCTATGACATCAGCGGCACGCCCAGCTTCATCATCAACGGCCAGCCCCGCCGCATGTTTACAATCGAACAGTTTGACGAGGCCCTCGCCCCGCTTCTTTCCAGCGAATGAGAATCGGGGCCATCTCGGGGTTTAGATGTTAACGCAACAAAAACTCCGAGAAAGCTGACGTCCCGTGAAGTTCGAAAAGCTGCGCCTTGTCGGTTTCAAATCCTTCGTCGACCCGACGGATTTCCATATCGAGCCGGGATTGACCGGTATTGTCGGGCCGAACGGCTGCGGCAAGTCCAATTTGCTGGAGGCCCTGCGCTGGGTGATGGGCGCAACCTCCGCCAAGGCCCTGCGCGGCGCGGGCATGGAGGATGTGATTTTCTCCGGCACGACCAACAGGCCGTCGCGCAATTGGGCGGAGGTGGTGCTCACCGCTGACAATTCCGACCGGACCGCCCCGGCGCAGTTCAACGATTCAGATACGATTGAGATCTCCCGTCGCATCGACCGGGACGGCGGCTCCACATACCGTTTGAACGGCAAGGAGCTGCGGGCCAAAGACATCCAGCTGCTGTTCGCCGACGCCTCCACCGGAGCGAACTCTCCAGCGCTTGTGCGCCAGGGGCAGATTTCCGAGCTGATCAACGCAAAACCGCAAAACCGCCGGAAGCTGCTCGAAGAGGCCGCCGGCATCACCGGCCTCCACACCCGTCGCCATGAGGCGGAGCTCAAGCTGAGAGCAGCGGAGACCAACCTCACGCGGCTTGAAGACGTGGTCGGCGAGCTGGAAGTTCAGCGCGGCGCCCTCGCCCGCCAGGCGCGCCAGGCGTCCCGCTACCGCAATCTCTCCGGCCATATCCGCAAGGCCGAGGCCATGGCGGCTTATTTGCGCTGGAAAGAAGCCTCCGACGCCTTGGAAGAAGCTGAACAAGAACATGGTCAAGCGGTGGAGCTTGTGGAGGAAACGACGCGGGCCACCGCAGCGGCCTCCGCCGCACAAGGCGAGGTGTCCGCCCTGCTCGACCCGTTGCGTCAAAAGGAGGCGGAAGCTGCGGCCGCCCTTCATCGCCTGGTCGTGGCGCGGGAAAATCTCGACAAGGAAGAAGAACGCGCCAAAGCGGAGGTTGAACGCCTCATCGCCCAAGGCGACGCCATCGCCCAGGACATCGCCCGGGAAAACGAGCTGCTCTCAGACGCCCGCGCGGCGTTGGAGACAATTTCCTCTGAGGAAGAACAGCTCGCCGCCCGCCAGGCCAGCGAAGCAGAACGCCTGCGGGCCGCCCAACAAACCCGCGATGCGGAATCGGAAAAATTGTCCGAAGCCGAACAGGCTCTAGACCGTTTCAACGCCGAGTTCGCCGACATTCAAGCCGAACGCAAAGCCGCCGAAAACGCCATTGAAGAGGCCGAACGCCGCCAGCGCCGCACCGAGGCGCAACTGCAAGAGCTTCTGCGCGAACAAGCGGAAATCGCACCGAGTGCGGAGGAAGCCGAGGCCCGGTCCGCCATTGAGCAGGCGGTGAAAGCGGCAGAAGCGGACAAAACGAGCGCGGAAGGCGCGATGCAGGCCGCCGAAGCGGCACGCCAGGCGGCCCAAACCGAGGAAGAAGCCCGCCGCGCCCCCGGTCGGGACTCCGAAAAAGCCCTCTCCCGCCTCACCGCGGAAATCGAAGCCCTGCGCAAGCTGTTGTCCGCCGGAGATCTTGGCGATTGGCCGGCGCTGATCGACGACATCTCTGTAGCGCCGGGCTATGAGAACGCGCTTGCGGCCGGTCTCGGCGACGACCTCGGCGCAGCGGTCGACGAAGCGGCGCCCGCCCATTGGTCCGCCCTCGGACAAGACGAGATCAGCGGCGATGCGCCCTTGCCTGGCGGCGCGCGGCCTTTGTCAGAATGCGTCGAAGCTCCGGCGCGCCTGAGACGCCGCCTGTCGCAAATCGGCGTGGTGGACGAGGAAGCTGGCGAGGCGCTGCGCCCGCACTTACAGCCTGGCCAACGTCTTGTCTCCCAACGGGGCGACCTATGGCGCTGGGACGGCTATGTGGCCCGCGCCGAGGCGAAAACCGCCGCCGCAGTGCGCCTGGAACAACGCAACCGCCTTGAAGCTTTGGAAAGCGAGCTTGATACGGCGCGGTCAAACGCCGCCGCCGCAAAAGCCGCCCATGAAGCGGCGGAGACCGCCCTGAAGCGGGCGCGTCAGGAAGAAACCGACCGCCGGGAGGCCGCCCGCCGCGCCGGCCGCGCCCTGGAAGAGGCTCGCGCCGCCCTCGGCCGGCTGGAGCGGGAGACCGCAAACCGCGATGCCCGCCTGTCCGCCATCGAGGAGGCTGTACGCAGGCTGACGGACGATAAAACCGAATCAGAAACCATTGCGACGGATGCGCGGGACCGCCTCACGCAGATGCCGAACCTCGAAGCCGCACAAGAAAACGCCACCGCGGCCAAACAAACGGTGTTCACCGCCCGGACGGCTGCGGCCGACGCCCGCGCGGCGTATTCAGCGCTCGCCCGGGAAGCGGAGATGCGCGAGCAACGTTTATCGGAAATCGGACGAGAACGGACAGCGTGGGGCGAGCGGACCCGCACCGCGGAAGGTCGCTTGACGGCTCTCAACGGTCGCAAAGATGAAACCGCGGCCGCCCTTGAAACCGCACAAGCCGCGCCAGGCGCATTCGAAGAGCAACGCCAGGCGCTGCTCGACCAGATCGACGGGGCCGAAGCCCGTCGCAAGACCGCCGCAGACGAACTCGCCGAAGCGTCCAACGAAAACCTCTCCCGGGACCGGGCGTTGAAACTGGCCGAGACCGCTTTGTCGGAGGCCCGAGAGGCGCGGGCGCGCACGGAGGCCACTTTGGATGCGGCGAAACAACGCGTCATGGAGGCCGACCTCCTCGCCCGGGAAAGCTGCGCCGTAGAACCTGACGCGTTGCTCGACATCGCGGAACACAAAGAAGACACTCCTCTGCCGGAACGGGCGGAGATGGAAGCCAAGCTCGAAAAGCTGAAGCGGGAACGGGAGAATCTCGGCGGCGTCAATTTGCGCGCCGAAGAGGAAGTCAAAGAACTCGACGATCGCCTCGGCGAAATTGCGACGGAACGCGAGGACCTGGAAGGCGCCATCAACAAGTTGCGCGGCGCCATCGGCAGCCTCAATCGCGAAGGCCGTCAACGGTTGATGGAAGCGTTCGACAAGGTGAACGCCAGTTTCTCCGACCTGTTCGTGCGCCTGTTCGGCGGCGGCCAGGCTGAATTGCGCCTTGTTGATTCGGAAGATCCGCTTGAAGCCGGCCTCGAGATTTTCGCGAGCCCGCCCGGCAAAAAGCTTACCTCTATGTCGCTGATGTCCGGCGGGGAACAAGCGCTCACCGCCACAGCGCTCATCTTCGCGGTGTTCTTGTCAAACCCGGCGCCGGTCTGTGTGCTCGACGAGGTCGACGCACCCTTAGACGACGCCAATGTCGACCGCTACTGCCAGCTTATGGAAGAGATGGGCAAACAAACCGACACACGCTTCATCATGATCACCCACCATGCCGTGACCATGTCCCGCATGCACCGCCTCTATGGCGTCACCATGGCCGAACGCGGCGTGAGCCAGCTGGTCTCAGTGGACCTGACACGCGCAGAACAGCTCGTGGCGGCGGAGTAGCAGCAGCCACTGAATCGTGATTAACAGTCTTGGCTTGGCGCTACTCTGTGTTTCTTAGACCACGTTTACAATTCTTCGAATCGTAAACGTGGTCTAAAGCGTCTCCTCTTCAATCGGAATCGGGGAGACGCTTTAAGTCTTTGTTTTTTCGCATTTGCGTACGGCCAACCGTACACACTTGGCCTGGAAATGCTTTAAGCTTATGTTTTGACGCGCATTTTATTCACAAAACCGGTTCCTACTTTTGTGAATGCGCATCTAGACGCGCCAGCATATGCCGTTGATGATCCTGCCCACCGAAGAAAACGGCGAGAACAGAAATAATCCGGGCGTTTTCATCGACATGGAAATAGAAGATCGCATTGTTCTTCGTCACATGACGTAAGCTAACCATAAGCTCAGGCCTTAATGTTCCCTGAAAGGGGACCTGAGCCAGCGCTTCCATATCATCATCAATCATGCGCAAACGATGCACCGCACGCTCTACCGCAATATCAATGGCATCGCCTAACGCCGAATAGCTCTCTACAAGGTGGTCGAAGATAAAATCAAGATCGCGAACAGCTTGTTCTGTACGAACAACCTTATACGCCATACTGCTTTTTCTTCCGTGCGATGAGCGCTTCGGTCTGGGCGCGCGCTTGGTCCATATCGAGGAACGGACCTTTCATCCGATCCTCAATAAGGCCTTTAAGAGCGGCAAGTTCAGCTTCTTTCAACTCAGCTTCCTCACGCACAAGCTCAAGACCGCGCTGCACGACCGCACTAACACTTGCATAGCGCCCTTCCGCAACAAGCCGCCGAACATAAGCGTCCTGTTGATCAGAAATAGAAACAGATGCTTTTACCGACATAAGTAAACCTCCAACGCCAAAATACTACTGAGTAGTATAAAAAGCAAGTTAAGGTCTTAAACCCTTTGCGTCCCCGGCACATGTGATCCTGCGCGTATTCGGCCAACGGGAATCGCAAATGACAAAATCCGTTCATTTCACAAAACCTCGCCGTCCCACTTGACTTGACCTGTTCAACTTCCGGGATGACAGAACGCCGCAACCTGAATTTCGCCGCAATAAACCTCCATTTTCCGACGCAAAACAAAAGCTTACCGCAACGCGGCGATTGCTTGACTTGGGGCACGGCCATGGCTACCTTCCGCGCGATTTCGCCGGGGCGTTCGGCCCGTCGGCCCACATACCTTCATGGCGGTTCCCATCACCCGTTCCGACCCTGATCCCTCGCTTGACGATTTCGGCGATCGCCTTGATGCGAAGCTGAAACAACGGGCGAAAGACGACGCAGACCAAGCGGCGCGGGACGGACAAACGAAAGGGATCGGCGCGGGGCTTCGCATCGTCTCAGACCTGGTCGCTGGCGTTGCGGTCGGCGCGTTTTTAGGGTTGGGGATCGACGCGGTGTTCGGAACATCTCCGTGGGGATTAATTGTTTGCCTCTTGTTTGGCTTCGGCGGCGGCGTATCAAACGCCATAAGATCCGCGCAGGCCATCGGACAGGCGAGTGAAAACGAAGACGCTTAAAAGAGCCGCATGAGCGGTTCTGCTATACTTAAGACAGGGGCCTACCGTTGGCGAACGATCCGATTAAACAGTTCAAGGTCGAAAAGCTTGTCGAACTGACGCTTCCCGGCACGGCCGTTGATATTTCTTTCACAAACGTCGCCCTGTTTATGGCTCTGTCCGCGATCAGCGCCACGGCGCTTTTGACCTTGTCGATGCAGGGCCGCGCCCTTGTTCCCGGCCGGGTGCAGTCCGTAGCGGAGCTGCTCTACGAATTTGTGGCGAACAGCATTGTGCGACCGTCGCTCGGCTCCGATGGGCAACGGTTCTTCCCGTTCGTGTTCACGCTGTTCCTGTTCATCCTGTTCGGCAACATGCTGGGCATGGTGCCTTACTTCTTCACCTTCACCTCCCAGATTATCGTCACCTTCGCGCTCGCCATGCTGGTGATCAGCATTGTGCTCATCTACGGCTTCATGAAAAACGGGCTTGGCTTTTTAAAGCTGTTCGTCCCCTCCGGCGTGCCGGCGGCTGTATTGTGGCTGGTGGTGATTATCGAAGTGTTCTCATTCATCAGCCGGCCCGTGAGCCTCGGGGTGCGTCTGTTCGCCAACATGTTGGCGGGCCACATCACGTTGAAAGTGTTCTCAGGCTTCATTTCGACCATGGCCGGCGCCGGCGCCCTTGGCGTTATCGGCGCGATCCTGCCCCTCGGCATGACGGTGGCGATCACGGCGCTCGAGTTTCTGGTGGCGTTCCTCCAGGCTTATGTCTTCGCCATCTTGACTTGCATCTATCTCAACGACGCGGTTCACCCCGGACACTGACGGAAACAGCGGCGTTTACCTTTTCACCCCTTCACTTAAGAGTTTCACCTAAAGGAGCATTAAAAATGGAAGCTGAAGCAGCAAAATACATCGGCGCCGGTCTCGCCTGTCTTGCCATGTTGGGCGCCGCGATTGGCGTGGGCAACATTTTCGGCAACTACCTGCAAGCGGCGATTCGTAACCCGTCGGCTGCACAAGGCCAGTTCGGCAACCTGATCTTCGGCTTCGCCGTGACGGAAGCCCTCGGCATCTTCGGTCTTTTGATCGCCTTGTTGCTGTTGTTCGTGATCTAACGATTTGGCGAGAGCGCGTAGGGCGGGATTTATCCCGCCATACCAAGCCGACGCTGAAACGGCGGGATAAATCCCGCCCTACTATGTTCTAAGGAGGTCCGGTCCCATGGCCGACCCGTATGCTGGCGACGCCGCCAAAAAGGCAGCTGAGAGCGGTCCGTTTCCCCCGTTCGATCCGGAATATTTCACTTCGAGCTTGTTTTGGCTGGTCGTCACCTTCGCCTTGCTCTACTGGCTTTTGTCGAAGTTTGCTATTCCGCGCATCGCCACGGTGATTGAGGAGCGTCAGGATCAGATCGCCGACGATCTTGACCAAGCAGCGGAGCTAAAGCGCCAAACCGATGAGGCGATCGCCTCTTACGAAAAGGCCCTCGCCGACGCGAAGGCCAAAGCTGGCGCTATCGCTGCGGAGACCAGGGAAAAGCTCGACGCGGAGATCGCAGATATGCGCACGAAGATGGAGGCGGATTTGAACGAAAAAACCGCCGCTGCAGAAGCGCGCATCACGAAAGCCAAAGACGCGGCAGCGGCGAATGTACGACAAGTGGCGGTTGAAACAGCCGAGGCTGTCGTTGAGCGCCTCACCGGCGAGACAGCCGACGCCGGGGCCGCCGTGGACGCCGTTTTGGCGCGCCAGGCATAACGAAGGCGGAGAGACAGCATGCCGGATTGGATGGACTCGACATTTTGGGCCTTCGCCGGCCTTATCATTTTCTTCCTCATTTTGATGTATTTCGGGGTTCCGAAAAAGATCTCCTCCAGCCTGGACGACCGGGCGAGGAAGATCGCCGATGACCTCGACGAGGCCCGGCGCCTGCGCGAAGAGGCCCAGGAATTGCTGGCGCAATACCAGCGCAAACAACGCGAGGCGGAGGATGAGGCCCAGAGCATTATCGACCAGGCCAAAGCCGACGCCCGCCGCATCGGCGAGGAGACGCGCAAGAAACTCGCCGAAGAGCTGGAGCGCCGCACGGCCCAGGCTGAAGACAAGATCGCCCGCGCCGAGGCCCAGGCGGCAGCGGAGGTGCGCAACCTCGCCGCCGACGTCGCCATCGCAGCGGCGGAGACGGTGCTGTCGGAAAAGACGAACGGCGCAGCCGGCGATAAGCTGGTGGATAACGCCATCGGCGAGATCAAAGGGCGGCTCAACTAAGCCGCTCTAAAGTATTTTCAGGTCAAGTGTACGGTTGGCCGTCCGCAAATGCGAAAAAACAAAGACTTAAAAGCGTCTGCCTGATTCCATTGAAGAGGAGACGCTTTAGGGCATCCCGTTTTTTGATGATTCAGCTGCATGCCCTGGTGTCTTTGTTGTTCGCTTTGAGACGGAGAACCGGTGAGCCGCCTTTCCTTCAAAACGCTCTAACGCACCTTAAATCGTAGACGGACAACGCAAAAGCGCGGACAAAAAACCGCGCCGCGGCGGGCGGTGTTTGTTTATGAACCTCTCCGCCAAAATCGAGCTCAAGCCGCGGTTTCGGCCTGCGAATAAAGTTCGTCCAACGGCGTTGACCGCCCGTTCTCCTGCACAATACGCACGTGATGGCGCTTCAGCGCGCGCGGGTGGGCGACGCCGCAGGAATGGGAGATCAGGCCGACGCCGTAATGGATTTTCTCAACAAAATTTACAACGTTCACCGCCTTTTTCGCAGGATTCAGGCCGCCCTGCAGGCTTTTCTTGTGGGTGGTGATTCCCGTGGGGCAAAGGTTGGTGTTGCAGCGCATGGCCTGAATACAGCCGATGGCAAACATATAGCCCCTGGCGGAGACCACCGTGTCCGCCCCGGCGCAGTAGGCCCAAGCGACCTCCGACGGCGTTACAAGCTTGCCGGACGCGATGATTTTTATCCGCTCTTTCAAGCCATGGCGGACAATGACGTCCACCGCCGCAGGCAAAGCTTCTTTTAAGGGCAACCCCACAACGTCCATTAAAGGCATAGGCGCAGCCCCGGTGCCGCCGTCGCCGCCGTCTATGGTGATAAAATCGGGCGCAGAGGCCTCTCCGCGCTGATGGATCGCCGCACACAGCGTATCGAACCAGCGGGCGTCCCCCACCACCGTTTTGAACCCTACGGGCAAACCGGAAATAGTCCGTACCCGATCAATAAAATCGAGCAGACTGTCGACGCTGTCGATCTCCGGATGCCGGTTGGGGGAGATGGAGGGTTTGCCCGCCGGAATGCCGCGAATTTTGGCGATCTCGCGGTTCACTTTCGCGGCCGGCAACAGGCCGCCCTTGCCGGGCTTGGCGCCCTGAGCGAGTTTCACTTCGATCATTTTCACTTGCGGTTTTGCGGCGACCGCTTTCAGCTTTTTCTCATCCAAACCGCCATTGTCGTCGCGCACGCCGTATTTCGCCGTACCGATCTGAAAAACGATGTCGCAGCCCCCTTCCAGATGAAAAGGCGACAGGCCGCCCTCCCCTGTATTCATCCAGCAGCTGGCGAGCTTGGCGCCCCGGGACAGGGCTTGCACCGCCGGCTTCGACAAGGCGCCGTAGCTCATGCCGGACACGTTGATGATGGATTGCGCCGTATAGGGATTGGGTGTTTCAGGCCCGAAGGTCACCGGCGGGGCTTCCGTCGCTTGGGTTTCCAATGTGGGAAACGCGCAGTTCATGAAAATCGGCGTGCCGACAGGGGTAAGGGCGCGCGTGGAGCCGAAAGGAACGGTGTTGTCGCGCCCCTTGGCGGATTTATAGATCCATTCCCGCTCCGCCCGATTAAACGGCATCTCCTCCCGATCGAGGGCGAAGAAATATTGCCGGAAAAACTCGCCGAGGCGGATGAACAGGTCCCGGAACCGCCCCACCACGGGATAGTTGTGCCGCACCGCATCCCGGCTCTGATTGGTGTCCAGGAGATACATAATAACGATACCGAACGCCGCCGCGCCGACGACAAACACGAACAGGGTCGACAGAAAATCGAGCCCGCGCATGGTGAAAACAGTTAAAAAATCCATTGGCCCCTCGCTGGTCCCTGAAAACTCTTAAGCCTCACTATGGCAAGGGAAACGGTAACAGGCCAATCAAGAGGGCGCGAGGAGGTGATGAGGCGACAAGATTTGCGAGGCGTTTTCCTTCTCTCCTTCGGGGAGAAGGCGGCCCAAAGGGCCGGATGAGCGGGAGAGATGTTATTGTGGCCCTCTACACCTCTCCCCCTCGCCCGAAATTGCAAAAGCAATTTCGACCTCTCCCCCCATGGGGAGAGGTCAAAGGACCGAGCGTTTATACTACTCCGCCGCTTGCGCAACCGCTTCTTCCACCGGCGGCTCCCACCGCAAGATGGGCTTGCGCGCTGCCGCAGTTTCATCGAGGCGGCGTTTGGGCGCAAAGCGCGGCGCCGCTTTAAACCGGTCCGTACGGCCGGCTTTGGCTTCCCGGGCGAGGAACAGTAACGCATCGCAGAAGGTGTCAAGCTCCCGCTTCGACTCGCTTTCCGTGGGCTCAATCAGCATAGCGCCATGGACCACGAGGGGGAAATACATCGTCATCGGATGATACCCCTCATCGATCATCGCTTTGGCGAAGTCGATGGTCTCAACGCCTGTATCCTTCAAGAACCGGTCATCGAACAAGGCCTCATGCATGGTTGGGCCTTCGTAGGAGGCCGTCATCTCCGCCGAAAGCCGCGCCATCACATAGTTGGCGTTCAAAACAGCATCTTCGGACGCCTGGCGCATGCCGTCGGCGCCGTGGCTCATCATATACGACAGAGCCCGGACGAACATGCCCATCTGGCCGTGGAAGGCCGTGAGACGACCGAACGGCCGGGCGTCGCCTTCCTGATTTTCAACGATGCGGAACGTCTCCGCTTCGCGCACCACATAAGGCAACGGCGCATACGGCGCCAAAGCCTCAGACAGCACCACAGGGCCGGAGCCCGGGCCGCCGCCGCCATGGGGCGTGGAGAAGGTCTTGTGCAGATTGATATGCATGGCGTCGACGCCGAGATCGCCGGGCCGGGCCTTGCCGACGATGGCGTTGAAGTTCGCGCCATCGCAATAGAAATAGCCGCCGGCGGCGTGGACCGCGTCGGCGATCTCCCGCACGTCTTTTTCGAACAGGCCGCAGGTGTTGGGGTTCGTCAGCATGATGCCGGCGACATCGGGGCCGAGCTTTTCCTTAAACGCCGCCATATCAACCCGGCCAGAGGCGTCGGCGGGTATGTCGTCCACGGTGAAGCCGCACTGGGCCGCTGTCGCCGGGTTTGTGCCGTGGGCGGATTCAGGCGCCAAAACACGGGTGCGGGTCGCGCCTTCGCCCTTCGCATCGATGGCGGCCTTGATCGCCATCATGCCGCACAGCTCCCCATGGGCGCCGGCCTTGGGCGACATCGCCACCGCCGGCATGCCGGTCATTTCCTTCAGCCAATGGGCGAGCGTGTCGATCAGCTCTAACGCGCCTTGAACCGTGCTCTCCGGCTGCATCGGATGCACATCGGCGAAGCCCTTCACACGCGCCATTTTTTCATTAAGACGCGGATTATGTTTCATGGTGCAGGAGCCGAGCGTGAACGGCCCCATGTCGATGGCGTAATTGTTCCGGGACAGGCGCACGAAATGGCGCATCGCCTCCGGCTCCGACAAACCCGGCAAGCCGATGTCGTCGGCGCGCTGCACCCCGCCGAGGCGGGACGGCGTGTCATCGAGATCAGGCACATCGACGCCGGTCGTCTCCAGATCCCCCACTTCGAAAATGAGATCTTCTTTCAACCGCAAACCGCGATTGCCTGTGAAGGTCGGCGCGAAATCCGCCATATCGACGCTCTGGCCCCTCGTCGGGCGCCCTTGATCGTTCATGCTCATTACAACACCTCCTTCAGGGCCGCTGCATAGGCCGCGATATCTTCATCCGTATTCGTCTCCGTCGCGGCCACGATCAACAAGTCATCGAGCCCTGCGCCCGGGAACACACGACCGCCCGGCGCGCCGGCGATAACGCCTTTGTCTGCAAGGGCGTTTACAACGTCTACCGCAGGCTTCGGCAAGCGCACTGTAAACTCATTAAAGAACGCATCGTTTACGACGGCGACACCCGGAACCGCCGCCAACGCATCGGCCAGCTTCACCGCCTTTTGGTGGTTCAACAGGGCGAGCTTTCTTACGCCCGCTTCGCCCAACAACGACATATGAATGGTGAAGGCGAGACAGCACAGGCCGGAGTTCGTACAAATGTTCGACGTCGCTTTGTCCCGGCGAATATGCTGCTCCCGTGTGGAGAGCGTGAGCACATAGCCGCGCGCACCTTCCGCATCCGTGGTTTCACCGCACAAGCGGCCGGGCATTTGCCGAACATATTTCTTACGCGCAGCGAACAGGCCCACATAAGGCCCGCCGAAATTCAACGCATTGCCGATGGACTGCCCCTCGCCCACAACAATGTCGGCGCCCATCTCGCCAGGGCTCTTCAATGCGCCGAGAGAAACAACCTCCGTAAACGCCACAATCAGAAGCGCGCCTTTGGCGTGGGCGGCCTCAGCAAGCTTTGTGAAATCATGAAGACGGCCGAACACATCCGGCGTTTGAACCACGACGCAGGAGGTTTCATCGTCGATGAGGCCGGCGAGGTCTTCCGCGCCGTCAACGCCCGGGTCCGGCTGAACGATGGTTTGGCCGATAAGCTCCGCATTGGTGCGCGTTACGTCCGCATAATGGGGGTGCAGCGCGCCGGACAGGACCACCCGCTTACGCTTGGTGACGCGGCCCGCCATCAAAACCGCCTCCGCACAGGCCGTGGAGCCGTCATACATGGAGGCGTTGGCGACCTCCATGCCCGTCAACAACGCCACCTGGGTCTGGAACTCGAAGAGATACTGCAACGTGCCTTGGGCGATTTCCGGCTGGTACGGGGTGTAGGATGTAAGGAATTCCGAGCGCTGAATGATGTGGTCGACCGTGGCGGGCACATGGTGGCGATAAGCGCCGGCGCCGAGAAAAAAGGCCGCATCACCGGCGGCGACGTTTTTGGCCGCCATGGCGTTCAAGGCGCGTTCAACCTCCATCTCCGATTTGTGATCCGGCAAGTTGATTTCAGGGTTTAAAAGATCTGCAGGCACATCCTGAAACAGATCATCCACCGAACCAGCGCCGATCACGTTCAGCATCGCCTTGCGATCCGTTTCGGATAAGGGGAGGTAACGCATGAGCCTTTTCCTTTTCCCGCCCTGTCCGGCGAGAGCCGGAACGAGCAGATCGAGTTGATATTAACCAATAAAATCTTTATACGCCGCTTCATCCATCATCGCATCGATCTGCGACGTATCGGACGGCTTGATCTTCACAAACCAGGCCGCGCCGGCCGGGTCCTCGTTCACTTTCGCCGGCTCTTCGACGATGGCGTTGTTGATCTCCACGATTTCCCCGGAAATCGGCGCATAAACATCGCTGGCGGCTTTGACGCTCTCCACCACCGCCATATCGGCGTCCTGGTCGAAACTGGCGCCCACCTCGGGAAGCTCCACAAAGACGACATCGCCCAATTGCTCCGCTGCGTGGGGCGTGATGCCGATGACGGCGATGTCGCCGTCCATCCGCACCCATTCATGCTCTTTGGTGTATTTCACAGACATGTTCTAGATCTCCTCATTCGCCCCTGTAATACCGATGCGCCACGACGGGCATATCGACGATTTCCGCAGGGGCGGGTTTGCCCCGAATTAAAAGTTGTACGGACGTTCCCGTCGCCGCATGAGCAGCAGCGACATAGCCCATAGCAACCGGGCCGCCCGCCGTTGGACCGAACCCGCCGGAGGTCACCTCACCGATCTCATCGCCATCTATGGAAAGAATTTTCGTTCCTTCCCTGGCGGGGGCGCGGCCTTCAGGTTTTACACCGACACGCAATCGCGCCGGTCCGTCGGCAAGCTCTTTCAAAATGCGCTCCGCCCCCGGAAAACCGCCTTCTTCACGGCGGCGTTTGCCAATTGCAAAGGCGATGTTCGCCTCGACAGGGCTCGTCTGCGGCGTCATATCATGGCCATAGAGGCACAGCCCGGCCTCAAGGCGCAGGCTATCTCTTGCGCCGAGACCGATCGGCGCGACATCGTCATGGGCGAGAAGCGCGCGTGCAAACCGTTCGGCGATGTCGTTCGTCAGAGAAATTTCAAACCCATCCTCGCCGGTGTATCCGCAGCGACTGACGATGAGCGACGCGCCCTCCCACTGATGGATGCGCATGGTCATAAAGGACTGCGCCGCCGTCTCGGGCAAAATCCCGGCCAGAACGTCCGCCGCCTTGGGACCCTGCAACGCCAGGAGGCTGCGGTCGTCTTTCACATGCATATCGACGCGATCGCCGATCTTCTCACGGATATAGGCGATATCCTCCGCCTTGGTCGCAGCATTCACAACAAGAATGAGGTATCCCGCGCGGTCTTCCCGAACCGGCCGTGTAATGATGAGGTCGTCGAGAACGCCGCCATCGCCGCTCAAAAGCGCCGTATAGCGCAGACCGCCTTTTTTCAGCTTGCGAATTTCACCAGGAACCAATGTTTCAATGGCGTCCGCCACAGCGGTATGGGCGTCCTCCCCGCCGATCTGCGCTTGGCGGGTCGACAGCCAGACCTGCCCCATGTGGGAGACATCGAAAAGCCCGGCCTTTTCCCGGGTCCAGTTGTGCTCGCCAAGCACGCCCCTGTCATATTGCACAGGCATGTCATACCCGGCGAAGGGCACCATTTTGGCGCCCAACTCAAGATGCAAGCCATGGAGCGGCGTTTTTTTCAAATCGGCCATAGATGTCGGTCCCATTGCTAGACAACGCCATTTTTTAAACGGCGACCCCGGCTGTCCTGGGACCTGAGAGATTTACGCAACACGCGCAGTGCGGTGAGCGGTTACTCCTTCGGTAAGACGCAGAAATCTTGAATGCGCCTACTTTCCAGCCTTTAGAACGATGATGCGGTCCTTTTGCCTGAGAGTTTCCGGGGCGGTTGCTCCTTCGGCGCCGAGGATAAACCCCGACCTCTCCCGCATCGTCGGACGTAACAATAGGTTTGAACCGCCGAGAGTCAACGATTCGCTTAAATCAGGGGTTTAATGAAGCGGAGCGTTTCCATTGCGCGTATCGGCCCATTCGCTTGAAAACATAGCATCGGTGACCCCTAGGCGGGCGAGCGCCTTGCGCCATTTGCCATCGCTGTCCTCATCGAAAATAAGGTCGGGGTCCGCCGCGCAGTGCAACCAGGCGTTCTGGCCGATCTCAGCCTCAAGCTGCCCCTCGCCCCAGCCAGCGTATCCAAGGGCGAGAACCGAGCGGCGCGGCGGTTTACGTTTCGGCGTAAGCCCGGCCATATCGACCAGAACCTCCTTCGTCGCCGTCAGCCCCAATTCCGGCGTCACAGCCATCGTCGCCTGCGTGCGGTAATCCAGCGTATGGAGCACAAAGCCCCGATCGGTCTGGACAGGCCCGCCGAACATGACCGATCGCGCCTCAGCCGCTTCGGTCGCATCGACGTCCAGTTGCAACAGCAAGGCGCCGAGGGTGATGTCCTCCAGCGGTTTGTTGATGACGATCCCCATAGCGTGGTTCGCGTCATGGGCGCACATGAACAAGACCGCCCGTTCAAACCGTTCGTCACGCATATTCGGCATGGCGATAAGCATGGTTCCGGCGAGATAATCTTGGCGGGGGTTTCTGGAGCTTTGGAGATCTTCTGTCATGGGCCAAGCCTAACCCGCAAGGGGCTTCAGGAAAAGCGCTTGCTCCGGCCATGGGAACGCGCGATGGTGAACAGGAATTAACCATATTTTTCAAAGACACAAAGGTGTAGGAGATTTCGCGATGACTGTTTCCGTAGGCGGCCAAATACCCGATGCAGGCGTCATGATTATGGGCGGCAGCGGCCCTGAGAGCGCGCAAACGGCGAATATGTTCGCCGGTAAAAAGGTCGCGCTGTTCGCCGTGCCGGGCGCCTACACGCCGACCTGCTCCGCCAAGCATTTGCCGGGGTTCATAGACAAGGCGGACGCCCTGAAAGCCAAGGGCGTCGACGAGATCATCTGCATGTCGGTGAACGATATCTTCGTCATGGACGCCTGGGGCAAAGACCACAACGCCGACGGCAAAGTCACGATGATCGCCGACGGCAACGGCGATTTTGCAAAAGCGTTGGGCCTTGAACTGGATGCGACAGGCTTCGGCATGGGCCATCGCAGCCAGCGTTTTTCCATTTACGCAGAAAACGGCGAAGTGAAGATTTTAAACGTCGAAGCCCCCGGCGCGTTCGAAGTATCGAGCGCAGAGCATATGCTGGGCCAGCTTTAACCGCTTGCGGCGCGCCGCGCCCCCTCAACGGCAAGGGCGTCGGCGCGCTCGTTTTCCGGGTGTCCGGCATGCCCTTTCACCCACCGCAATTCCACGTCATGGCGCGCGACGAGCCCGTCCAACTGCTCCCATAGGTCCTTGTTTTTCACAGGCTTTTTCGCCGCCGTTTTCCAGCCGTTCCTTTTCCACCCGGCGATCCATTTCGTGATGCCGTCTTTCAGGTAAGTGGAATCCGTATAAAGAACGACTTTTGAGGAGCTTTTCTTCAAAGACTGAAGAGCCTTGATCGCCGCCGTCATCTCCATGCGATTGTTCGTTGTGTCCGCTTCGCCGCCATTCAACTCTTTTTCATGATCGCCGGCGCGCAAAAGCACGCCCCAGCCGCCAGGGCCGGGATTGCCGGAACAGGCACCATCCGTATACGCTTCAATTACAACATCCGACAAAACAGCCTCCAAAGAGCACATTAAACGCCGACACCGCTTCGCCCTATCCGGCAAACCTGTCAAGCGGTTTTACGCCGTGAGAACCCGCGGGATTTTAAAGGCGACGTTTTCCTCAGCGACGGACACCTGATCCACCGTGACCTCGAACCTGTCCGCCAACGCCGAGATCACCTCCTCGACAAGTTCCTCAGGGGCCGAGGCCCCGGCGGTGACGCCAATGCTCGATGGCGCGCCGAGCGCGTCCCAGTCGATACGGGCGGCCCGCTCCACAAGAGCTGCATAAGCGCAACCTTCCCGCTCGGCGACCTCCACAAGTCGCATGGAGTTCGATGAGTTCGGCGCACCGATCACCAGCATCGCCTCGCAACCGGACGCGATCGCTTTGACCGCCTGTTGGCGGTTGGTGGTGGCGTAGCAGATGTCTTCCTTATGCGGCGCCTTGATCGACGGGAAACGCCGCATCAGGACGGAGACGATCTCGGCCGTATCGTCGACAGACAACGTCGTTTGGGTGACGTAGGACAGTTTTTCAGGATCCTTCGGCTGGAACCGCTCGGCGTCCTGCGGCGTTTCGATCAGCGTCACCTCCCCCTCCGGCAGCTGCCCCATGGTGCCGACGACCTCAGGATGGCCGGCGTGGCCGATGAGGAGAATTTGCAACCCCTCAGCGTGGCAGCGTTCGGCCTCCACATGGACCTTGGAGACAAGGGGGCATGTGGCGTCGACGAAGGTCATGTTGCGCGATTTCGCCTCGTCCGGCACGGATTTCGGAACGCCATGGGCGGAGAAGATCACAGGCCGATCGTCGGGCGCTTCAAACAGCTCCTCCACGAACACCGCGCCCATTTTCTCCAGCCGCTCCACAACATATCGATTGTGAACGATTTCATGGCGCACATAGACCGGCGCGCCGTGCTTTTTCAAAGCAAGCTCCACAATGCGGATCGCCCGGTCGACGCCGGCGCAAAAACCGCGCGGCGCGGCGAGGCGAACGGTAAGAGGCGGTTTTCCTGACATTAACGAACGGCTCCACATGCAATGCGCCTCGGGCGTTGCCGAGGAGGCGCGAAGTCTTTATCACATCAAAAGTCTTAACGCGCGACCGCAATGCGCGGGCCCGTTGATGTTGCAAATATAAGGTCTTTCGCCATGAATAAAGCCGCCGGCGCTGTCGCAGCGCTTTTTACGAGCCTCACGCTTCTGGCCGGGTGCGCCTCGACCGAACAGAACGCCGGCCTTTGCCCATCGGTGCGCGTTCTGGCGGCTGCGGAACGCGTCATAGAGTTCGACGGCGCGGAAACAGCGGAAAATGTCGCATACACAGGGGAAATTCTAAGCGCGCAAGGCTCTTGCCGGTATTTTGAGGATAAGCCGATCAACGCCAGTATAGAAATGGACATCGCCTTCGGACGCGGTCCCAAAGGGCTTGAACAGACCCATGACTTTGAATATTTCGTCGCCGTCACACGCACGGACCTCGTCATTGTCGAAAAACAGGTGTTTCCGGTCGAAGCAAAGTTCCGTAAGGGAGACGTTGTGCGCATTCGCGAGAACGTGTCGAAAATCGTCATTCCCCGGGCGAGCGAGCGGGTGAGCGGCTCCAATTTCGAAATCATCGTCGGCCTGCAGCTGACCCCGCGGCAGGCGCGCTTTAACCGGTCCGGCAAGAGCCTTAAATTCCCGAACCTTTAAAACATGTCCATTATAGACGTTCTCAGCAGCATCGTCGGCGACGCGTTCGCGGCCGAAGGGCTTAACAGCGCCCTCGGCCGGGTGGTGTTTTCCGACCGGCCCGACCTCGCCCAGTTTCAATGCAACGGCGCCCTGGCCGCCGCGAAAGCGGCGAAGAAAAACCCGCGGGAGATTGGCGCGGCTGTGGCCGCCCGCCTTGAAGCAGACAAGCGGTTTGAAAAAGTCGCCCTGGCAGGACCGGGTTTCATCAATCTTACCGCAACGGACGCCTTTTTGACCGAAGAGATCCGCGCGATCGCCGGCGACGGCCGCCTCGGCGGCTGGCGCAACCAAGAGCCCGAGACCATCGTCCTGGACTATGGCGGGCCGAACGTCGCAAAGCCTCTCCATGTGGGCCATGTGCGCACGGCGGTTCTGGGGGAAAGCCTGAAACGGCTGATGCGGTTTTGCGGCGATCAGGTGACCGGAGACATTCACCTCGGCGATTGGGGCCTGCCCATGGGTCAGCTGATCAGCGAAATCGCCAGGGAGCGGCCGGACCTGCCCTATTTCGACGAAAGCTTCGAAGGACCGTATCCGGAAGAGGCGCCGGTCACGCTGGAGGACCTTGAGCGGCTCTACCCGCAAGCCTCCGCCGCCTGCAAAGCGGACAAGGCGCGACTGGAAGAAGCCCGGCTGGCGACAGCGCAACTGCAGGCCGGGCGTCCCGGCTACCGCGCGCTTTGGCGGCATTTCATCGACGTCAGCCACGCGGCCCTCGCCCGTGAATATGGCGATCTCGGCGTCACATTCGACCTTTGGAAGGGCGAGTCCGATGTCGACCACCTGATCGCGCCGATGGCGGAAGAGCTGCGCGCCAAAGGCATTGTCGAGAAAAGCGACGGGGCGCAGATCATCCAGGTGGCGCGGCCCGACGATAAAAAAGAGACCCCGCCTCTCATCTTGTTTAAATCAGACGGCAGCGTGCTCTACGGCACCACCGACCTCGCCACCATCCTTGACCGGGTGCGGACGATCGCGCCGACGCGGATGCTCTATGTGGTCGACCAGCGCCAGGCGCTGCATTTCGAGCAGGTGTTCCGGGCCGCGGACAAGGCCGGCTATTTCGACGCCGACAGGCTGGAGCATCTCGGCTTCGGCACCATCAACGGACCCGACGGCAAACCGTTCAAGACCCGGGACGGCGGGGTGTTGCGTCTGCGCGCCCTGATCGACCAGGTGCGCGAACGGGCGTTGGAGCGCATGGCTGAGGCCCATATCGCAGAAGGCTACAGCGAAGAGGAACGCACGGACATTGCAAACAAAATCGGCCTCGCCGCATTGAAATTCGGCGATCTGTCGAACGTGCGGACATCGGACTATATTTTCGATATCGACCGGTTCGTCGCCTTTGAAGGCAAGACCGGCCCTTATCTGCAATATGCAGCAGTGCGGATTAAATCTATCCTGCGCAAGGCGGACGAGGCGCCGAATGCAGCCGCCATCACCCTCGCCGCCCCGGCGGAGCGGGACCTCGCCCTTGCGATGCTCGCCTTCGCACCGGCGGTGCGCAGCGCGTACGAAAAACGTCAACCCCACATTCTGTGCGACTTCGTCTTCAACCTCGCCCAGAGCTTTTCGAAATTTTACGCTGCCCACCACATTTTAAGCGAGGAAGACGCGCACTTGCGCGCTTCGCGCCTCGCGCTCGCCGCCGCTGCGGGTCGGCAGATCGAGCTGACGCTGGATTTGCTCGGCGTTGAAACGCCGGAGCGGATGTGAGGCGGCCGCGGATCTGATCAGGGTCTTGTTAAGGCAAACACTTCTCCTCCCCCGCATGCGGGGGAGGTGTCGGCGCAGCCGACGGAGGGGGCCTTGCGATGTATGATCCGCACTCAGCACAAGAGCAGTTTATAGCCCGCCCCCTTCGACCGCTCCGCGGCCACGTCCTCCGCATGCGGGGGAAGAAAGCAGCGTTTCAGCAACTGTAAGATTTTTAGAGCTTCGGATTTCAATTCGTACGCATGCTGTATTCAAAAGATAGAAGCGTCATCCCAGCGAAAGCTGGGGTCCAGGGGCGGCGTATTCTGAGTTTGCGGCCCCTGGATCCTGACTTTCGTCAGGATGACGACGGCGTGCGTATGGAAAACCATGCTTACGAATTCAGACCCGAAGACTTAAGTGAAAACAGGCCGTATTTAAGCCGTTAAACCAGCGCCGCCTCGCGGGCGTCGACCGTTTGCGGGGCGTCCCGGCGCTCCTCGGCCCATTCCCAGGCGTCCGTGGCGGCCAGCACCGCCTGGGCGAGCTTCACGTTTAAATCGTGCCCAGGCTTGAACGCCGTGACGCGGCCTTTCAGGGGCGCGCCGGCGAGATAAAGATCGCCAATCAGATCAAGGGCCTTGTGGCGGGCGAACTCGTCTTCCCTGCGCAGGCCGCCTTCGTTCAACACCGCGCCATCTTCCACCACGATGGCGTTGTCGAGGGAGCCGCCGAGGGCGAGGCCGGCGTTGCGCATGGCGTCGATGTCCGAGCGCATGCAGAAGGTGCGGGCGTCGGCGAGGTCGGCGCCGAAGGCGCCGGCGGCGTTTTCGAAAGACGCGCCCTGGCGGCCGATGGCCGCGTCGGCGAAATCGATTTCGACATCGACGGCGAACCCGTCGAACGGGGCGATTTCAATAAATCGATCGCCGTCTTCGACGCGAACCGTATCCGTGAGGACGATAGACCGACGCACGGTCTTCAGCGTCCGTATCCCAGCAGCCTCAATCATCTCCACAAACGGCGCGGAGCTGCCATCGAGGATGGGCAGTTCGGGACCGTCGACTTCCACCAAAACATTATCGACGCCGCAACCGGACAGCGCCGCCATCAAATGCTCCACCGTGGAGATGGAAGCGCCGTGCTCGTTTTCCAACGTCGTGCCGAGGCGCGTCGTTGTCACATTTTCGGCGTGGGCGCGGATCGTGGTCTGGCGAACCCGGTCATGCTGGCCGCCAGCAGCGGAGGCGATAAGGTCGACGCGGCGAAAAACAACGCCGGCGCCAGCGGGGGCCGGCAAGAGGCGCGCCGTCACAGCGGCGCCGGAATGAAGGCCAACGCCCCCAAGCGCGCACTCGGTTTTTATAGTTGTCTGGAACGCCCCCGACATAAATTCGCCCTTCCGAAAGTCGACCATTGAAAGCCGCTGTCTGTTTCTTTCATAAATTGCTGCAAGCGCACAATGCACTGCACGCGAACCGCCCAAATTCGCTGTACCGTATGTACGCCTTCGCCGCAAACGTCTCAAATAAATGTATGTTTCGGTTTGTTACATTGCGGCCTCGTCCAGACGCGCGCGCAATAGAAAAGCGCCGGCGAAAAACACGCCGGCGCTCATAGGGTACGCATTACTTTATTATTGTTTTAGGCAATCCCGGGAAGAGAGGGCTGGATTATCGTTGAAGCGCTTTGGCTGTCCGGTCCAGCATTAAAGTATTTCCAGCTCCCGTGGGCGCCCGTTGAGCGTCGGGAAATACTTAAAAAAAAGACCTTAAAGCGTCGCCCTGGCTTCGATCGATGCGACGACGCTTTAAGGCTTGTTGAGGTTCATCAATATATCTGGTCATCCCGGACGCCGATTTTCTCCAAATCTTTGATTTGGTTAGAAAATCGAGCGATCCGGGATCTGGTGCAACAGATTTCAGACACGTGCAGACAGATCCCGGCGCTAACACGCGCACGCCAAAACCTATGGGTTTTGGGCGCGTGTAACGTCCGGGATGACGGAACAACTCTGAATCTCAACAAGCCCTAGTTCACGTATGCCAAGACGGTTCATCGCCTGAGAGTTTTTTTATCGCTTGGCGAAATTACAAGCTTGGCTCATGCTTTTGCCGCTTCTGGCTCGGACTCAGCTTGCGTCTTACGGGTTTCATCAAGCTTCATGGCGCGCAGCAAGCCCCCCTTTAGCACCAGCATCAAAAACGCCCCCGCCCCTACGACGCCCGCATGCATCAGCCAGAACGCTTCAGGAGACATTTTTTCGTAAAACCGGCCAAGCCATCCGCTGGCGATGCCGCCAACAAAGATCGCGAGATAATACGACCCAACCATCATAGCGTTCACCGCCGCCGGCGCCGCCCGCGACGTGAGAGACAGGGCGATAGGACCAATATACAAAAACCCGACAGCGCAGATGAAATGATAAACCACAGGCCAAACAATAGCCACTTGTCCGCTGCCGGACTGATATTCGCCAAGCGCCAGCCAGACGTTTGCGATGGCGAACGCGGCGCAGCCTATGGCGATTTTAGTGACATCATCCGGCTCCGCCTGCCGGACGGACTGCCGCCGCCACAGCCAGATGACAAAGGGCGCCAGCAATAACACGGCGAGGGAATCCAGAGATTGAAACCAGGTCACAGGCGTTAAAAAACCCAAAACCTCCCGATCGACGCGCCCTTTGATCCACAGCGGATATGTGTTCCACACCTGGGTTTGGGCTGTCCAATAAAGAGCGGTGATCGCCAGCATAAGGATAATTGCGGCAATGACGACGCCATCGCCCTGCTGTAGGCGCGGCCGCACCGCCTTATCCTTCAAATTACGCTCCTTGGGAAGGTGGCCGCTGCCGATAAGGTAAATCATAAGCCCGACGATCATGCCGACGCCGGCCACGCCGAAACCATAATGCCAGCCGTAGAGTTCGCCAAGCGTGCCGCAAACCAACGGCGCGACAAAAGCCCCGACATTAATCGACATAACGTATAAGGAAAACGCCGTGTCCCGCCGCTGGTCGGTTTTCTGATAAAGGTCGCCGACTTGCGCAGCGAGATTTCCCTTCAAGAACCCCGAGCCTAAAATTAGCGCACTGAGCGCAAACAGAAACAACGGTTCAAAGGCCATCATAAAATGGCCGACCGCCATTAGAACGCCGCCAATAAAAACTGCATTACGCCGACCGACAAAGCGATCGCCCAGATAGCCGCCAAATACCGGAGCAAAATAGACAAGGCCCACATAAAGGCCGAACACCTGGCTCGCGAGCGCCTGAACAGATAGATCCCCGAATACGTCCTCAATAACGCCGCGAAATGCCGGAAAGCCGATAATGTTATCAACGGCGCCCGGCTGAAACAAATAGGTCGCCATGTATAGCACCAGGAGCGCTTGCATGCCGTAAAAAGAAAAGCGCTCCCACGCCTCGGTGAAGACGATGAAGTACAGTCCCTTGGGATGCCCCCAAAGCTCTCCTGCCTGGCCCCCCGCCGGTCCATTCGATGCGTTCGTCACTCTTTACACCTCATATGCAGACATCTGAGCGGTTATTTTTAATTTTCGACGACAACAAGAGAGAAGTCCCTATGCCCTGTCTAACATCACCAATGCTCTTTCCCCAACGAAAGCCGCCAATGCGGCCCGACGCGGTGTCTGTGGCGCACCATTGAACATTGGGTTTGCAACTGGCCTTGCAGCAAGGGCGTGCAACCTTCGTTTAAGGGTGAAGGTTCACCCAGAACGTTTGAATTACAAACCCTAAAGGGGGGTCCCATATGAAAAAATGGATTATTGGTCTTGTGGCCGGCGGCGCGCTTGCAGCGGGAGGCTTTGCGCTTTTCGCCGATGACATCAATTCGGCCCGGGCGGCGCTTGAGTATCAGGGGTTGTTTAAACCTGATGTTATAGATGAAAACTTCAGGACCATGTACGAAAAGTACAGCTCCGTAAAAGTCTCAAAAGGCGATGCGGTCTACGAGTTGCCTGAAAATTTTCACGACGACGCTTTGCCGTTGGAATATGAGTATGAGGGCGAAACAAAAAACCTGAAAGATTTTCTCAAAAACACCCAGGCCACCGGCGTCGCCGTTCTCCACAAAGGCAAGCTTGTTTATGAAATGTACGACCGCGGCAACACGCGGGAGAGCCGCTGCCTTCTTATGTCCGTATCAAAATCAATGGCCTCTTTTCTAATCGGGGTTGCATATGAGGCCGGCGATATCGAGAGCCTCAACGATCAAGTTATAAAATATGTTCCGTCCCTTAAAGGGTCCGCCTATGATGGTGCGACGGTGCAAGACGTACTTGAGATGTCGTCAGGCGCGCGATGGGACGAGGACTACTCCCGAATTGATTCTGATATTGTCCAATCAATCATCGCATCCAAAACGGGTTCTTTGGACGCGTTCACTGCGTCTGTGCCGCGCGAGTTTGAGCCTGGAACCTATAACCGCTACTCCAGCATAGACACCCACGCCCTTGGCATGATTTTGCGAGGTGCGACCGGCAAACCGTATCGGGATTATTTTGAGGAAAAACTCTGGTCGCGGCTTGGGGCCGAAGACGATATGTATCTTCAGATCGACGCCGTAGGAGAACCGATCGCATATGGCGGGGTGAATGCACGCTTGAGAGACATGGTGCGCTTTGGAAAGCTATATCTTGACGGCGGCGTCAACCATAAAGGCGAACGCCTGGTTTCAGAAAACTGGATCAAAACGTCAACAACACCAGACTCCCCGCGCCTCGCGCCCGGCGCCAATAATCCGCAATCAAGCAACAGGTATGGATACAAATATCAGTGGTGGACGCCGCACCATCCAGATGGTGAAGATTTCATGGCGCTGGGCATATACGGCCAATTTATATATGTGAATCCGGCTCGTGATGTTGTCATCGCCAGAACGTCCGCCTATCAAGATTTCACAGTAGACGGTGGATATATGCTCTATGAAACGATCGTGGCGTTTCAACAGGTCGCGCGATATTTGTCGCCGGACAGTGATGAAAGCTAACCCACCTATAAGTCATCGACCTCCGCCAAAGGGGGAAGTTTGAAACGCTTCCCCCCGGGACCGCCATAAGCGGTCCTCGATTACGACGCAGCCTGTGCGCTCTCCCTCCCCCGCCCGAGCGGGGGAGGTATCGGCGACAGCCGAGGGAGGGGGCAAGGGCGCCGCCGTTACACCAAAAGCCGCCTTTTTTAAGCACGCAGATCGCATGCCCCCTCCGACCCGCGCGTATCGCGCGACCCACCTCCCCCGCCAGGCGGGGGAGGAAACCGCCGGACAAACTTCATACCGATGACAAACGCACTGCTCAGGGCGGTGTGCCGACGACAATATAAAACCGTGTCCGATCCTCCGCTCCGCCGAAGGTGGAGGGGTTTGATGGAACAACAAAAACGCCGCCCTTTTATATAAAGAAGGCGGCGTTTTACATATCATCGACGCGGGGGGAAGGATGCGCCGCTTTTTTATAAGCGCCGCCGCTGAAACGGCAGCGCCTCTTATCAATTAATATCCACGCCCACTCTAACGCCGATTGTTCTCGGCCGCGTGCGATTTGCGTTTGTCCACACGATATAAGGATCGATATAGACATTTTCATTTGTCAAGTTCGTAGCAAAAAGCTCTGCCCACTTATTGCCCTTTGTAAGGCCAATACGCGCATTCAAAAGGTTAATATCATCTGAGAACTGAGGGACAAATTGCGTTTGAAATGCAGTTCGATCCGTATAAGGCACCTTATCGCGATGCGAGAAATCAAGTCGGGCGAAGCCATCAATGTTCTGTGTCAGAGTATAGTCATACGCCACACCAATCGTATATGCGAATTCGGGAACATAATCGATGACATCGCCTGCGATATTTGTCGCGTCTGTGGCGTTGACTTCCGTGATTTCCGTCTCTGTGTAGGCGCCTGTTGCGTATACGGTCCAACCCTCGGCAGGTTGGAGGCTGGCGCCGAATTCCACGCCTTTAACTTCCGCCTCGCCAATGTTGCTGGTAAGAGAGAGGAACTGAGCGCTCGCCACATCAAACACCAGACCCCGGCGCAACATGTCTTCATATTTGCTGAAGTATCCAGCAATTTCGAAGTCAAGCATACCGTCGAGAACTGCGCCTTTAACGCCCAGCTCGTAACTTTTTAGAGTTTCCGGCTCATAGGCCGGAAGCCCGCGATCATTAAAGCCCCCGCTTCTGAACCCCTGCCCATAACTGGCGTAGATATTAATATTATCGGTCGCCGCATACGTAACATAGGCCTTTGGATCAAACTTATCGAAGGTTTCATCAGCATCATTGGACATGCTGGTTTGGTTATCCTCAAAGTACCGACCGCCGCCGCCAATCGTGAGGCGATCGGTGACGTCATAGGCGATATCAGCGAATATCGCGTAAGACTCACTGGATATATCTGAAAAGAACTCAGCATCGGGAAACAAAGTTCCCTCAAACAATGTATCGAAGAGCGCAAACAGTTCACGTTCGCCCTCCTTGTAGAACGCGCCTACCGTCCATGACCATCTACTGTCGCCGGTAGAGGACAGACGCACTTCCTGCGTAAACTGATCCATCGTTTGGAAACGAGCATCCGTTCCCGCCAACTCACCCTCATAAATCGTCTCTAATCCCCCAAAATAAGAAAATGGATAATCATGATCATGATTAATATAGGATGTTGCGCTTAAAAGCTCGGCAAACCCAAAATCATAAACCAAATCCAGGTTATAGATCTGATACTCCAGGTCTTTAGGGATGAGAACGCGCGCCGGATCAATTGCGACAGCGACAGTGCGGTCCGGCTGTTCATAACCAAGCCCCAATTCATGCTCCGCATTGTGAAAAATAAATGTGGCTTCGGCGGAAAAATCCGCCGTCACTTGCCATAAGGCTTTCAAACGGAAATGTTCAAGATCCTGGCCATTTCCATCTTCGATGCCGGCTTCGGGTTGATCCTGCCAACCGCCATCACGCTCAACCGTGCCGGCGAAGCGTAAGCCGAAGACATCCGTTACCAGAGGCAAATTAAATACGAAATCGCCTTTTTTGCCTATATCGCCGTCATCCACAGTTGTTACTTGCGCCTGAAGCTGCGCAGAGACCTGAGACAGATCAGGCTCATTCGTCACATACCTCACGACGCCGGACACTGCGCCTTGTCCGTAGAGCGTTCCCTGAGGACCTTTCAAGATTTCAATTTGACTCATATCCAGGTTTGGCTGCGGCAGTTGATCGATACCGGTCAGGCTCATAGGAATCTCATCGAGATAAACCCCGACCAAGGCGCCCCCGCCATACTGATTACTGAGACCGCGCAAAAAGATCTGATAGCTTCCAGGGCCGTCTTCACGCAAAGCCATTCCGGGTACAGAGAACGACAAATCCTGAATTGATTCGATGCCCCTTTGCGCAAGCTCCGTGCCGCTGAAAACGGTGATGGCTGCGGGAACTTCCAACAAATTTTGGTCGCGCTTCAGCGCTGTGACGACGATAACGTCTTCGCGCAGCTCACTGTCTGCTGATTGTGCGAGCACGGACGTCGCCGTCGCCAATGGCGCAATCGCAGCCGCAGCGAGCAATGTCTTTTTTATGTTCAAGCTCATTTTTAACCCCTCCAGGACAGAATTTTCGTCATGACGACATGGTCTCGTATGCTGGGAGTTTCATGCGACGAGCGCTTTTACGCCAAGTTGCGAAAAGACGATGACAGTGGTGCTTGATTGGCACCATGCAAATATGATAATTTTGCAAACGTTCATATTCTACCTTCAAAGCTCAAGAAGATCCGGGAACGGGCTCGCTCAGAGAAATACTTTGCATATGTTGAAGAACGATTCGCAAAACGCCTCTTTCAAAGAAAAACCACCGCGGCGACAGGATATGCCGCCCTTCGAAGCGTTGCGTGTTTTTGATGCTGTCGGCCGCCTTGGGGGCGTTAGAAAAGCCGCGACCTGGCTTGACCGGGACCATGCCGTCGTCAGCCGTCATTTACGCTCCCTTGAAACCTGGCTTGGCATGCAATTGATTGAACGCCGCCCCTCGGGCGCATTGCTGACAAAAGAAGGCGCGGCCTATCATTCAATCATCGCCCAGTCGATGGACGACATTTGCCTTGCAACCCTCGATGTTCTCAATCAGGGCCACCATAACGGTCTCACCATTCACTGTGCGCCCGGCTTCGCCCTGCACTGGCTGTCTGGCCAGTTGGAAGCCTTTGAGCAGAAAAACGCTGACATAGACATACTGCTTAAACCTTCTGAAAAAAGCCCTGATTTCGCCATGCATGAGGCCGATGTCGATATCCGTTTCAACGCCATGTATGAAGATCAGCCCGAGATTGAATCTTTTGTACGCAGCCAGACAATCGCCCGTTTGCCGATTGTCGCTGTAGCAAGCCCTGCGTATCTGGAAAAATCAGCGCCTCTCGCCACGCCGGCCGACCTTATTCATCATCATCTTTTGCATGAGGACGCCTATGAAACCTGGGCGAACTGGCTGCGTTCAAATGGCGCCGACGGCCTTGAAGAATTGAGTGGACCGCGCCTTTCGCAAGGACATCTGACGCTGGAAGCCGCCCGCCGGGGCCGCGGCGTTGCGCTGTCCAACTATCTGGCCGCCGCACGGGATCTGGAGCAAGGCCGTCTTGTTATCATTGGTGAGGATAATCCGGCCTTTTCCAATCTTAATGGGGAGTATGTGCTTTATATGCGCGCCGACCGATGGGATGATCGGGCGCCACGTCGGTTCAGACAATGGATGAAACGCGCGCTTAATAAAGACCTGCCGGAAGGCGCAAAAGGGTAGGCCCAGCGCTTTAGGACGTAAACGCAGCAACAGCGTTAAAAAAGTCATTGTCAGGAATAGCCTCAGACCAGCGCGGTTTGGAGCGGGCGCTAATGACGCCGATGACGAGGTTTTTTACAGGGTTTACATAAACGAACTGGCCGAATATGCCGCGGGCGGAAAAGGCCCTGTCGGCATATCCGCCGTCTGCATCCGGAACGGGCCACCACATAAATCCGTATTTTCGGCCCGCCTCCGCATCGACAAGGGGCGCCGTCGCCTCGGCGACCCACCCCTCAGGCAAAACCCGGCGTCCATCGATGACGCCATCCGCCATGACAAAGGCGCAAAACCGCACATAATCGCGCAAGGTCGCGCATATGCCGGCGCCCGCGACCTCAAGCCCCGCCGGCGCCTCCAGCCACCATGCCGCATCGGCCTCGGCGCCCATGGGCGTCCAGATTTTTTCTGTCAGATAATCCGACAGCCATGCGCCGGTCGCCGCTTTGACAAGGGCGCCGACAATATGGGTTTCGCCCGTGCTGTAATTCCAGCGGGTTCCCGGCGCCGCCGCGCGAGGCCGGGATGAAACATAGTCAAGAATGGCGCCAGGCTGGTGCTGGAGCTGCAACGTCAGCATATGACGCCGGTCGGATGCCGGATCCGTATGCACATCATTCCAGGCGACCCCCGACGTCATCTGCAGCAAATGGCGCACCATAACACCGTCATAGGCGCTATCGCGTAGGACGGGCAGATAGTCCGCGAGATTGTCGTCAAGGCCGCCGATGCAGCCTTCACGCACAGCAACGCCCGCCAGGGTGGTGCTGACCGATTTCGCCATGGACATGGACATCCACCGGGTCCTCTCGGTAACGCCGTGCTCATATCGTTCGCATATGGTGCGCCCGTTCTTTTGGACGAGAAGGCCGACAACACTATTGCGCGTTAGGTAATCGAAGATATCGAAGCGTTCATCGCCAGAGAGGATAACAAGATCTTCAAGACTGTGCAGGCTTTTGGGAACAGGCGCAGACACGTCGGACGCTTTTATCTGGCGCGTGGGAAACAGCGCCTGTGTGTTTTGCCCGGTCACAATGAGGTCGTTTGGACCAAGGCGCCCAGCGTAGAGCGCGGTCGCCTCTCCTATGGCGCCGGTAAGAGCGTAGCTTCGGGTTTGAACAGAGTTGGACAAGACAAAGCGCCTTTTGCAGCGGGCGTTAATATGCATTGGCCCTTATGTTCTGCACCCGCAGACGCAAGACAAGTTGCGTAGCCGCCCGGACACGGTGTCCACGCCTCACCATCGCCGGGAGCCTTAAGGCAGGTCCGCCGGTGTTTCCACAGCAACGCCGATTTCGGCCTAGTCATCTGTTTTATAATCGAAAAACCTTCAATTCTATACGCAAACCTTTTGGATAGATTTTTTAAAAGAGGCCGCTCCATGCATCCGTCTTCCGCTTATCGGGCGAAAAACCCCAGAGCTTTGGTCGAGGCCTATGCGTTGGCGACAGTCTTTACCTCTACCGCAGACGGATTGTTCAGCACCGCCTCGCCGCTTTATTTTGAAACGGACCATACCTGCGAAATGCGCATCATCGGGCATTTCTCCGGGGCGAACCCACACGCCCGCGTTCTTGCGCCAGGACAAGACGTTCTTGCCGTTTTTACCGGGCCGCACGCCTACGTTTCACCACGTTGGTATGTCGACAAGCCGACCGTGCCCACATGGGACTATGTATCCGCTGAAGTACGCGGAACATTGACGCCAGTCGATGCGGAGGAGGACAAACTCCATATCCTGCGACGCACGGTCGAGAAAGCCGAACAGGGCGCAAAAAGGCCCTGGACGTTGCAGGACGCTCCGGACGGCAAAATAGAAACGTTACTGCCTCGCATTCGCGCATTTCGCATCCTTGTCTCTGACATCGTCGGCACCACGAAGCTTCATCAAACTCACCCGGAGGAAGACCGCGCACGCGTCGCTGCAAAGCTTGAGGAACGAGGCGGCACAGCAGACCGTGAAGTCGCGCGCTTCATCCGAACGCCGCCGGAATAAATAAAGGCTCAGCACGTCACGGCGGACGCGACGGTGCGCCTTATGCACCATGCGCGGCCCTTAAGTCATCTTTGTTTTCAACGGCGATCCATGAGTGTTGTAGTCGAAATATGCAGTGAAGGATCACCTATGTACAGCGCCGCAAGCCCCCTCCCGGATCAGACGGATCGATCTACGTCGGATTGGCAAAATCTGGATAAGTCTCATCATATTCATCCCTTTACGGATCCAAAATATTTTGATGACCGCGGCGTACGCATAATAACGCATGGGGACGGATGCTATCTTTGGGATAGCGATGGGAATAAAATTCTTGACGGCATGGCCGGCCTTTGGTGCGTCAATATCGGCTACGGCAATCGTGAGTTGATCGATGTCGCCGCCCGCCAGATGGAAATCCTTCCCTACTGCAATACATTTTTTCAAACGGCGACCCCGCCCCAGATCGAACTGGCTGCGCGTATCGCCGATCTGACGCCAGGCGACCTCAATCATGTTTTCTTTGCAAACTCTGGATCTGAGGCGAACGACACCGTTATCCGGCTCGTACGGCATTACTGGAAGATCCGCGGTGAGTCCAATAGAAGAATTTTCATTGGACGGAACAAAGGGTATCATGGCAGCACTCTGGCGGCGGTAAGCCTGGGCGGCATGCAAGCGATGCAAAACTTTGACGGTACAGTACTGCCCGATTTCGCCCACATAATGGAGCCGCACTGGTACGCCCATGGCGGCGATATGTCGGTTGAAGACTTTGGCGTCGCCGCAGCGCAAAAGCTGGAAGACAAAATCCTGGAGCTTGGTCCAGAGAATGTCGCCGCTTTCATAGGCGAGCCCGTACAAGGGGCCGGGGGCGTTATTGATCCCCCTATGACATATTGGGGTGAAATTCAGCGAATTTGCAGAAAGTACGGCATTGTGCTTGTTGCGGATGAAGTCATTTGCGGTTTCGGCCGCCTAGGGGAATGGTTCGGATCGCAATATTTCGGCATAGAACCTGACATTATATGCATGGCCAAGGGCCTGTCTTCCGGCTATCTGCCTATTTCAGCCATCGCCATCAACACGGACATCTCCAAGACCCTACACGAAGGCGGCGCGATTGTTCACGGTTACACCTATTCTGGCCATCCCGTCAGCTGCGCCGTTGCACAAGCCAACCTCAATATCATCGAACGCGAAGGCCTTGTCGAAAAAGTCCGTCAGGAAACCATACCGTACTTTCGCGCATGCTTAAACGACCTTGCCGATGATCATCCCATTATCGGTGAAGCACGCGGCGCCGGCCTTCTGGGCGCATTAGAACTTGTGCAGGATAAAAGTAGAAAAACACCGTTTGCAGCTGCGGATGGAGCAGCCATGTTTTGCCGAGACGCCGCCCTTGACAAGGGTCTTGTGATGCGGGCTGTCGACCAGGCGATGATTTTATGCCCGCCCTTGATTATTTCAAAATCCCAGATCGATGAACTTATAGATATAAGCCGAAGAGCGCTTGATGATACAGCTCTGAAATTCGGTCTCCTTTAAAAAAGGTGGCGGCGATGACGAACCACAGTGCGGATATTGGCGTGCTTTTACGTCAAATTGAAACCTATACGAACGCATATGAAGGCGCTGGGCGCTTCGAAGTGAAGAACCCCGCAACCGGCGATACGCTCGCTTACGCGCCTGATATGACAGGCGAAGATGCCGAAGCGGCGATCGCGGCGGCGGCGCAGGCCGCAGGCGACTGGGCGCAACGCACGGCGAAAGCCCGCGGCGATCTGTTGAAAAAATGGAATGACCTTATTTTGCAACACAAAGACGGCCTCGCAGCTCTGCTGACAGCGGAACAGGGAAAACCCATTGCGGAAGCTCGCGGTGAGATTGTCTACGGTGCATCTTTCGTTGAATGGTTCGCCGAAGAGGGAAAACGGGCCTATGGCGATGTTATTCCGTCTAATGCTCAAAGTCGTAGACTTGTTGTCTTGAAGCAGCCTATCGGCGTCGTTGCAGCGATCACGCCGTGGAACTTTCCAAACGCCATGATAACGCGAAAGGTTGCGCCGGCCCTGGCGGCTGGATGCCCCATCGTCGTCAAACCGGCTGAGGACACGCCCCTGTCCGCCATCGCCCTCGAACTTCTGGCTCACGAGGCCGGCATCCCTGAAGGGGTTTTTAAAGTCCTGCCGGCTGCACAGGCCGAAGCGATCGGCGCAGTGTTCACGCAAAGCCCAGCCGTGCGTAAGCTGAGTTTTACCGGCTCAACCCAGGTCGGCAAAATCTTGATGCGAGCCTGCGCCGATACGGTGAAGAAGGTGTCCATGGAACTTGGCGGGAATGCGCCTTTTATCGTGTTTGAGGACGCAGACCTTGACGCGGCGGCGGACGGCGCCATTCTTTCAAAATTCCGCAATGCCGGACAAACTTGCGTCTGCGCCAATCGCCTTCTGGTACAAGCCTCGATTAAAGACGACTTCGTTGAAAAGTTCACCGAAAAGGTAAAAGCCTTCGAAGTTGGAGACGGGGCGCAAGACGGCGTCGCCATCGGCCCTCTGATCAATCAGAAAGCTATCGACAAGGTAGAAGAATTGGTCGCAGACGCTGTTGCTAAGGGGGGACGCGCAGTTATCGGCGGGAAGCGACATGATTACGGCGCACTGTTTTTTGAGCCGACGATCATGGAAAACATCTCGCCTTCTATGGCGATCGCGGAATCAGAAATTTTCGGCCCTGTCGCCCCGATCCTGACATTTGACACGGAGGACGAAGCCGTAGCTCTGGCGAACGATACGCCCTACGGCCTTGCCGCCTATTTCTGGACGCGCGACCACGGCCGCGCCTGGCGCGTAACGGAGGCCCTCGAATACGGAATGGTCGGCATTAATGAGGGCGTTATTTCCAGCGAAGCCGCGCCGTTCGGCGGCATTAAAGAATCCGGCATCGGCCGGGAGGGATCCAAATATGGGTTGGACGAATTTTTCGAGTTGAAATACGCGTCCATGGGCGGCCTTTAAAGCCGCCCTTGCCTATGGCTGCTAAGGCGCTGCAGTCTCAAGACGCCGACCCGTTTGAGCCCACCGGCCTGGATTAATTTTCATACGATCGTCTTCAAAGACAATCACAAACGGATAGCGTTCTGGCACGACGTAACGTCCGTCCGGCAATGGATGCAGTTGCGTCCACGATTTTTTATCGATGGAGAAGACATCTCTGCTTCCGCTTGCGCGGGCGACGAGTTTCCCCCGGCGATAGGCGACCCGCAAGCTTACCTCGTCGCTGAAAATATAATCTCCAGCATGCGACTGAAGCGTCTCAGGGGCTGGCTCGAACGACAGGTCAATAGCAGGCGCGCGCGGCTGTTCCGGGACAGAGCTCAAGATTGCATCCCAAGCGACCTCGCCGGCGATAACGCCCAACTCAATAGGCTCGAACGCTGTCTTTTCTACTTCGCCTGTACTGACGGCGTAAAGCACATCGCCATCAAAAACAGTCGAGTATGGCTGTATGGCGCGCGCCATTGACGTATGGGCTTGCACAGCCAGGCGTTTAAGATCCACTGGCGTCATCTTCTGATTGACAACAACGAGCGTCAGGGTTGTATTTTTTCGTTCCGGCCCCTGCCAATCTCCGTCCTTGGTCGCCGGATAGGAGGTCAGCAAGTCTTTTGCATAGAGATCTTCCGGCCAGTCCTCGCCCCCATAGCACGCAACGACGCGGCCATCGCGATCGACAATTACGCCAAGGGCGTTCACCACTGTGAATACAGCGATTTTCACATCACCAATTTGACGGAACGCGCCGCCCTGACCCGATTTTGCATTGCAATCGAAAAACCCTCCGGAAACGGCCAAACGGCCGCCGCCATGGGCCCCGAGGGCGAAAACACCCGGCCGTGCAGCGCGATAAGCAGCCTGCCCCAACCGTTTATCGGGATAGATTTCGTTGAACCGGCGCGGCCCGAGATCATATATCACCGACCCGACAGACATGGCGAGATTGGGAACCTCTCCCCAGGCGACAGCATCGCGCACGCCGTCATCTATCAACGCCGTGGCGACCCCTGTCACCGCTTCTAATCCGTACCAGGACCCTCCCGCAAAAACGACGGTGTCCAGTTCGGCGTATTTATAGCCAAGCTCCATATAGGGCGCATTCACTGTACCCGGTCCGCCCCCGCGCACATCTATCGCGACATGAACTTTGCGCCCAAACCGAAAAACCGTAGCCCCTGTCGGGCCCGCCTCATACTCGGCCGTGCCAATTTCAAGAATAGGCCAGTCGAATTCCAAAAGCGTCTCGCCGCTGTTGAGGGTGATCTCCAATTCATCCTGCGGCCCGCCCGCAGCCACCGCCGCCGCGTTCGCTCCCAAACCGAACAACAGCGCGGCGCAGACATTTTTGAACATTCAAATACTCCTCTGTCGAACTTACTTTAAGGCTGCAGACATCTCTCTTAAGCGGCTAGAGCGGATCTGCGTTCAATACGGTGCTTTAAACGCAACATCGAAACGCCGCCATCTGTCAACACGCGCCGCCCCCATCTGTTAGGCATCAAACACGACAGGCTCAAACCGCACCCCCTCCCCCCTATCGGTCGCGCGCCCAAAGGCCCGCGCAAATCTGTGACCGTCAAACACAGCCTGGGCGATGGGACCTGGCGCAACGCAATCGCCAATCCGCGATACAGACTGAATTCCTGCGTCCCGCCAGTCGCATTCCCGCGCCTTTAAGCCTTCGTAAAGCGAAACATTGGGCGCTGCGAACGTCGCCATAACAACCCGGTCGACGTCCAATATCGTCGCGTTGGTTGAGTATAAATGTTCCAAGCGCACTTGCCGGTCTTGCAGGTTCGTAATATTGACTGACGTTATAATCTGTATGCTCTGCTTTGCTAAGCGCTTTTGGATATGGGGAAATTCAAGCGTGTTCCGCGTCCAGGCGGAAGCTTCTGCAGCCGGCGTCGCCAAGACGACATCGCAGCCCTGCTGTCGAAGCGCCTCGGCGAGGGCGCCCCCCATATAATAATGATCGTCGTCAAATACCAAAACCCGTCCATTGAACGCGCCGCCATCTAGAACATGATCGGCGCTCACCACCCACTCCGCTTCTGCACCCTGTATTGGCGCCGTATTGGCGCGACCGACGCCATCTTTGCGCCAGGCTGCGCCTGTGGCGAGAACGATATGCGGCACGCCGAGTTCTAGTATCTCCTCCGCACTGAGCACATTACCTCTGTAAATTTCAACATTGGCGGCTTGCTGCAAATGGTGAACCCGATAATCAGCAACCCGCCCCCAGGCCGAAAGTCCTGGCAATCGCCGTTCTTTGCGGACACGCCCGCCAAGGTCCGCGTCCGCCTCAGCCAAGAGCACATCAACGCCGCGACGCGCAAGGGTGAGAGCCGCTTCAAGACCTGCCGGACCTGATCCGATAATTAGTACAGGATCGGAACTATTAATATGCGGTGCGGTCTCAGGATGCCAGCCTCGACTCCACTCCACGCCGATGGTCGGGTTTTGGGTGCAGCGTATAGGCGCCGCGAGAACCACATTCGTCGTACAGATATTGCAACCGATACATTCCCGAATATCCTCAATCCGGTTCTCTTCAATCTTCTTGGGTAAAAACGGGTCGGCAATGGAAGGGCGCGCGGCGCCGATAAAGTCAAGAACGCCCCTGCGCACAAGCGCCGCCATCCGGTCCGCAGACGTATAACGGCCAACGCCGACAATAGGTTTTGTCGTCGCTTTACTGACAAAGGCGGTAAACTCTTCCTGATAGCCCTCTTCAAAAAATCGGGATGGGCCGGAATCATTTGACCAGTCGCTTAAATTCACGTCCCACAGGTCCGGCTCCTCTGCAAGGCTTTCTATAATGTCGCGGCTTTCACCGTCCGCACAAAGGCCGTCTTGTCCGCGCCGTTCATCGACGGCGAACCGGATAGCAACAGCTGCTTTGCCGGCCGCCGCCTCCTTCGCATCCTCAAGGACCTCCCGCAACAGGCGGATACGGTTGTCAAGAGAGCCGCCATACTCATCTGTCCGGTGATTATATCGCAGCAACAAAAATTGCATCAACAAAGAAAGATCATGAGCGCAATAGACATAAACGATATCAACGCCGGCGGTGACGGCCCTGCGGACAGCAGCCTTATGCCATTCCCGCAGGGCCTTGATATCCGCCTTATCCATGGCCCGTGTCGCATAGGGCCCGACACCCGTATAGGGCAAAACATCCGGTCCAAGCGGGTAATCCCGCGTCAGCCTGTTTGCGGCGCTTTTGCCTGCATGGCTAAGTTCCAGACCAAACAGCGCGTCATAGCGGTGAACGCCGTCGGCCAGACGGGCGATGAACGGTATGTCGTTGTCGCAATAGAGGCGCAAGTGCGGCGTCGGCGCATGATCGGCCGAGGGGTGAATCATGCATTCCTCACCGCAAACAACCCCCCATCCGCCTTCGGCTTTTATCTCCCGATAGCGAATGGCGTGATTTGGATAGGCATAGCCCATGCCTGTGGCGTGCGGTGTCTGATAAAATCTGTTTTTCGCCTGAACGGGGCCAATCTGAACAGGTTCAAAAAGAATTGAATACGGATTTTCATACCCCATACCCGCAGTCCGCTTTTAGAAACGCAATTTGCGGCGGCAACCTGTTATGCGCACACCACGTCGTGCCGAGCCTTATTCCGCTGTTTTATTGTAAAACCCGCAGACCTGCCGGTAAGTTGCCAATTTTGCACCTGAAACGCTATCTTTAGCACTGCTGCGGATTACTTCATCGGCCGGAGCGGCTGGTAGACTGTTTAAAATGCATGCGTGCGGGAAGGCCAAACTTATGAATTTGAAAAAGATACTGATCACACTAGCAGCCATTATTACGGTTACGGCCAGTGTTGGCGGGTTTATCATTTATAATCGGACCGGCTATCTGGATGTTTCCGGAGAACGAACCATCAAAACATCGCTTGTTTCAACCACGGTCGATGTTTACCGGGACGCATACGGGGTTCCTCACATATTTGGCGATCGTCTTGAAGACATACTTTTTGCGTCTGGATATGCGATGGCTGAAGACCGCCTTTTCCAAATTGAAATGACCGTAAGGGCGGCAACGGGGCGCCTTGCCGAACTGTTCGGTCCGGATTTGATAGAACCTGACAAGCTTGCGCGCCAGAACGGCTACACGCGCAGTGATCTTGACGGCATGATTGCGAATATGCCTGCCCCCGAACGGCGCGCCTTCAAATCCATGGTTGCAGGAATCAATCTCTATGTCGATGAAGCCTTGTCGGATCCGAAAGCAAAACTGCCGTTTGAGTTCAAAACCTCCAAGATTGAACTTGACCGCTACGAAGAGTCTGAAATTCTCGCAGGCATCACGCTCATATTGCGCTACTTCGGCGTGTCCGGCGGACGGGAGATCACCAATCAGGCCTTCTTCGATGAACTGATCGAGAAATACGATCCACAAACGGCGCAACTTATTTTTGATGATATTTTGCCCTTGACCGACCCGGACGCCTACGCAACCACTCTCGATGCGCCGCAAGGAGATGCGCAGCTGTCCAAACAGTTCCTGCGCCATGAGGGGGCGAGCCTGTCCCCATCCGGCCGTAAAGCAGCCGCAGAGCACGCGCAACGCGTATTCGCGACAAAAAAGGCTCATGCGCGCATCGGCTTGTCCGAAGGTGCAAGCAGAACAATCCTCATTGGGCCTGAACGGTCCGCAACCGGAAACCCTTTGATGATGCAGGCGACAGCAGACGGCGGCGACCTTCATCTTGTCGGGCCGAACTTTAATTTCTCTGGTTTGAATATCCGCCCACTCGGCATTCCGGTCATGGGACGGGGTGAAAACATTGGATTGCTGATCACCACCGGTGAACGCGATACGCGCGATACGTTTTTTGTCGAAACACAAGCCAATGACAAATACGCCTACCGCTATGACGGCGCATGGCGCGATATGGAGGTTCGGACCGAGACCATTCTCGTAAAGGGGCAGGAGCCGGTAACGTTTAAACTGGCCCGTACAGTTCATGGGCCAGTTATTTTATGGGATGAAGAGCGCAATATCGCCTACACGCAACGCTGGGCTATGTGGGGAAAAGAAGCTGACGTTTGGGCGGGTACGCTGCGGTTCATCCAAAGCGATTCCGCCGGCGCTATAAAGGACACGCTGCCACGCGTCGCCTCAACGAGTAGCAATATCTCCTATGCGGACGTTAACGGCGATTTCGGCTTCCGCCATATGGGCGATCTGCCGCAACGCGCGCCCGACGCCGATCCGCGATTGCCGGCGAACGGCGACGGCAGTCAAGACTGGGACGGTTTTGTGCCGGCTGATGCGGCGCCTGTGCTTTACAACCCTGAAAAAGGGTATGTCATGGTGTGGAACAACAGCCCCGCGCCCGGAACCCAATATGGCGACCGCAGCAGATGGGGAAAGCATTTCCGTACGCATCTTCCCGTCAGTCTCATAGAAAATAGCGGCAAAATCTCTATCGACGACCTTAAACGGTACAATGAAATTCTCGGGCGGTCCTTTTACAGCGTCGATCTTAATCTCACCTCGCCGCGGTTTTTCGATCTGTATTTTGAAGAGGTCATCGCCCAGTCAGACGACGACAAGGTGAAAGAGGCCGCCCGTCTGATGATGGCGTGGGATGGTTTGTTTGTGGACGGCGATGAAGATGGCTTCTACGACGCGCCAGGACTGCCGATTTTTCTTGAATGGCGCAAGGCGGCGCTGGCGGCGATCTTTAACGACGATATCGGCGAATGGTGGCGCACCCTTGATGAAAAAACATACATTCCCTATCAAACGTCCTTGCTGATCCGCGCCTTGGAGGGTGACGCGGCAGGGGCCCCCATGGAGTATGATTATTTTAACGGACGCGCGCGTGCGGACATCGTAGAAGACAGCATAAAACAAACGCTGGACACCCTCGCGGCGGACTATGCGGGAAAAGAACTCTCCGCATGGAAGGCGCCGGTTTTCTGGCGTTATCTGGACGACACGACGGAACCGAAAGACAAACCCATGCTGCTGCCAGGGCGGGCGACGACCTATGCCGGAGCCGCCACGCAGCTCGGGCACCTGCCGAAGGCGATTGTCGACAACGGCATGCCGGACTGGACCGCCATCATGGAAATCAATCCCGATACGCCATATTATTACAGCGCAACCCCGAGCGGCGGCCAAAGCTGGTTTATAAACACGGCATGGAAAGCCAGTCCGCACATTCGAGACCAATATGCGTTGCACAATAAATTCGAATATAAAACCGTTTCTATTGAACCATCGAAAATCAAGGAAAATTATGTGTCTCATACACGTATAACAATGGCTGCGCCATAACGCTTGCACACCGTCAAGCTCTTGTGTTGGGGCCTGCAGCTCCGCCTCAGGCCGACAGTCGCGCATAAATCATATTAATCCTGCGCTGATTGCACCTGTTCCGTGTCAATCATGGGCAAGGCGAAACCCTACGGTAAAATACCCCTCAGCCGTCCGCCCCGGCAACCGAAAGCGTACGGACATATAGTCCGAGGCGTCACCGTAAGAGCCTCCCCTCACGACGTGTTCTGTCGATTTCTCACAAGATATACGCGCTGCGCCATTGGCAGGCGCCCCGAAATAATTTTCATGATAGCAATCCGCTTGCCATTCCCAAACATTACCGCGTACGTCAAAAAGTCCGTACTTGTCAGGCGGGAAAGATTTGATAGGCGATGTGCGCACCCATTGGTCTGCACCGCCGGTTTCACCGCCGCAACACTCCTCCTTGCCGATATTGGCGTTGTTATGAGTGATAGCGCCACCCTGCGCAGAGCCAATTCCGCCTGTGGACGCGACATATTCCCACTCCGCCTCAGATGGCAGCCTGTAGGAACGGCCTGTCTCAGCATTTAACCAGGCGATGTAAGCCTGAGCATCGGCCCAGCTAATGCAGAGCACCGGATGGTTTTCGTCCTGCAGGAATCCCGGGTCATTCCAATTGCGACCCCGTGCAATATGCCAACTTGTCGTATCCGTATAAATATTGCAAAGCCCTTCCGAAACATGCCCCGTATCGTCCGCAAAGCGCCTGAACTCTCCCACACTCACCTCTGCAACCGCCATCTGAAACGGAGCGGAGAACGTCACCGTGTGTTTCGGCCCCTCCACATCGCCATACCCGCGATTGACCCATTCGCCCATTTCAAAGCTGCCTGCAGGGATAACGACCATGTCAGGACAGAGTTCACAAACGCCTGCGCCTTGCACGTCTGCTTGCGTGCTGGAAGCTGCAACAAACGCAGCCAGTGAAACGTACAACGCCGCCTGTTGCATTCTTCTCATGCTTATTCCCCCGCCCAGGCTGGATTCCAATCTATTCCGTGAGTTTCCAAAAGCTCCCAATAGAATTTCCCACGCGGAACATCATAGTTACCGATTTCATTCATCGTATACGCATCGTAAAGACGACCGTTCATCATGGTGTATCTAACACTATTTGTATTGCGGATATCTTCGAGAGGGTTTTTGTCAAGCACAATGAGATCTGCAAGTTTTCCTGGTTCAATCGAGCCCAATTGATGATCAAGTCCATACGTTTTTGCGCCATTGATCGTCGCGCCTCTCAGGATCGCTTCAGGCGCCATGCCGCCTTCTGCAAGCAGGATCATTTCCCAATGCATGGCCAACCCTGCGACTTGGCCATGGGATCCCACATTGACAATGACGCCTCGCTTCTCAAGGTCCGTCATCGTCCGGCCGACCGAGCGGAAGCCAATGTCGTATAGTTCATCAGAAACGTTGATCGTATGCATGCATCGCACATGCATAGGCGCGCCAGCTTCGCCCATGATGGGATTATATGAATTGTTCACATCGGGAACAAAGCTCCTGATTTTGACCTCGTCCTTCAGATCCTCTGTCTGATAGATGAAATTCTCACCGAACAATTCACCGAACACTACAATCAACGTCGGCGTAATCGAGACATCCGACGCGGCGAACAGATTCTGCAAATCCTGATAATATGTATCGACCGGCAAATTGTGTTCCAGATTTGTATGACCATCTATTACCATACTGATATTTGCAAAGAATTGCCCCGCCCCCTCTGCATCAACCATAAACCCGGCCTCGCGCGCGGCCTCCAGCAACCACTGTCGTTCCGACCGCGTAGGCATTTTATAGCTTTTTATAATGGATGGCCCTTGTTCTGTACGTCGTCGCAGGATCGTCTTAGCATCCTCTTTAGATTTTATCGGGTGATAGACGCCGCCCCAACGGCCCTTGACGCCATGAACGACATGGGCGGACGACAGCCATCGCGGCCCGACAAGCTCCCCCGCCAACGTCATTTCTGCAGATTCATAACTCAACAGATCATTAGAGTAAGGATCGAAATTTGTCGTGACGCCATACGCCAAAGCGGCATAACGGGTGGGCTGCTTTACCGGCATCACGCCAACGCCATAGCAGCAATCAATATGACCATGGGCGTCGAACAAACCCGGCATTATGGTTTTGCCGCTAATATCAATGACGGCGGCCCCTTTGGGAATCTTGATCCGGCGCTGCGGTCCGACCGCTTTAATGCGGTTGCCCTCGACGAGTACGACGCCGTTCTCGATCACCTTCCCCTCGATGGGGATCACCCGTCCCCCGATAAATGCAACGACGCCTTCCGGCCGGTCCGCTGGCAAGCTAAAACCTAGATCGTAAAGGCGCGCGCCTTTTTCATTAGACGGCACATCGACCCCATATAGGCCCGGGCCGAGGGTCCACATGAGTTTTGACGAATCCGCCGACCAGGTCATATCATAACCGCCAAGTTCGCTCACCCTGCGCACGGCGCCATTATCGTCAGATGTAACTTTGACCGCATCCGCCATGTCATCAAATGGAACGAGATGCAGAAAATTATATTCTTTAAACGCCAGCCATTTAAGATCTGGACTTATGGATATATCGAGCACGTCATAGGATTGAGTAAAAGCGTGTTCACGCTCATCTTTTCCATCTATCCGAATACTGCGCAGCGTATCCAGCTTGCCTGCGGCGTTAGCTTCTGTGCGAAAATAAACACGCTCCCCATCGGGAGAAAAACGCAATACTTCAGTCGCCTGGCCCAGCCATGCGGCCATTTCATCGGAAAGGTTCAGAACATAAACGCCAGGTTCGGGTCCGGGCGCGCTCATAGAGAAATCAGGCGCCATAATGCGGTACGCAAGTCTGGTTCCGTCCGGTGAAAAAACAGGCTCGCGAATGACGCCTGGACTGCGCGCCAGCAGCTGCGTTCGCCCTGTTGCAATATGTTTGCTTAGAAGTTCGCTGCCTGTTTCATCATGCCAGGAAACAAAGGCAAGATGCTGTCCATCCGGCGACCAGGCCGCATCAAATTCGCCATTTTGGGAATCCGTCAACCGTTGGGCGACTCCGCGTTCATGGAGCCCCTTTGTCCAAAGTTTGCCGACAGCGCGGAACACCGCCGCACCGGCGTCCGGTGAAACCGTAAGCCCCCGTAAAGTGCGTACGGTAACCGTCTCCGGCGCTAAGTCCTGTTTGAAACGAACGGCCGGTTGTAACGTGTGCTGCGATGTCGCTTCAAAGGGTATCACATCGGCCTTACCGGTTTCGGTATCGACCTTCAGCAGCTTGCCTTTCGCCCATATCGCTATATGACGGTTATCAGGAAACCAATCATAAGCTGGGTAGTAATGCTCCTGAGGCAGATAATCACCTTGTAGATCTCGGCTGAGCCCGGCATATAGCGGACGCTGCGTCTTTGTTTCTACGTCGGAGGCAAATAAAACCGTTCTCGCGCCCAAGCGGCGCACAAACGCCACCTGTTTGCCGTCCGGTGAGACTTGCGCTGTTGAAGCCCCGCCAAACCCCGTAATGTAAGGGCGTTTCCAGGATGGCGATTTATGTTTAAAGACAGAACTCTCATCACCGGTCATGCTGGGTCGTTCCGGCTCCAGGTCATGCCGCATGATTGCAAAATTCTTAAGGCCGGTGTTCATAAATACATAATGATCGCCACCAATCCGTTCAGAATAGTACAGATAGCGGCCATCGGGAGAAAAACGTGGTTCCTGCACGTCTTTTCGCGAAGTTGGAGGCGCGATGATGAGTTCATCTACGTCGCCATCCAGGGAGAAGCGCCGGATTTCAGATCCATAAACGCGCGGCGCTTCGGGGTGGGTGACCACCGCGGCGATGGAGTTCCCATCAGGCGCCCAAGTCGGGCCCGTTATGACGACGCCCTCGCTCTTTGTAATCTGACGCGCATCGCCGCCATCGGGCCGGGAAATCCATGCGTTGTCTGTCCCGCTCTCATCACTTAAGTACAGGATATATTCGCCGTTTGGACTGAATTGCGGACTGCGCTGAATCGCCGGACCGTTATGGATAACTGTTGCAACGCCCCCCTCAGAAGGCATCGTATAAAGATCATTCAGCAAATCAAAAATAATCGTTTTGCCGTCCGGGCTTACATCCAAACTCATCCAGGTGCCTTCAGAGACGGTGAAACTGACCTCTTTGGCCCCCCTGCCGACTGTGTCCTGCGCACTAGAAACGCCCACCCCGCAGATGAATGAGATGGCTGTAACGAATAAGGTTTTGATCGTCATGTTTCTGCGCCTGCCTTTTTGTGCAGATTAAATAAGTTTATAAGAAGGGCGCCGATGCAAATAAGCTGCAAAACGGTGCGCTAATCGCACCGGGCGACGCCAATAAACCTGTCTGTGTCGTTGATTTTTCGTGGGGCCAGGCGACGGTAAGGCGCTTGTGGTGCAGCCCAGACACCATGACTTGAAGATTTCATCTATTTTTGGTTTCGCATCATAGTGAGACAAATACGTTTCGCCTTCCGGGTATGAGTAAAAACACGCAAGCAAAAGCGAGGTCGATAAATGCGGATCGTAAAAGGGATTGGAATTGCACTCGGCGTTCTCGTCATATTCGCCGTCGCTCTAAGCGTCATGTTCCGCCAGGAAATCCTGCGATTGCAGTATCAAACCTCCCTTTTCACTGGCGCCGATCAGCAAGAACATTTTGTTCGGCAAGAGGAGTACTACCCCACAGTCAATATGGCGGCTTCGGAGGACCCGTTTTTATTCGAAAACGGCAAGCCCCTTATTCTTCCCGCAACCTTCACCTACAAAAGTGAGACGTTTAGGACCAACGCCTTTTTAAAGGACACGGACACAGCCGCCCTGTTGATCTTGAAAGACGGCGAGATCCTTTACGAAAAATACTGGCTGACGGGAGCGCGAGACGAACAATGGCTGTCCCATTCCCTGTCAAAAAGCGTTATCTCCGCCGCCGTCGGGCTGGCGGTTCGCGACGGCCACATTAAATCTATCGAAGATCCCATTACGAATTACATACCGGCATTGAAAGAAAGCGGCTATAATAATGTTCGTATTAAGGATATTCTCCAAATGTCCTCAGGCATTCGCTGGGATGAGGATTATAGTGATCCCAACTCCGACATGAACCGCGTCGGCTTAGCGATGCTGTTGGGCTCTTCTTATGATAAACTTGTGGCCAGCATGGTGAATGAGCGAAAGCCTGGCGAATATCATCGGTACACAGGCATGGATACGCAGGCGCTGACATACCTTGTGGCGGAAGCTGTCGGCAGGCCGGTGTATGAATACCTGCAAGAGGAACTGTGGCGCCCCCTGGGCGCCGAGCATGACGGGTTTTGGATTACGGACCGCCATGGGCGTGAATTAGGCCTTGGCGGTTTAAACGCTACAGCGCGAGATTTTGCGAAATTCGCCGAGTTATATCGGCTCGGCGGCGCATGGCGTGGAATACAAATTCTGCCGGCCGATTGGGTGGCGGCTTCCGTTACGCCCGACGCCCCCCACCTTCAACCCGGGGATAACCCGCTCTCTGACCACAGTTTGGGATACGGTTATCAATGGTGGACGCCCGACAGCGAAAGCGGCGATTTTACCGGCATCGGTATCTATAACCAATTCATGTACGTCAGCCCAAAGAACGGTATGGTGATTATAAAACTATCCTGCAATCGCTACTACGCAAGCGAAGACAGTCCCAAAGCCTATCGCGAACTGGAGACATTCGCCATGTTTCGCGAAATTATTGATAGCGTTACGCCGCCAGATATAGCTGATTGACATAGAACTCTACCACGCTCTTGCAGAAGTTGATTGTATTTTTGCAAGCTGCGCGCTTACCGAATATATCAATAAGACCCGGAGTATTTATAAGGGACCATTTTAAAGCATTTCCAGGTCAAGTGTGTACGGTTGGCCGTCCGGAAATGCGAAAAAAACAAAGACTTAAAGCGTCTGCCTGATTCCCATGGAAGAAGAGACGCTTTAGACCCCTGACAACGACGTCATCATTTTAGAGTGTTCAAAATCGTATCGCGTGCAGCATTCAAGGCGCGAGGTTTTGTTTGAAAGCGTTACTTTATCTTTTAGAACGCGAAAGCCAGCGTCTTCATTCAATTTATGGATCTTGTGGTTTTCCGTATCTGGATCCACGATCACACGCTCAGCGCTATGTGCTGCAAAGATAAACTTCATTATACTTATGAAAACCCCACGGGTGAAATGCCGTATTGGCTTATCGGGCGGCGCAACAAGAACATGCATGCCTATATCGCGAGGGGCGTACTCATAATGCTCCATAATTTCCGCATATGCTGGATTATATATTTCTGTTAAGAAAACCGGTTTTTCTTCAAGATAGCCCAGAAACACAGAGGTCCCGCTCTGCTCCATAATTTTACGATACTCTGCTTTAACATCCTCAAGGGAGGAATCACCCAGCATCCAGAACTTGGCATAGTCCATATTGACCCATGGATGAATGATTTCAGCATCATTCTCATTGTCATACGGAACGAAAAGAAAATCACCGATACCTTCAATGTGATTGTGAAAAGAAGCGTTTCGATGATGCATGAGCGGTCGGTTAAACTTTCAAAAGAAAAAGAAACGCTTTTTAGCCTAAATACGACACGTAACAGTGATGACTTTTTGTGAGCGCTTGGTGTTGTTTTACCACCTGCCCATGGCGTGACGGTGACTTAAGCTGATCCATAGTTTCGGTGCTGTATCGAGCCTTATGACTTGAGAATAATTGGTGCATAGACAAACACGCCATGCAACTTTTTAGCGTCGTTCTGAGCGGCGTCATCGCCACGCTAACCCTCGGCGCCTTGCCTGTATTTGTCGCAAGACTGAGCGAAACCCTTGCCCTTAGCCTTCAGCAAAGCGGTGTTTTGGCCGCAGCTGATCTTGGCGGGTGTACAATAGGTTGTGTTATTGCGCTATTTATTCAACGGAAAATGAATTGGCGCAGAATATTGGTAAGCGCCATTGCGATCTCCGCCAGCGGCAGCGCCCTGTCCCTTTTCAGCACCGAATTTCTAAGCCTTATCATATCGCGCGGCGTTGCCGGTGTTGGCAACGGCCTGATCGTCGCCCTCGTCTTCTCCGCGTTATACGCCTCCACCAACCCGGATCGCAATTTCGGGTTTTATACGTTCGGTCAGCTTATAACGCAGGCTTTGAGCATATCTTCGTTCACTTACCTTGTGCAGATATTTGATATCGGCGTCATATTCATTGTTCTGACCTGTCTTAGCATCAGCCTATTAGCCCTTACGCCATTCTTTCCTGTGAGCCGGAAGGACGTAGAGAACGGCACGTCTATTGAAGAACATACAGCGATTTCTATAGGGGCGGCTCCAGGCGCCTCCCCTCTATCGGCAGGCGCTGTTATCTCACTTATAGGCCTCAGTATCTATTTTTTAGGCTTCGCCGCCATCTGGGCTTTTTTGGACCCGATTGGACAAAACGCAGAACTTTCCGTAACTGAAGTTGGCAAAACCCTAGGCATGGCGTCACTTATCGGAATTTTAGGGCCGCTGGCGGTTATGATGACGCAGCCGTTTTTTCACCGGATGGTTTTATTGGTAATCGGTACGCTCCTTCATACGGTAAGCCTTATTTTTCTGGTTCAGGCGGGTGCGGTTTGGGGGTTTATGATAGGCGCGTCTTTATTTATCTTTTCACTGAACTTTGTTTTTCCGTTTCAGATGGGCGCCCTGTCGGGTTTCGACAAAGACGGCTCCATTGCCGTCGTTTCACTCATTTTGCAACTTGGTTGTTTATCTCTCGGCCCGGTCCTTGGAGGCATCGTTTATGCAAAGTCGGGCCCATCGATACTTTTAGTCGGCGTTATGGTCGCTTTCATGACTTCAATTGTCCTGTTTTTACTGGGCGCAAGACGTCTCAACCCCGCCTAAAAACGTATCCAACGGCGGCTTTCGTCCTTTCCATGGCAATGCCCTTTCCAATTGACCCGCAAGACTGAACAATTTTTCATCCCGCCCGAATGCAGCTGTCAGCATAGAGCCAATCGGAACCCCTTCGCTATTATGAAAGAGAGGCACGCTCATTGAAGGGGCACCCGATATATTCGCCAGCGTCGTAAATGGGGAAAAGGCCCAAAACCGATCCAAATACGCCCTAAGGTTTGAACTGTTGGCGTTCAGAAAACCATGCGAAACAGGCGCCTTGGCCAAAGTTGGCGTAAGGAACGCATCATAGGTCTTAAAGAAGCGCCCCATCTGACGCTCGCAATGCGCTTTGAGGGTATAAAATTCCATTAGGGCTGTCGCTGGGAGCTGCTCGCCAATGCGGATCATTTTCAAATGGCAGGCTTCCACCGTTTCGGCTGAAATCTCAGTGTTTTGATGCATGGCGTGTCTTTGAAACTCGTAGGCGAGATTGACGCAAATCAGGTTCTCTAAAACCTCAAAATACCGCCCGGCTTCCAACGCCGGCTGGTCTTCCACAATGGTGTGGCCCAAGTCCGATAAAAGCTCGGCCGTATCCAAAACAACGGCTTTGCAAGCGTCCTCCACCGGAACTCCATTTATGGGCTGTAGACTGAACGCAATTTTTAAACGTTCCGGGTCCTTGCCGGCTTCAGCAAGGTACGTTCCTTCAAAATGCGGCGCGGCATAGGGCGCGCCGTCATCGCTTCCATGAGCAACATCCAGAAAGACAGCGCTATCACGAACGCTTCTGGTCAGCACATGCTGCACGAAAAGGCCGTTCCAGATTTCAGACACATCCGGGCCGTTTGGCGTGCGGCCCCGACTTGGTTTAAACCCAAAAACACCAGTGCACGACGCCGGTATGCGGATAGATCCAGCGCTATCATTCGCCGTCGCGACAGGCGCCATGCAAGCCGCAACAGAGCACGCCGCCCCACCGCTTGAACCGCCCACCGTGCGCGTAAGATCCCACGGGTTAGAGCAAACTCCATACAAGACGGATTCAGTTGTGATCGAGGAAGAAAATTCTGGGACATTTGTTTGCCCGATGAAAACAGCTCCAGCTTGCCTGTAGCGGCGTATAATTTCTTCATCGCGTTCCGCTGTGAATGCGCGCGTCAATCGTGTACCGAATTTCTGCGATACGCCGCAGACGCCAGCAACGCAGTCTTTTACAACAACAGGAACCCCAAGCAACGGAAAGTGTTCAGCATCTCTATTGCAACTTAAAACCTTAACCTGTTGATCAACCAGGTCGTCAAACGTATCCACTATCGCATTTAACAGCGGGTTCAGTTGTGCAATACGCTCAAACGCCGCAACCGCGACCTCTGATATGCTGACCTCTCTCGCCCCTATCAGGGCGCGTAAACCAAACGCGTCGTACTCGCTATATTCAGAAAAAGACACAGCTTTGCCGACCTCCGGTCATGTTGCACGCAAATGCGCGTCTGGTTGGTTAAAACGCCTCGAATGCAAAAGAATGGAATGGACAACACTGCGGTTCAGAGTCGCGAATTTGTGCAATCGCAGTGCGCTTCCCGCACCGCCAAAGAGCATAACGGCGGCGAACCCACGCAGTCCCCCAACCTCTATTCGATAAAATCAACATGACCTGATCTGCGGAAAGGAAAGCCTGAAAACGTTATGGGCAGGGCTTTCTTTTCCCGGAGATCAGGTCATGTTTTGTAGTGATACGTAGAAGGCGCTCAAATGAAGACGGAGGGTTTCTCCGATAAATGGAAATCACCCCCACAGCCCCCTATCGAAAAATAGTATACTGACTAAATTATTGCATATTTTTTTATCAAAGTCATAAGTCGACTCTGATCAAGCGCAGGCAGGAAGTTACCATCGCGCCCCGTCATATCCTCTGCAGCTATCATCGCATTGATAATTGCTTCCTCAGTTGATTGGACGACAGCTTCAAAAACGGGCGTCATTTGCTCTTCGACAAGACAGGTTAACGTATCAAATGGTTCTTCATCATCTTTTATGGTCGGGGTAACCAAAGCGTTTGAAGGCTTCGGCGCAATCGTCTGTTCGGCTGTTGAAAAAGCGATAAAAACGTCACCGGACTGTTGCTGACCTGGTGTTCCGGTTCGACCGAGTCCCAAGGTCACGCGCTTCGCCATCCGATCAAGTTGTTTCGGCCCAAGCGGGATATCAGTGGCGATGACGACGATAATCGAACCGTGACCAGCGCCAAGATTGGCGGCGCTTGTACTGCTCTCAGCCGCCAGTTCTCGGCCGATAGGAGCGCCCAGCACGGTTAGATCTTCAAGACGCCCAAAATTCGCCTGCACGAACGCCCCTACCGTATACTCATTTGCACCGATCTGAAGGCGGCGTGAACTCGTTCCGTTGCCTCCTTTGTGGGCATAGCACCGCATTCCTGTTCCACCGCCGACATTACCCTCGGCAATAGGGCCGGATTTTGCCGACGAGATCGCTTCAATGGCGTGTTCTGGCCGAACGTGGAAGCCATTTATGTCATTGAGAATACCGTCAAAGGTTTCGCCAACGACGGGCAGTATCCAGAAAAGCTCTTTGACCTCTTCGTAATACTTCTCAGTAACCCAACGAATAACGCCTTCGTGAACAGCGCCAACAGAGTGGCTGTTGGTGATGCAAATCGGCCCGTAAAAGTACCCTGCCTGTTGGACCCAATGCGAACCGGTCAGCTCACCATTTCCGTTGAAATTCTCCATACCTGCCCAAACGGGCGAAAGCTGCTTCGCATGGCCTCTTGGAAGAATCGCCGTGACGCCTGTTCGAACTGGGCCTTCGCCAACAACAAGCGGTCCATCACCTTCAATAAGAGTTTTGTATCCTACCTTCACTCCGCCAACATCTGTAATGGCGTTTGCAGGACCTGTTACGCCAGGAAAGGGCAATCCCAATTCCCGAGCCCGTTTCTTTCTCGTTTTATGATCTGTCATCTTTCGCCTTTATATCTGTGATCCGTTCTCCAACCAACTCTCGTCGGATGATATAGTGCTCCGGCTTCTTCAGGTTGGCTGACGGGCTGTAACAACCTAATTGACGCCCATTATCGGATGTGGTTACCGACCACCCCATACGTCCGCACCCATACGAGCCCCCCCCCAAGCCGCCAGCTTGTTTTGCGTTCGCCATCAAAAAGGGGCGTTCGCGATTGAATGCTTCCGCGCTATCGACCTTTGCCCCCCTTAATGACCAGGCTGTTGTTAGAATTTCACATATGTCGCAGAACTCTCAAACAGAACGTTTGAATATCGAAGCGTTACTAAAGTCACGGCACATTCGGTCTGTACTTTTCGCTTGATGCAATTGAATCAGTCTGTCCGGCATCGAATCTACAAACACCGTTCAGCCAAAAACAAGCCGTACTGAACATCTACGCGATCCTGATTTTTAACTGACACTGCTAAATCCCCGCCCCGCCAGAAAGGATATTGTTTGATCTCCAAATATTCCTATGATCATAGACACAAGTACATATGTGTCAATGTCAGTGACGCGTGACCGTCGATGCCAGCATTACAAATTGCACCCATCATTGGCAAAGATAATGACATCATCACGCGCGAGCCCTGCCGGCCAGAGGAGCTTCTATGAAAAAAGACGCCGCGAAAATAAGCACTTCTACCTTTATGGGGCACCCCACTGGATTAGCGATTCTGTTTTTCACGGAAGCGTGGGAACGGTTTTCCTATTATGGAATGCGCAGCCTCCTCATACTTTACCTCACACAGCACTTTCTGTTCTCGGATCAACGCTCAGCAACCATGTATGGCGCATACACAGCTTTGGTTTTTGCGTTGTCAATCGTAGGCGGCGTGCTTTCCGACCGATACCTAGGCCAGCGCAAGGCGATAGTTTTTGGGTCAATATTGCTAATCATTGGCCATTTCGGAATGACCTTTGAAGGAAGCGGCTCTAAAAATATTTTTACTTACGACGCAAAGACATATGAGCTGACCTATGACAATCGGGGCGCAGGCGCCACGCTGCTCGTTACATCAGACAATGGTGTTTCAGCAGCAAGGTTTAACGCTTCTGGCGATCAGCTCATTATCGCGGAACCCGAAAGTGTGCGACTCCCCCAGCAAATAGCACTTGGCAAAGAAGATATTCGCATCGAGCGACAGACCATTTTTGTCTGGTGTTTGTATTTATCGCTCTCGTTCATCATTGCGGGCGTGGGGTTTCTTAAGCCAAACATTACCTCGATGGTCGGAGCGCTTTACGACCATGACGACCCACGCCGAGAATCGGCATTCACCCTATTTTATATGGGCGTCAACATGGGCGCTTTTTTATCCACGCTCACATGTGGCGTATTGGGCGTAAAATATGGTTGGAAATATGGCTTTGGTCTCGCTGGCATCGGCATGGTGCTCGGCGTATGCGTTTTTCTTTGGGGGGAAAAATACTTGCGTGGCATTGGCGATCCCCGCGACCCCGAATGTCTTGGAAAAAAAGTATTCGGGCCAATATCTTTAGAAAATTTTTGCTATGCCACAGGCCTTTTTATTGTTTTCGGATCGGCTCTAATAATAATGAACGCCCATCTCATTAATGAGTATTTCATTATATCTTTAGCCTTGATGGTTGTTTTTTTTCTTATTTACTATGCAGTAAACAAGGAAAGCGGGAAAAGCCGGAACAAAATGCTGGCAGCCATTTACTTTACCGTCGCGCAGATCCCCTTATGGGCGATGCTGGAACAATCCGGTTCGTCGCTTAACCTCTTTACGGATCGGCTTGTTGATCGATCATTGTTTAGCTGGTCATTGCCTACGCCGCTTTTTCTGTCACTAAATCCGCTTTTTATTTTTCTGTTTGCGCCGATTTTTGCCTCGTTGTGGTCTTATTTGGGCGCTCGAAACAGAGATCCGTCTGGACCGGTTAAATATGCGCTTGGCATCATGGGATCTGGGCTAGCGTTCCTGCCGCTTACGTTCGCCATTGCGCATGACGCGTCCTCTTCAGCGCTTATACCGGTTTATAGCGTAGTGCTCGTCTATCTCATCATCACCATTGCTGAGCTCTTTATAGGTCCAGTTGGGTTATCGATGGTTACAAGGCTCTCGCCACCGCGAATTATTGGGCTGACAGTCGGGGCTTGGTTTTTGTTTCTCGGTTTCTCAAACTTTGCAGGCGGCGTGATAGCGGGCTTGGCTGGCGTTGAGACTGTTGCCGGGCAAGTCACCGATGTAGTCGCAGCCAAGGAAAGGTATCTAAACGTATACAGAACGCTATCAATGATCGGCTTGGGGTCCGGTGCGGTCATGCTTGCGCTCTCGCCTCTCATAAAATTTCTCATGAAAGACTAGTCAACAGACTCTAGGGCGTTTTCCGAAGAAGCGACCAACGCTTGGTCGCGAGAACATGCGACACAACAAAGGCTTAGAGCAATTCTGCGATTCAGATTGAATGGGAATTGTTCTATATCGACGCATCTTTCGTAGGAAGCGAAACCAGAAAATCGCGAGAACAAGGTAAGCAAAAGATGAGTGTTAAACCTATTAAAGCCGATGGACCGCGCATGGGAAAAGGAAGACGAATCGGCAAACACGCTTGGGTTTTTGAAGCGATAACAGCAATCAAAAAAGGCGGTATTTCTGCTGTAAATGTCAATGCATTGGCGGCCTCGCTCAAAGCATCAAGGAACAGTTTTTATATTCATTATAAGAACAGACAAGACTTGCTTGATGCACTGCTTTGCGAATGGCGTAGCGTCAGCATCAAGGCTTATGAACATGCGATTTCAGAGATACCCGCAGATGGATTGGAAGAGTTAGAAGCGCTGATCGATATGTGGATCCACGATAAAGATATTGATCCAGCATTTGATTTAGCTGTCAGAGATTGGGCGCGTTTTTCAAAAAAGGTCGCAAAAACGGTTCGTGAAGTCGACGAAATGCGTATTTCGGCGCTTCGAAATATGTTTCTCAGTTTAGGCTATGACGACAATGTCGCTCTTGTAAGGGCGCGCATCGCGTTTACCCAACAGATTGGCTATTACGTCTTGGGGATAAAAGAAACGAGAAAAAGACGTATTCAGCTTGCGCCAATTTATATAGACATACTCTGGGGCGACACGCTTCGTCCTGACACAGTTAAAAAGCGAAGAACTTAGGCTCCGCCAGCTGAACGCAGCCAAGAATGAGAGCGCAAAGCCGATCGCTGGCCTAACGGGGACGTCGAACCTCAATCCGTGGCCATTGCTCTTTCTACAGCCAACCCGCTCATTGACGAGCATAAAGTGCAATCGTGTATCACTGTTCATAACAGCAAGAAGATTCAACAGCCCCTGATCCGCTTTTCTTCTTGCGGCGCCCAACGCCCTCGCCCCCCTCGATAACAAACGTTTTTGTTGCCGCAACCGGTCAATAATATAATTTATCCTGCTCCTGATGGTAAGCCAGAGCGTGTCGCGCAAAAGCGGATGCCGGTTTTTGCGCAAAAGGTCGAACACGTGTTCGACCGTCAAAACAAAGATTTAGAGCGCGCCCATGTGCATCCGATTAAACGAGACCCGTGTCCTACGCCTCAACCGCATTGACATTGGAGGGCTTGCGCTGACGCATTACAATTAAGCCAATGGCTAACCATAGCCCCAAAACCGCCAGAGGAACGGGGACGTGCCATTCGGGCCGTGCAAGAAAGGGCTCAAGAAGCGTGACGGCAAATAGAAACAGCGCAGCGATCAGCGAAACAGCTCGTATGATATGGCCTGTCAGATTGCTATCTCTACGCCACAAGTAAATTGATGCTATCGCAACTGTAACGTATGCGAAGGCAATGGTGATGCTGGCTGACCCAATGATGTAGCCAATAGCGCCCGAACCGCCGATAGTACCGACGATCGTAAAAATCGTGATCCACAGGACCGCGCTGTCTGGCGTCCCATGCTTCGGGTGAGTGTGCGAAAGAACCGCAGGCAGTTCCCCCCGTTTAGACAATACAAAAATCATCCTTGCACTTGCGAAAATCAAACTGTTCCAGGCTGTCAGCAACCCCAGCAAACCGGAAATCAAAACCAGATTTGATAGCGCCTTTGACTGGAAAACCGCTTCAAAGGCGGCGGCGGTGGGCAAGTCGGCCCCGACGATGACGTCGCGCGGCGCGGCCAAGGCGGCTGAGAAAATAACCAACGCGTAGAAGACCCCCGATGCAGCTATGGCGCACAGGAGCGCAATGCCGACAGATTTAACCGAAACGTTCGGCGCACGTTCCCCCATCGCCTGGACGGCGAAGTTAAACCCGCAATAAAATACCGGAGCCACGGCGAAAACTGAAACCACGCCAGCCCATTTCCACCCCTCTGAATTTACAACAAGCGCGGGCTCGAGGTAATCCGTACTACCAAATAAAAAACCCGCTGCTATGAAAATAATGCATGCGATGACGAATATATATATCATCGCATCCTGTACGAACGTAACGATCTGTGTTCCTCTTATATGTATCAGCGCAAACGCGATCGTAAACGCAATGCCGATCAAGAGAGAGCCTGTGCGCACGTCTTGTCCAAACAGGGTATAAAGCACGGGCCCTTCAATCCAGGGAAACAGGGCCCCCAAGATCCAGCTGATGGAAATGGCTTCGAAAGCGCAAATCGCAATGGTTGTGTATAACAAAGCCCAGCTTACAAAAAATCCAAGCGTACGCCCAAGCGCTTCGTAGACGAATATGACTTCTCCGCCGGTGAAGGGTAATTTTTGAGCGGCATAGATATAGGCCGGCGCAATAAGGCCGACGATTACGCCTCCGGCGACAAAGGCAAGAATAGCGCCTATTGGGCCGGCGTCGTCTAACCATTGGCCGAGGAGCACGATCCACCCAACCCCCACGATGGCCCCGAATGCTAAAGAGAAAATATGAAACGGCGACAAAGCGCCCTTCAATTCGCCTGTACTTGCTTGACTTTCCGCCATGACGTGCTTCTCCAACCAGATTTTCTATGTCTTCAGTGTTGCGCGGCGATTTTCGCAAACGTTACGCGGGCCGCCGAACGGAGACGAAAGCGCAGGCGCGCTTGAGTTCCTGATTCTTGCAGACATCTTGGCGTTGACTTCAGCCGACCGCGTGATCTTCATAGATTTTTCCGCTCCCGAACGCCGCCATGCGCCTGCAATCGCCACCCCGCCTGACGGCTGCCAATTGCGCTAAACATACACCAGTGTATCTATTATGAGCACGCATGTCGATTATCGCATCCGTTTGGCGCTGAGAGTGCCGACATGCACGCGAGGTTTCTTCCGCGCCCCGGCGGTTTCAAACAAACTATGAAGCCCGCGCCACAATGTATTTACCATACACTATTGAACTTTATAGTTGCAGTATCTGCTTGGGCAGCTTAAAACATACAGAACTAGCAATTATGTATATAATGAAGGCGTATGCCCAACACCGTCAAAATCCCGGCCGAAACATGGCTTGAGACAGCAAAGCAAGCGCTTATTGATGAAGGCTTCACCGGCGTCAAAATTGATCGGCTTGCAAAATCGCTCGGCGTGACAAGAGGCGGATTTTATCACCATTTTAAAAATCATAAGGACCTTCTCAATCGCCTTGTCAAACACTGGGCGACGACCAATCGGTTCTTGCCCGATCTAACCATCCTGGATACGCCCCTTGACGCCGTTGCAGCTTTTGACGCTCTGGCCGATCATCTTATTGCGGAAAAGAAATTCTCCCCGGCCTTCGAAATGGCTGTTCGCGAATGGGCGCGCATCGATTCACACGTCAACCGCACAGTCGATAAGGTTGACGCAGAACGGATCAGCAAAATGACAACCTTGTTCCTGGCGTTGGGGTGCGACGAACAAGAAGCGACGATACGGGCGAACTCTCTCTATTTTAATCAGATGGGTTACTACAGTCTCGGCTACCATTTGCGCCAGAGCAAGGCTGAACGCGTGAAGAATACTCCTATATATATGCGTATTATTTGTGGACGTCGTTACCTCGAAGCGGTCGAACAACAAGCGCGCAAATGGACCTGACCTATCGCTTGGCCACAGATATGCTGTTTCAACAGGCCGTCTATTCGGTCCTGTCCGTGGAGATTGGAGTTACCAAGCCTCAAATCTCGTGAGGGGGACCGGATGAATGACCTGTTGAAACAGCACAGTTAGCCCTGCGCCAGGTCGTATAATCACGACACCCGACCGCGGCTAACAAGAAAACCGATGACCGATCCCCGCAAAAACGGCGATCAAAACCACCGATGGCGCCGGATAATTTGGAAGACAATGGCTGTCTTGCACTGCACACACCTTAAAAGGCCTGCGCCCTCAGCCGATCACTCTACATTTTAGTCATAACTGTATTTTATGGTGACATTGCTGCAACAATGCAATGTATTATAACGATTTAAAGAATACATAGTTGTATAAAACCTGGTTCCATGCCATTTTTTTTGCAGAATCGAAAATGACGGTATTGGCATACGAGGGGAGTAAAATCATGAAAATCAGAAAAATTAAACGTTCATTGTTAGCTGGATCGATTATCACCGGCTTCTGCGCCGCGCCGGCCATGGCGCAGGACGGACCTGATACGTCCGTTGACGCACGCGATGAAATTATTGTGACGTCTCGATTTCGCGAAGAGAGCATCCAGGATGTTGGAGCGTCCATTCGCGCCTTCGGACAACAGGAATTGGATGACCGGGGCATTGAGGGCATCCCTGAACTCGTGCGAGCAACACCGAGTCTTAATGTTCAAGAGCGCGGCCCGAACAGAAACGAGATATCCATTCGTGGCGTGACGCGGTTTTTAACGACGCAAGACCTTCAGCCGACGCCGCTTCCAACCGGCAATTACATTGACGACGTGCCGATCAACACCGTGGGCGGCGCCCAAATTGACGTGCGTTTTTACGATCTTCAACGGGTTGAGGTTTTGCGCGGCCCGCAAGGCACACTGTTTGGCGAAGGCGCCCTCGGCGGCGCCATCCGTTATGTTACCGCGGATCCTGATCTTTCCGAATTCGGAGGGAGCGCTGAGGTTGAGCTGAACTCCATTCAAGACGGAGGCGTCGAGGGCGGCGCACGCGCGGCCATAAACGTGCCGCTCATAACCGACGTGGTGGCCATTCGCCTGTCCGGCGGGCGTTACGCTCAAGACGGGTATGTCGATGTTGTTGACGGTCTTGATGACGTCAATGATTTCGAAGCTTACAATTTCCGCGGCGTTCTTCTCGCCAAACCGCTCGAAGGACTTTCTGTGCGTTTGTTAGGGATTGTCGATTACTCAGATGTCGGCGCCTTTGGCGCCGTAACCGGCGACCCGGAACGTCTGGAGACAACACAACCGTTGAGCAACAACCTCGTTGAAGACGATCACTATATTGTTTCTGGAAACGTAACATATGATCTCGGAGATGTGGCGATCACGTCAATTACGTCATATGTCAACAGAAGCCGGTCGAGATTCATTTACGACCCAATAAGCACGGCGAGTTTTTCCTTCTTTTCAACCAATCCAACCCTCATTGCGAGCGGATTGACGGGAGCGCCGCCAACCGCAGATCCCTTTTTGGTCGATTCATTTTCGACCGAAACATTGGAGTACGAGCAATTCTCAGAGGAATTGCGGTTCGTCTCCGATTTTTCGGGTCCGCTGAATTTCACCGCCGGCGTATTTTACCGGGATTATACGTTTAAGCTTACCGATGCAGATGTGCAGTCGGAACAACTTCCTTTGCTGCCGACTGGCATCACTGTTGATCTTTTAACAGTACCAGGTGTGGGCGATTTCAGGGTCCCCTCTCCCGCCGGCTTTTTTCCATCCACAAGCCTATCGGAAGGCAGCGCCTTAGTCGCGAGTGATCCATTCGCCGGCAACAACCTCGGTAATGCGGGTGAACAAATTTCGGGTTTCGTCGAATTTGATTACGATGTTACCGACCAATTAACCCTTAGGGCGGGTGTTCGATACCACAATGAGAGTATTGATGTTCGCCAAACAGCATCAGATTTCTTTTTACCAAGCCTTTCCCTTGGCGCCTTCCAGCTTTTGGACCCTTCTGTGCTGCCTGACGCCCTCGCACCACTTGTCCTGCCACAGACGGTAAGCGGCTTCGCTCCGCTTGCTGAAGTCGATCAGACAGTGGAGCTTCAAACGTTCCTGCCCAAAGCAGCGATCGAGTATCAGATTTCCGATGATATTCTGACCTACTTCCAGTATTCCACGGGCGCCCGGAACGGAAATATCAATGCGGCGGTTACGCTTGGCTTCATTGAAAGCACGCTGATTACAACAGGCTTATCACCAGAGGAGGCGGCCGCCGCCGTTGACGGACTTGCAACCTACGATGAAGACCGCGTAGCGACCTATGAATTAGGCTTTAAATCGACTTTTAATGACGGTGACATCGTCTTCAATACTTCGGTTTTCTATAACGATTATACCGACCTTCAAGTCATAGTGCTCGACCCAGTTATTGGCCTTGGGTACGTCGACAATGTTGGATCGGCTTCGACTGTTGGATTTGAAGCTGAAGTTTTTGCACAAATCACAGATCAGTTTTCTGTGTTCGCTGGCGGCAATTACATCGACGCACAGTTGGAATCCGCTATTGACCAAACACCAACTAACGGCGATCCGAGTGACGCTATTCCCGAAGGAGCGCCGCTGCCCTATACGCCTGATTTCACCGTTAGCATTGGCGGCGAATACGTGCACCCCATTAGCGATAGCCTTGAAGCCTATATCTCAGGGGATTATTCGTATACCGGAGAGTTCACGATCGGATTATCCAACGGCCAAGCCCAAGACCTCGGCACACTCGGCAAATACGGCATTGCCGGCCTTGGCGTTGGAATTCGTGATGAAGATTGGTCCTTTGATGTTCGCGTAAGCAACATTACAAATAACATCGAAGTGGTTGGTACAAATTTTTACGACATCCTTGTCTCAGGAAATGGCGGCGTAATTCCTCCAGGCGCTTCTTTGGACGAGAATTTTGTCACTCAGCCCCGTACAATACGCGCAACTTTGCGAAAATCATTCTAACAGTTGCGCGGTGTCCGCCGCGCGCTTGTAGGGCCTCTTACTCTTTAATGGAGTTTGAGGCCCTTTTTGTTTTTGGCTCTTATGACGTCAGCTCTTTCTAGAGCGTATCGCGCAAAAGCGGATACCGGTTTTTTCGCAAAAGGTCGAACAAGTGTTCGACCGTCAAAACAAAAATCTAAAGCGTCTCTTCTTCAATCGGAATCAAGCAGACGCTTTAAGTCTTTGTTTTTTTCGCATTTCCGGACGGCCAACCGTACACACTTGGCCTGGAAAGGCTTTAGAGTTTCGGACTTTTATTCGTACGCATAATTTTTAACAAGGGTCATCGTCATCCTGACAAACGTCAGGATACAAGGGCCGCTTGCTCGGAGTATGCCGCCTCTCACATCCCAGCTTTCGCTGGGATGGCGTGTTATCGTATCGATACAAAATGCGCACGAATAATAGTCCGGCAATCTAAGGCTTGTTGAGGTTCATAAATATATCTGGTCATCCCGGACGCCGGTTTTCTCCA